>NZ_JACHMZ010000001.1:6251730-6569423 GCF_014205165.1 Micromonospora carbonacea | reverse complement strand
GGTCTGCGGCGTCGACTGCACCCCCGGGATCTACCCGCACCGCCCCGGCGACGGCGAGTGCCCGCACCGGGACTCGTTCGTCGCCGACGTGCCGGCGATCGAGGTGCTGGAGGCGGCCCACGACCTGCTGGCGGTGTAAGGAAGGGCCCCCTGTTAACGCATCCGGTCGAGAAGGGTCCCCTTCTTACACCCGCTCAGGTGATTCGGCGAGCACGACCTCCCACGCCTCGACGTCCCGCTCGGTGACCGTGGTCGGCGACTCCAGGTGGTAGGCGCCGCTGGGCAGGACGCCCGCGCCGCCGTGGCGCTCCAGCACCGCGAGCTGGGCGGCCACGTCCTCGCCCTGGTGGTTGGGCTGTACCCGCCGCCAGAAGTCGAAGCCGCCCGAGTCGACCAGCGCCGCCCGGTCGTACAGCACGCACCCGCCGACCCAGGAGACCTTGTACGCCCGCCACGCCCCCGCCGGCAGGCGCAGCCCCGCGGTGACGTGCAGCAGGTTCGCCGCCGAGTGGATCGACGCCCGCTGCCACTGCGGGGTGCCGGGGCGGACCCGCTCCGGCACCGGCCGGCCCGCCCACTCCTCGTAGTGCCGGTGGGTCTGCGGCCGGACGTCGTCGGCGTACGACAGCCCGTGCACCGCGTTGCCGACGAAGCCGCAGCCCAGCTCGCCGATCGCGGTGACCAGCCGGCGCAGGGTGCCCGGCTCCAGCCAGACGTCGTCGTCGAGGCAGAGCACGTACCGGGCGGCGGAGGCGGCCAGCAGGTACGCCCGGTGCTCGGCCAGCCCCCGCCGCGGCAGCCGCCGGGTCAGCAGCACCGGGTGGCCCCGGTGGCGCAGCGCCCGCACCATCGTCGCGGCGGCCGGGTGGGCGTACGCGGGGTCCCCGTCGGACTGGTCGCTGACCACCACGCCGAACCCGGCGACGCCCTCCTGGGCGGCCAGCCCGGCGAGGGTGACCGCCAGCTCGGCGGGCCGGTTGCGGGTCGGGATCAGCACGTCGAGCTGCCGCCCGCGGCGGAACCCGTCGGTCGTGCCGGGGTCGAGCGGTCGGTCGACGCGACCCGAGGCGGGGGAGGCCGGTCGGTTCACGCCGGCCGGCCCGGCGTCGACGCCCGGGAACCGCGCGCGTCCACCTGCTCCGGCTCGCCCGGCGTCGCCGGGTGGCGGAGCGCCTCCACCTGCTCCGGCTCGACCGGCACGGCCGCGTGGCGGCGCGCGTCGACCTGCTCCGGCTCGACCGGCGTCGCCGGGTGGCCGTGCGCCCGGATGCGGTCGATGATCGCGGAGGTGGACCGGTCGGGCACGTAGCCGAGGGTGCGGACCTGGCCGCCGAGCCGGCGCACCAGCGGGGCCTCCGGCACCATCTCCGGCGGGTAGTCGCCGCCCTTGACGTACACGTCGGGGCGGACGACCTCGATCAGGCCCGCCGGGGAGTCCTCCTCGAAGATCACCACATGGTCCACGCAGCCCAGGGCGGCGAGCAGGGCGACCCGGTCCTCCACCGGGTTGACCGGCCGGTCCGGGCCCTTCAACCGGCGTACGCTGCCGTCGGAGTTGACCGCCACCACCAGCAGGTCCCCGAGGGCCCGCGCCTGCTCCAGGTAGCGCACGTGCCCCGGGTGCAGCACGTCGAAGCAGCCGTTGGTGAAGACCACCGCCCGGCCCGCGCCGCGCTGGGCCTCCACGATCGCCGCCAGCTCGTCCGGGGCCACCAGCACGGGGTGCCCGGCGTCGTCGCCGCGCGCGCCGAGCGCGTGCAGCAGGTCCTCCCGTCGGCACACGCAGGTGCCGGTGTCCGACACGGTGATGGTGGCGGCGAGCTGGGCGAGCTGCGCGGCGGTCGGCAGGGGCGCGGCGGCGGCCAGCGCCAGCGTCATCGCGGCCAGGTAGGCGTCCCCCGCGCCGACGGCGTGGCTCGCCGGGACCGGGGTGCTGTGGCTGCGCCGGGAGGCACCGTCCGCGCCGCCGACCACCGCGCCCTCGGTGTCCAGGGTCACCGCGACCACGTCCGCCCCGGTGTGTGCGCGCAGCTCGGCGAGGCGGGCCTCGGCCAGCACGGCCCGGTCCACCCCCTCGCCGGCCAGCGCGCTCACGGTCACGCCGGTCCCGGTGACGCTGAGCCCGTCGCCGGTCATCGCCACCCGGTCCTCGCCGGGCGTCGGCTCGCCGGTCCCGCCGGTGGGCGGGCCGAGCGACGTCCCGGCCGGCGGCGGCGCGGCCCCCGGTACTCCGGCCCCCGGTACTCCGGCCCCCGGTACTCCGGCCCCCGGTACTCCGGCCCCCGGTACTCCGGCCCCCGGCACTTCGGCCCCTCGCGCCCCGGCCCCCGGCATCCCGGCCGGCGCGGAGACCGCCGGGGAACCCGCCGCGCCCGGCGCGGTGCCCACGCTCAGCTCCGAGGGCCCGTCCGTCGGGTCGGCCGCCGGGTGGTCCAGGTGCAGGTGCGAGTCGGTACGCGAGGCGGCGCGGGCGAGCAGCCGGGTCGCCTCCGCGAAGCTCGGGGTGACCACGGTCGGCGCGAGCCCTCGCCAGTCGGCCAGGTCGTGCGCGTCGAGGGCGATCGTGGCGTACCGGTCGCGGGCGGCGACCAGCCAGGCGCGGACGGGCGCAGGCAGCGCGCCCAGCCCGTAGTCGCAGACGACCAGGGTGGGCGTCTCGCCGCCGGCGGCGGCCCGCAGCTCCTCGGTGGCGCATTCCAGCGCGGTCAGCAGCCGCTGCACCCCGTCGGTGTCGAGCGCGTCGTCGGGGTCGCCGGAGTCCTCGCGCAGCAGGATCTGGTTGCCCGCGAGCATCCGCCGCTTCACCGGGGTGTGCCGGCCGGGCTGGGCGACCGTGCGGTCCCAGACCCCGGCCCGGTCGAGGCAGTCGTGCAGCTCGTCCCCGGCGACGTCCGCGCCGACCGGGGCGACCAGCACCGCCCGTCCGCCGAGGGCGGCCACGTTGACGGCGGTGTTCGCCGCCCCGCCGGCCGCCGAGATGCGCCGGCGCAGGGTGAGGACGGGGGCCGGGGCCTCCCGGCAGAGCCGGTCGGACTCGGCGAACCGCCACTCGTCGAGCATGGCGTCGCCGATCACCAGCACGGGGCGGCCCAGCCAGCTCTCCACGACGGTGGCGAGCCGGCGCTCTTCCGCTGCTGCTCCTGCCATGTCACCCCGGGTCCCCCCGACCCGTGCGATCAAACCTGGCCGGTTTCGGGCGGCGGGGCCCGGGAACCGTCCAGGGGAACCCCGGAGAGGAGAGACACGACATGGCAGCGACGACACTGCACGGCAGGCGGATCGCCTTCCTCGCCACCGACGGCGTGGAGGAGGTCGAGTACACCCGACCACGCGAGGCGGTCGAGAACGCCGGGGCGACGGCCGAGCTGGTCTCGCTCAAGCCGGGCAAGATCCAGGCATTCGACCATCTGGACCACGGCGGGACGTACGACGTGGAGGCGACCGTGGCCGACGCGGACGCCGACCGGTACGACGGCCTGGTGCTGCCCGGCGGGGTGGCGAACCCGGACTTCCTGCGCACCGACCCGGACGCGGTCCGGTTCGTGCGGGCGTTCTTCGACGCGGGCAAGCCGGTCGGGGTGATCTGCCACGGCCCGTGGACGCTGGTCGAGGCGGACGTGGTGCGGGGCCGCCGGATCACCTCGTGGCCGAGCCTGCGCACCGACCTGACGAACGCGGGCGCGACCTGGGTCGACGAGCCGGTCGTCACGGACGACGGGCTGGTCAGCAGCCGCAAGCCGGACGACCTGCCGGCCTTCTGCGCCAAGATCGTCGAGGAGTTCGCCGAGGGCCGGCACTGAGCGCGGCACGCTTCTTCCCGCCCGGCCGGCATGATCCGCGCCGGGCGGGATAGAAGGCGGGATGACCACGCAAGAAAGCCCGGTGTTGCACCCCCGGCAGCTACGCCTGCTCATGTTCGGCCTGATGACGGGCATGCTGCTCGCCGCGCTGGACCAGACCATCGTCGGCGCGGCGCTGCCCACCATCGTCGGCGAGCTGGGCGGGATCGACCACTACTCGTGGGTGGTCACCGCGTACCTGCTCGCCTCCACCGCCTCCACCCCGCTGTACGGCAAGATGGCCGACCTGTACGGCCGCCGGCCGGTGTTCCTCTTCTCCATCGGGACGTTCCTGCTCGGCTCGCTGCTCGCCGGGCTGTCGCAGGACATGACCCAGTTGATCGTGACCCGGGGCGTGCAGGGCCTCGGCGCGGGCGGCCTGATGACGCTCGCCTTCACGATCATCTCGGACGTGGTGTCGCCCCGGGAACGCGGTCGCTACCAGGGCCTGTTCGGGGCGGTGTTCGGCATCGCCTCGGTGGCCGGGCCGCTGGTCGGCGGCTACTTCGCCGAGGCCAACTGGCGGTGGATCTTCTACCTGAACGTGCCGCTGGCGATCCTGGCCATCGTGGTCTGCTACCACGTCATGCGGCTCATCCCGTTCCAGCGGCGGGAGCACGCGATCGACTGGCTCGGCGCGGCGCTGCTGGTCGCCGGGGTGAGCTGCCTGCTGCTCGCGTTGAGCTGGGGCGGCACCTCGTACGCCTGGGGCTCCGCCGTGATCATCGGGCTGTTCGCGGCCGGTGCGGTGCTGGGCGGGCTCTTCCTGCTCCAGGAGGCCCGGGTCGCCGAGCCGATCCTGCCGCTGCGGCTGTTCCGCAGCCGGACGTTCGCGCTGGCCAACGGGGCGGGTTTCGTCCTCGGCCTGGTGATGTTCGGGTCGATCATCTTCATCCCGCTGTATCTCCAGATCGTCAAGGGCGCCTCGCCGACCCGCAGCGGCCTGCTCATGCTGCCGATGATGGCCGGCATCATCGTCACCTCGATCCTCACCGGCCGGGCGATGACCCGGATCGGCCGGTACAAGTGGTTCCCCGTCGCCGGGTCGGCGGTGCTGCTCGCCGGCATGCTGCTGTTCACCCGCCTGGCCGTCGACACGTCGCTGTGGCTGGCGTTCGGCTACCTGACGGTCATCGGCGTCGGGCTGGGGCTGTCGATGCAGTCGCTGATCCTCGCCGTGCAGAACTCGGTGGGCCCCCGCGACCTCGGCGCGGGCACCTCCTCGGCGACGTTCTTCCGGTCGCTGGGCGGCTCGTTCGGGGTGGCGATCCTCGGTGCGGTGCTGTCGTCCCGGCTCGCCGACCAGCTCGCCGCCCGGATGCCGGCCGCGCTCGCGCAGCTCCCGCCGCAGCAGCGGGCGGCGGTGCTGGCCGGCGGCGGCGCGGACGTGTCGATCAACGACCCGGCGACGATCCTGGCCCTGCCCGGCCCGGTGCGCGCCGCCATCCAGGCCGCCTTCGTGGAGTCGCTGCACCTGGTCTTCCTCACCACCGGGCTGATCGCCGTCGTGGCGGTGCTGGTGACCCTGGCGCTGCCGAACGAGAAGCTGCGCGGGGCGGGGCCGCGCGGCGCGACGGGCGGGGCCGACCCGCTGGGCGGGAAGGCCCCCGCGCCGGGCGGCAAGCCGCTGGCGAAGGAGTCGCGCGACGAGGCCGCCGCCGAGATGGAGGCCAAGAGCCAGACGATGCTGTGAGCCCCTCCCCGCGCGGCCGGGCCCCGGCCCCGGCTACTTGAGGATGAGGCGGTTGGCCTGCTCGAAGACGTCCAGGTCGGCGAGGGTCTCGGTGACGGAGGCCGACAGCGGGGCGGGGAACCGGTCGCGGTGGAAGAAGCCGGCGTCGGTGGTCTCGTCGGTGACCCGGACCAGCTCGCCGTCCCAGTCCTCGACGCGGAAGGCGACGGTGAAGAGCTGGTAGGTGTGGCCGAACATGTTGGTGGTGATCCGGTCCGGTCCGGTGTAGAGGGCGAACGCCCCCACCCGCAGGGCGCGCAGCCCCGTCTCCTCGCGCACCTCGCGTACCGCGCAGTCGGCGATCGACTCGCCCAGCTCCATCGCGCCGGCCGGCATGGCCCAGTGGCCGTTGTCGGAGCGTTGGATCAGCAGCACCCGGCCGGCGCTGTCGCGGACCACCGCGCGAGCGCCGACGAACATCAGGGTGCGGTCACCGGCGAGGGCGCGAAGCTGCCCCACGTACGAGTCGGCCCAGGAGATGCTCACCCGGACAACCTAACGGGGGTTCCCAACGGATGACCGCCGACACTAGCTTGTTACCCATGCGTAGCACGATGATGGACGCCCCGCTCCAGGTCGCCCGGATCCTCGAACACGGCGCCACGGTGCACGGCGCCGCCGAGGTGGTCACCTGGACCGGCGGCGAGCCGCGGCGCATGTCGTACGCCGAGGTGGGGCGGGCGGCGGCCCGGCTGGCCCACGCGCTGCGCGACGAGTGCGGGGTGACCGGCGACGAGCGGGTCGCCACGTTCATGTGGAACAACAACGAGCACCTGGTGGCCTACTTCGCGGTGCCCAGCATGGGCGCGGTGCTGCACACGCTGAACCTGCGGCTCTTCCCCGACCAGGTCGCCTACATCGCCAACCACGCGCAGGACCGGGTGGTGCTTGTCGACTCGACGCTGATCCCGCTGCTGGCCCGGGTCATCGGCGAGCTGGCCACGGTGCGGCACGTGGTGGTCGTCGGCGGGGGCGACCCCGCCCCGCTGGTGGCGGCGGCGGGTGACCGGATCGCCGTACACCACTGGGACGCCCTGCTGGCCGGCAAGCCTGAGGTCTTCGACTGGCCGGAGGTCGACGAGCGCGACGCCGCCGCCCTCTGCTACACCTCCGGGACCACCGGCAACCCCAAGGGCGTGGCCTACTCGCACCGGTCGATCTACCTGCACTCGTTGCAGATCTGCATGCCGGAGGGGTTCGGCCTCGGGCCGACCGACCGGGAGCTGGCCATCGTGCCGATGTTCCACGCGATGTCCTGGGGGCTGCCGTACGCGGCGTTCCTCTCCGGCGCGTCGCTGGTCATGCCGGACCGGTTCCTCCAGGCCGCCCCCATCGCCGCGATGATCGCCGCCGAGCGGCCCACCCTGGCCGGCGCGGTGCCGACCATCTGGACCGACCTGCTGGCCCACCTCGACGCGCACGACGTGGACACCTCCTCGCTGAAGGAGGTCATCGTCGGCGGCTCGGCCTGCCCGCCCGCCCTCATGCACGCGTTCGACGAGCGGCACCACGTCGACGTGATCCACGCCTGGGGGATGACCGAGATGTCCCCGCTGGGCTCGGTGGCCCGGCCACCGGCGGGGGCGACCGGCGAGGACGCCTGGCGCTACCGCTACACGCAGGGCCGCGTCCCGGCCGGGGTGGCCGCGCGGATCGTGGGCCCGCTGGGCGAGCCGCTGCCCGCCGACGGGGCCTCCGTCGGGGAGCTGGAGGTCCGGGGGCCGTGGGTGACCGCCCGGTACGTCGGCGACGACGCCCCGGACGAGGAGAAGTTCCGCGACGGCTGGCTGCGCACGGGCGACGTCGGGACGCTGTCGCCCGACGGCTACCTCACCCTCACCGACCGGGCGAAGGACGTGATCAAGTCCGGCGGCGAGTGGATCTCCTCGGTCGAGCTGGAGAACGCCCTGATGGCCCACCCGGCGGTGCTGGAGGCCTGCGTGGTGGGCGTGCCGGACGAGCGCTGGGACGAGCGGCCCCTGGCCACGGTGGTGGTCCGCGAGGGCGCCGAGGTGACCGCCGAGGCGCTGCGCGACTTCCTGGCCGGCTCGGTGGCGCGCTGGCAGCTGCCGGAACGGTGGGCGTTCGTCGAGGCGGTGCCGAAGACCAGCGTCGGCAAGTTCGACAAGAAGGTCGTCCGGTCCCGGTACGCCGAGGGGGGCCTGACTGTCCGGGAGTTGACGACGCCGTAACAATTTCAGGCGCACCGCCGCCTGAATGGGCAGGGAAGTACTCCTAGACCTCCCTCCCCCCAAGGGCGGCCCCGGCGTTCGCACCGCGCCGGGGCCGCCCGCCCAGGGGCGGTTCACCCGCCCCTCCATTCTTGCGAAACTTGTTCGGCTCTGTCCTGGCGACGGGGAAAACAGCCGGTGAACGCCCCACTTCGGTGCCGGCCCGGTCGACGCCCGCGCCCTACCCGGCGTCCGCCTCCCCGGTCGTCGTGACCAGCACCTTGCCGACCACCGAGTGCTCCACCGCCGCGTGGGCCGCCGCCGTCGCGGCCAGCGGGTGACGGTGCAGCGGCAGCCCGGCCTCCGCGCCCACCCGGATGCCGCCCTGCGCGGCGGCCGCCGACACGTCGGCGACGGCCTGCGCCTTGGCCGCCGCCGGAGCGGTGTAGACCAGCACGAACTGCCAGCGGGCGTTGGGGGCCATCAGCGGCCGGATCGGCAGCGTCACCTCGCCCCCGCCGTCGTCGGCGTAGACACAGACCGCCCCGCCGGCACGCAGCACCTGCACGTCGGTCGCCGCGTTGCGCGCCGCCGACACCTCGACGATCGTGTGCACGCCGTCCGGGGCGATCCTGCGGACCTCCTCGACGACGTCCTGCTCCCGGTAGTTCACGACGAACGACGCGCCGGCCGCCGCCGCGAGGTTGGCCTTCTCCGCGCTGCTGACGGTGGCGACGACGGTGGCGTCGGCCCAGCGGGCGAGCTGGATCGCCGCGTTGCCGACCGCGCCCGCCCCGCCCTGCACCAGCACGGTGTGGTCGGCGAGCGCCCCGGGGTGCAGCCGGCCCGGCATCGTCTCCCCGGCGGTGAGGCAGCGGTGCGCGGTGAGGAACGGGATGCCCAGGGCCGCCCCCACGTCGAAGGAGGCGTCGCCGAGGGGCACCGCCTGCCGGACCGGCACCACCGTGTACTCGGCGGCGGTGCCCCACGGGCGTTGCCAGGCGGCCTCCCAGAGCCACACCCGCTCGCCGATCAGGTGCCGGTCGACCCCCGCCCCGACCGCCTCCACCACCCCGGCGCCGTCCTGGCCGGGGATCTGCCAGCCCGCCGGCGGGGGCGTGGCCCGGCGGGCCTTCCAGTCGGTCGGGTTCACCCCGGAGACGGCCACCCGGACGAGCACCTCGCCGGGCCCCGGCTCCGGCACCGGCCGGTCGACCAGGCGCAGCACCGAGGCGTCGCCGTTGCTCTCGTACACGATCGCCCGCATCGCCGTCTCTCCTCACCCTCGCCTGCGGCGGGCCCGGCGCGGGCCCACCCCCGTCCGCTACCCGGGTGATCTCGCTTCATTCCGATCCCGCCCGCCACCGGAACCGTATAGCCAGGTACACGGAGGTAGGGGAGTGCTGATGCGGGACAAACCGGTGACGGGCGTGACGCCGCCCCCGACGGGCCGGGCCGCGCCGGGCGCGGCCCGGCCGGTGCCGGGGGCGGACCGGCCGAGTTCGGGGGCGGGACGCCTCGCACCGCCGCGTGCCGAACCACCGCGCCCAGCATCATCGCGCCCGGAACCATCGCGCCCGGAACCACCGCCGGCCTCCGGGGATCCGGCCGGGCGGCGGCTGCCGTGGACGAGCCGGAGCCGGGCGATCTGAGCCCGGCGCGGGGGCGGGGTGGCCATCCGGCCGGATCCACCGCCCGCGCCGGGCCGGCCTATGCGGCCGGCTTCAGCACCACCTTCGAGTAGCCGGCCTCCCGCTTGTCGAAGCGCTGGTACGCCTCCGGCGCGTCGGCCAGCGGCAGCTCCTTGCTCACCACGAAGCTCGGCTTCGCCCGCCCCGCCATGATCATGTTCCGCAGGTACTCGTTGTACGACTTCACGTTGGCCTGCCCCGTCCCCATCCGCAGGCCCTTCTCGAAGAACTTGCCGACCTTGAACACCAGTTCGCCCCGGCCCGCCCGCTCGTCCGGCGCGCCCGGGTCGTGCGCCAGGTACAGCCCGACCACCCCGAGCGACCCGGTCGGCCGGACGACCTCCACGAGGCTGTTCAGCACCGCCGCCGGGTGCTCCTCGCCGCCCGCCCCGGACGCCTGGTAGCCCACCGCGTCCACTCCCCGGTCGGTGCCGACCCCGTCGGTCTGCTCGCGGATCTGCTCCACGGGGTCGCCGGCGGTGAAGTCGACCGGGATCGCGCCGATCGACTCGGCCAGCCGCAGCCGGTCGGGGACCTTGTCCACCAGGAACACCTCGGCCGCGCCCATCAGCAGCGCCGAGTACGCGGCCATCAGCCCCACCGGCCCGCCGCCCATCACGGTGATGTTCTCGCCGGGGCGCAGCCCGGTCATCGCCACCCCGTGATACCCGGTCGGGAAGATGTCGGCAAGCATCGCGAAGTCGTTCTCGTGCTCCGTGCCGGGCGGCAGCCGCAGGCAGTTGAAGTCGGCGAACGGCACCCGCAGGTACTCGGCCTGCCCGCCCCGGTACGGCCCCATCGCGACGTAGCCGTACGCGCCCCCGGCGAAGCCCGGGTTCACCGTGAGGCAGAACCCCGTCTTCCCCTCCCGGCAGTTGCGGCAGAACCCGCACGCCACGTTGAACGGCATCGAGACCCGGTCGCCCTTGCGGATGTGCACGACCCCGGGCCCGACCTCCTCCACCACGCCCATGTTCTCGTGGCCGAAGACGATGCCCGGCTCGGCCAGCGTGCGGCCCTCGTACATGTGCAGGTCCGAGCCGCAGATCGCGGTCGTGGTGATCCTGACGATCACGTCGTTCGGCGCCTCGATCCGCGGATCGGGGACCTCGTTCACCGCCACCTCGTGCGGCCCCTGGTACACCACAGCCCTCATGCCACCGACGGTAGGCGGGCAAGCCGGGTGAAGACCGCGATTCGGGCAGACCGGTCGGCCGATCCGCCTGATCCGCCGGCCCGGCCCCCTGGCCGCGCCACCGGCCCGCAGTCAGCCGAGGCCGGCGACGACCTCCGGCGTCAGGTCACCCACCGCCGGCAGCACCACGGCTGCGAGCGCCTCGGCGTCCGGATCCAACGGGTACGCCCCGTGCGGCACCGCCACCACCCGCATCCCCGCCGCGGCGGCCGACCGCACCCCGTTCGAGGAGTCCTCCACCGCCACGCAGCGCGCCGGATCGACGCCGAGCCGCCGGGCCACCTCCAGGTAGACGTCCGGGGCCGGCTTGCCCCGCTCGGTCTCCTCCGTCGACAGGGTCGCGCCGAACGCCTCCGTCAGGCCCGTCGCCGCCAGCGCCGCCGCGATCAGCCGCGTCGGCGAGGAGCTGGCCAGCCCCAACGGCCACCGCGCCGCCAGCCGGCGCACCACCTCGTCGGCCCCGTCGATCACCGGGACGCGCTCGGCGTACCGCCGGGCCATCTCGTCGACCACCTCGACGGCCACCTGCTCGGCCGTCCGGTCGACGCCCAGCTCGCCGCTGAGGTAGCGGGCCCACTCGCCCGTGCTCATCCCCATCAGCCGCCGCTGGGTGTCGGGCTGCCAGGTGCCGCCGTGCGTCGCCACGTACGCCCGGCGCACCTCCTCCCAGACCGGCTCGGAGTCCACGATCACGCCGTCCAGGTCGAAGACCACCGCATCCGCCACGGCACCATCCTGCCCGAACCGCCGGCAGCCCGCCCTCCGGGGCGGCCCGCTACCAGCTCGTCGACGGCGGGTGGTCCGCTACCGGCCGTTCGTCGACGGCGGGTGGCCCGCCACCGGCAGCTCGGCGGCGGTCCGGCGGCGTGCGCCGCGGCCCCGGGGTTTCAGGCCGGCAGCGGCGGCAGGCGGATCGGGTTCTCCGGCGGGATCACCGTGTGCCCGGCCCGGGCCAACGGCTCCAGCAGCTCCCGCAGCCGGTCGGTGCGCTCCGCGCCGAGCGCCTGCCACGGGTGCAGGGCGGCCACGTCGGTGGCGTCCTCGACCGCCCGGAACTCCGCCCGGCCGTGCTCGGTCGGCTTCCCGTCCCCGGTCAGCCAGCCGCGCTCGACGAGCCGCCCGGCCGCCGCCTCCCACTCCTGCGGCGACCAGCCCCGGCCCAGCAGGTTCAGCTCCGGCATGCCCTCGGCGACCCGCCAGGCGAGCGTCTCCACCGGGTCCAGGCCGGCGGCGACCAGCGCCGCGATGTGCCCGTCGCCCCGGTGCTCCCGCAGCGTCGTCGCGGCCTGCCACAGCCGGGCCAGCGGGTATTCGGCGGCCGGCAGGGCGGCGTTGGCCGCACCCAGCACCCGGCCCTCCGGCCGCGCCGCGCCGGCGGCCTCCTCCAACAGCTCGGCGGCCTCGGCGAGGTGCCGCTCCGGCAGCTCGTACGCCAGCTCCGCGAGCGCCTGCACGGCGCCGGTGAGCCGGGCCCGTAGCGCCTCGGCCGGCGTCACCAACTGCCACACCGCCGGCACCGCCCGCGCCACCACGGGCGGGGCGAAGCTGAAGAACGCGGCCACCACCGGGGCGGCCTCCACGGCGCCCAGCGGGGCGACCCGGCCCGCGAAGTAGCCCCGCCAGAAGCCGCGCAGCCCGACCGCCTCGAACGCCGCCCGCGCCCGCGGATGGAAGTAGGTCACCGTGTGGACCGGCTCGAAGTGCGTCCACATCAGCCGGGCGAGCCCCGGATCGTCCAGCGCCGCCACGTGCACCTCCGCGTCGATGGGGTCACCGTGCGGCGGGCGGGACCGCCCACGGTGACCCCGAACCTACTGGTCGTAGGCGACGGGAAGAAGACTCCTGTGAACTACCGCACCAGGTGCGGGCTACTGCGCGGCGAGCACGTCGACGACGAACCGCAGCGGGCCGGCCGGCCGGCCGCCCGAGGAGTCGTTGCCGTACGCCAGGTCGGCGGGGATGTCGAGTTGCACCCGGCTGCCCACCTTGACCCCGACGAGGCCCTGGTCCCAACCCTTGATGACCTGGCCGACGCCGATCGGGAAGGTGGCCGGCTGGCCGCTGTTCCAGGAGGCGTCGAACTCCTTGCCGTCGGCGTAGAACACGCCCACGTAGTTGGTGGTGATCTGCTGCCCGGCCTTCACCGCCGCGCCCTTGCCCTCGATCAGCGTCTTGACGGTGAGCTTCTTCAGCTCGCCCTTGCCCGCCTCGACCTTCGGCTTGGTGGCCAGCGCCGGGTCCGACCCCTCGGGAAGCTGCGGGGCGGGCGGCGCGCTGGGGGGCTGCTCCTCGGCCGGCGCGGTCGCCGACGGGGCGGAGGCGACCTCCTCCGGCGCGTCGTCCTTACCCTGGTTGACCACCACGAACACGGTGATCAGCACGCCGACGACGGCGACACCGGCGAGCGCGCCGACGATCGACTGGAGGCGGCGCTTCTTCTCGGCGGCCTTCTTCGCCGCCAGCTGGGCGGCCAGCCGCCGCTCCGCCTTGCCCGGGCCCTGGCCCGCCGACCGGTTCTGCACACGCTCGCTCACGTCGACTCCCTGATCAAGAGGTGGGGGGCCCGGCGGCCGCTGCCGAGGCCAGCGCACACGGTACCCGCCCTGCTGCCCACGGTGCTGCCTCGGCCGCCACCCGTACCGGTCCGGCGGGCTGCGGTTGCCGGCGCGCGGGCGTCGACGGGGGTAGCTTTTCGACCATGGCGATCCTCACCGAAGAAGACCTGGCCCTGCTGGCCGAACCGCAGCTCGCCCACGTGGCCACCATCGAGCCCGACGGCAGCCCGCACGTCACGCCGGTCTGGGTGGACACGGACGGCGAGCACATCGTGTTCAACACCGCCAAGGGGCGGCAGAAGTACACCAACATCCAGCGGAACCCGGTCGTGGCCGTCTCCGTGGTGGACAAGGCCAACGACTTCCGCACCCTGTGGGTCAAGGGCACCGCCGAGTTCGTCGAGGAGGGGGCCGACGCGCACATCGACAGGATGGCGCAGAAATATCTCGGCCAGGACACCTACCCGTTCGGGCAGCCCGGCGAGGTGCGGGTGATCGTCCGGATCACCCCGACCCAAAAGCTCGGCCGCGGCTGACCCCCGCTTGCAAGGAAGGGCCCCTTCTTAGAGGTCCTAACTTAATGAGTTGGGCGTAACCGACTGGATGTGAGGGTCGTTCCGTCTGAACGTGAGGAGGGGTGAGCAGCCGCCGTGGATCGTCTCGGACGAGTTGTGGGCCGAGATCGCGCCGCTGTTGCCACCCCGCCCACCACGCCGCAGCCGGTACCCGGGGCGTAAGCCGTTGGATGACCGGAAGGTGTTGTGCGGAATCTTGTTCGTGCTCTACACCGCGATCCCCTGGGAGTACCTACCGAAGGAACTCGGGTTCGGCTGCGGGATGACCTGCTGGCGCCGGTTGCGCGACTGGAACCAGGCTGGGGTGTGGCAGCGGTTGCACGAGCTGCTGCTGGCCCGGCTGCGCGGCGCGGGGCAGTTGGACCTGTCGAGGGCGGTGATCGACGGCTCCCACATCCGGGCGCTCAAAGGCGGCCCAAAACCGGTCCGAGCCCGGTCGACCGCCGCAAGCCTGGCTCGAAACACCACGTCATCACCGACGCCGGCGGCATCCCCCTCGCCATCACACTGACCAGCGGGAACAGACACGACTCCACCCAGACCACCGCCCTGCTCGACGCCATCCCCGCGATCGGCGGCCGGCCAGGGCCACCACGGCGTCGCCCCGACCGGCTGTACGCCGATCGGGGCTACGACTACGACAGCCACCGCCAACAAGTCCGGGCCCGCGGCGTCACCCCGGTCATCGCCCGACGCGGCACACCCCACGGCTCCGGCCTCGGCACCCAACGCTGGGTCGTGGAACGCACCATCGCCTGGCTGCACTGGTTCCGCCGCCTGCGCATCCGCTGGGAAATCCGCGACGACATCCACGAAGCCTTCCTCAGCCTCGCCTGCGCCCTCATCTGCTGGCGCCAACTCCAACGCACCCAGAGTTAGGAGTTCTTAACAGGCTGTGGTGAGAAGGGGACCCTTCTCTACCGGATGCGTTAACAAGGGGCCCCTCCTTACCCCCCGACGTACGCGGCCAGGTGCTCGCCCGTGAGCGTGGAGCGGGCGGCGGCCAGGTCGGCCGCCGTGCCCTCGAAGACGATCCGGCCCCCGTCGTGGCCCGCCCCGGGGCCGAGGTCGACGATCCAGTCGGCGTGCGCCACGACCGCCAGGTGGTGCTCGACGACGATCACCGACTTGCCGGCGTCGACGAGCCGGTCGAGCAGCCCCAGCAGCTGCCCGACGTCGGCGAGGTGCAGGCCGGCGGTCGGCTCGTCGAGGACGTACACGCCGCCCTGGGTGCCCAGGTGGGTGGCTAGCCTGAGCCGCTGCCGCTCGCCACCGGAGAGCGTGCTGAGCGGCTGGCCCAGGGTGAGATACCCGAGCCCCACGTCGGCGAGGCGGTCGAGGACCGCCCGCGCGGCCGGCGTGCGGGCCTCGCCGTCGGCGAAGAACTCCCGCGCCTCGGCCACCGGCATCGCCAGCACCTCGGCGATGTCCCGGCCGCCGAGGCGGTGTTCCAGCACCGACGCCTCGAACCGCCGCCCCTCGCACTCCTCGCATACCGTCGCGACCCCGGCCATCACCGCCAGGTCCACGTAGACCACGCCCGCGCCGTTGCAGCCGGGGCAGGCGCCCTCCGAGTTGGCGCTGAACAGCGCCGGCTTCACGCCGTTGGCCTTCGCGAACGCCTTGCGGACCGGGTCGAGCAGCCCGGTGTACGTCGCCGGGTTGCTCCGCCGCGAGCCCCGGATCGGGCTCTGGTCGACCGACACGACCCCCGCGCCGGCCGGGATCGACCCGTGCACCAGCGAGCTCTTGCCCGAGCCGGCCACGCCGGTGACGACGACGAGCACGCCGAGCGGGATGTCGACGTCGACGTCGCGCAGGTTGTGCGTCGACGCGCCCCGGATCGGCAGCCGGCCCGTGGGCGTGCGTACCGTCTCCTTCAGGGCGACCCGGTCGGCGAGGTGACGGCCGGTCACGGTGCCGCTGGCCCGCAGCCCCTCGACGGTGCCCTCGTAGCAGACGGCCCCGCCGGCCGCGCCCGCGCCGGGCCCCAGGTCGACGACGTGGTCGGCGATCGCGACGGTGTCCGGTTTGTGCTCCACGACGAGCACCGTGTTGCCCTTGTCCCGCAGCCGCAGCAGCAGGTCGTTCATCCGCCTGACGTCGTGCGGGTGCAGGCCCGTCGTGGGCTCGTCGAAGACGTACGTGACGTCGGTGAGCGGGGAGCCGAGGTGCCGCAGCATCTTCACCCGCTGCGCCTCGCCGCCCGACAGCGTGCCCGACGGCCGGTCCAGCGACAGGTAGCCCAGCCCGATCTCCACGAACGAGGCGAGGGTCTGGTGCAGCTTGTCCAGCAGCGGCGCCACCGACGGCTCGTCGAGGCCACGCACCCATCCGGCCAGGTCGCTGATCTGCATCGCGCAGGCGTCGGCGATGCTGACGCCGCCGATCCGGGCGGCGCGGGCGGCCTCGCTGAGCCGGGTGCCGCCGCACTCCGGGCACGCGGTGAAGGTGACCGCCCGGTCCACGAACGCGCGGACGTGCGGCTGCATCGCCTCCCGGTCCTTGGCGAGGAACGACTTCCGGATCTTGGGGATCAGCCCCTCGTACGTGAGGTTGACGCCCTCCACCTTCACCCGGGTCGGCTCCCGGTGCAGGAAGTCGTGCCGCTCCTGCGCCGTGAACTCGCGGATCGGCTTGTGCGGGTCGAGGAACCCCGACTCGGCGTAGACCCGCACCGTCCAGAAGCTGTCGGCCTTCCAGCCGGGGATGGTGATCGCGCCCTGGGCGATCGACAACGAGTCGTCGAAGAGTTGGGCGAGGTCGAGGTCGGAGACCGTGCCCCGGCCCTCGCAGCGGGGGCACATGCCGCCGGTGCGGGTGAAGGTCTGCCGCACGGTCCGGCCGCCACCGCGCTCCACCGTGATCGCGCCGCTCGCCCGCACCGACGGAACGTTGAAGGAGAACGCGGCCGGCGGCCCGACGTGCGGCCGCCCCAGCCGGCTGAACAGGATGCGCAGCATCGCGTTGGCGTCGGTGACGGTGCCGACCGTCGAGCGCACGTCGCCGCCCAGCCGCTGCTGGTCGACGACGATCGCCGTGGTCAGCCCGTCGAGCACGTCGACCTCGGGCCGGGCCAGGGTCGGCAGGAAGCCCTGCACGAAGGCGCTGTACGTCTCGTTGATCAGCCGCTGCGACTCCGCCGCGATGGTGCCGAACACCAGCGAGCTCTTGCCGGAGCCGGACACGCCGGTGAACACGGTGAGCTGCCGCTTCGGCAGGTCGACGCTGACGTCCTTGAGGTTGTTCTCGCGGGCGCCCCGCACCCGGATCAGGTCGTGCCCCCGGGTGACGCCCGGCGCGGTCGGCCCCGGCCCCGTTGCCGCTGCCATGCTCAGCGCCGCTCCTGGATCCGGACGAGGTTGCCGGCGGGGTCGCGGAAGGCGCAGTCGCGCACCCCGTACGGCTGCTCGGTCGGCTCCTGGACGACCTCGGCGTCGCTGGCCTGGATCTTCTCGAAGACGCCGTCCAGGTCGGGCGTGGCCAGCAGGATCCAGCCGTACGTCCCCTTCGCCATCATCTCGGCGATCATGCGCCGCTCGTCGTCGGTGATGCCCGGGTCGACGGCCGGCGGGGCCAGGAGGATGCTGGTGCCGGGCTGGCCGGCGGGGCCGACGGTGATCCAGCGCATGGTGCCGGTGCCGACGTCGTTGCGGACCTCGAAGCCGAGCACGTCGCGGTAGAACGCGAGGGACTCCTCCGGGTCGGTGTGCGGCAGGAAGCTCGTGTGGATGGTGATGTCCATGCCGATCACGCTAGTTGCGGCCGACTGACCTGCGCTTCTTGATTCCTGATCGGTCCGGCCGCCGCCGTTCCTCCCGCGTCGGGCGGAGCTATGCGGGCACCGGGGTCAGGACGACGATCGCGGTCTCCCGGCCCCGGTGGGCGGCGAGGCCGTCGAGGTCGCCGTAGCCCTGGTAGCCGTGCAGCGCCGACCACAGCCGGTCGCGCTCCGCGCCGGTGGCCCGGTGGGCGGTCACCTCGCGGGACCCGCCGCCGAGGTCGACGGTCGCCCGGGGGTGGGCCTGGAGGTTGAGCCACCAGGCGGGGTCGGCCGCGTCCCAGCCGTTCATGGCGAGGGTGACGAACCGGTCGCCGTCGCGGATGTAGCCGACGATGACGGCGCGCGGTCGGCCCGAGCGACGGCCGGTCGTGCGCAGCCGCAGCATGCCGAACCGCCCGCCCGGCGTCGGGGCGCTCAGGCCCACCCGGTCGGCGGTGAGGCGGAGCAGGGCCTTGTGGCCCAGCCAGGCGCTGCGGACGAACCACCTCGGCGGGGGTTTGGGGGAGGTGCCCATGACGACCTCTTTTCTACGGTGTAGGTCTACAACGTAGAGTAAGCCCTACGTCGTAGGGCGGCAAGTAGGATCCGGAAATGCCCCGACGCGCCGACGACCGCTCCGCGACCCGTGCCCCCGCCCGCCTCAGCCGGGAGACGATCGTCGCCGCCGCGATCGACCTCGCCGACCGGGACGGCCTCGCCGGGCTGAGCATGCGGCGGCTCGCCCAGCACCTCGGCGTGGACGCGATGTCGATCTACTACCACCTGCGCGACAAGGACACCCTGCTCGCCGCCATGGTCGACGCCGTCGCCGCCGAGATCGAGACCGAGGCCGGGGTCGAGGCCGCCATCATGGGCGGCGGGACCGCGGCCGGCGTCGAGGCGGCCGGCAACGGGCCGTGGACCGACCAGCTGCGGGCGCTGATCACGCGGGCCCGCCGGACCATGCTGCGCCACCCCTGGGCGGCCCGGGTGCTGGAGGCCCGCGACACGCCCACTCCGGCCGTGCTGCGCCACATCGAGCGGGTGCTCGCCGTCATGCGCGGCGGCGGCTGCTCGGTGAGCCTGAGCCACCACGCCCTGCACCTGCTCGGCAGCCGCATCCTCGGCTTCAGCCAGGACCTGTTCGACGACTCGCCGAACACCGCGCCGACCGGGGAGGCGGCCGCCGCGCAGGCCGCCGCCTGGGCCGAGACCATGCCGCACATCGCGGAACTCGCCGCCGCGGTCGCGCACAGCGGTGCCCTCGGCGGCTGCGACGACGAGGACGAGTTCGCGTTCGCCCTCGACCTGCTGATCGAGGGGCTCGACCGGCGGCGGCTCGCCGAACGGGGCTGACCTCGCCGGCCGACCCGAAGCGGCCCGGCTAGGCGGTCTTGCGGGGCGCCGCCTTCTTCGGGGCGGCCTTCCGCGCCGGAGCCTTCTTCTCGGCCTTCCCCGCCGTCGTCTTCGCCGTGGCCTTCCCTTGGGCCGCCTTCTGCGCACCCTCGGCGGCCTTCGTCCCGCCGGCCTTTTTCGCCGTCTTCTTCTCGGCCGTCCCGCGCGCCGGGGCCTTCGCCTTCTTCGCCGCCTTCGTGGCCTTCTGCGCCGACCGGGCCGACGTGATCGGGGTCGGCCCGCCACCGGACTCCGGCTGCTCCCCGCGCGCCGCCCGGGCCCGCTCCACCGACGCCTTGAGCGCCGCCATCAGGTCCACCGCCGCCGCCGGGGCCTCCTCGGCCTCCTCCGGCGCGACGACCTCCCGGCCCTCCACCTTCGCGTCGATGACCTCCTGCAACGCCGCCCGGTAGTCGTCGGTGAAGACCTCCGGCTCGAACTCGCCCGCCATCGAGTCGATCAACGAACTGGCCATCGCCAGCTCCGGCGGCCGGACCTTCAGGTCCTCGCCGAGGAAACCGAAATCGGGGGTACGCACCTCGTCCGGCCACAGCATCGTGTTGAGCAGCAGCACCCCCTCGCGTACCCGCAGGGTCGCCAACTGCTCCCGCTGGCGCAGCGCCACCTTGACGATCGCCACCCGCTCCGAGTCGGCCAGCGCGTCGCGCAGCAACACGTACGGCTTCGTCGCCGCGCCCTCCGGCTCCAGGAAGTACGCCTTGTTGTAGAGGATCGGGTCGACCTGCTCCGCCGGGACGAACTCCAGCACGTCGATCGCGTGCGACGTGGTCAGCGGCAGGTCCGCGAAATCCTCGTCGGTCAGGATCACCATCTCGCCGCCGCCGATGTCGTAGCCCTTGGCGATGTCGTCGTAGGTGACCTCCTCACCGCACACCGAACAGGTCCGCTTGTACCGGATGCGCCCCCCGTCGGAGCGGTGCACCTGGTGGAAGCGGATGTCCTTCTCCTCGGTGGCCGAGTAGAGCTTCACCGCGATCGAGACCAGCCCGAACGAGACGGCCCCCTTCCAGATCGCCCGCATCCCCCGCTCCTCTCCCCGGCTACAGATCAGGATCGCAAAGGATCGAAGCGGGCGCGATGACTTCTGTTGCCCTACTACAGTCAGGAAATGCCCGGCGCGCCGCTGAAGCCGATGCTCGCCACGACCGGCCCGCTGCCCGCCGGTGAAGACTGGGCGTACGAGTTCAAGTGGGACGGCGTACGCGCGCTCGCCGACATCGTCGGCGGCCGGCAGCACCTCTACGCCCGCTCCGGCGTGCAGATCAGCGCCGCGTACCCGGAGTTGATCACCCTCGCCGAGCAGGTCGACGACGCCCTGCTCGACGGCGAGGTGGTGCTGCTCGACCAGGCCGGTCAGCCCTCCTTCACCGCGCTCGCCGAACGGATGCACGTGCGCGACCCGGCGAAGGCGGCCCGGCTCGCGGCGAGCGTACCGGTGACGTATCTGATCTTCGATCTGGTGCGGCTGCGCGGCGCGGACCTCACCGGCCGGCCCTGGCGCGAACGCCGCGCCCTGCTGGAGGCCCTCGGCCTCGGCGGCGCGCGCTGGGCCGTGCCCCCCGTCTTCGCCGACGGGCCCGCCACCTACGAGGCGGCCGGCGAGCACGGCCTCGAAGGGGTGATGGCCAAGCGCGTCGGCTCGGCCTACCGGCCCGGCGTCCGCTCGCCCGACTGGGTGAAGGTCAAGCTGGAGGTCACCGGCGACTTCGTCGTCGGCGGCTGGCGGCCCGGGGCCCGCAGGATCGGCGGCCTGCTCGTCGGCGTGCCCCGCCCCGACGGCCGGCTCACCTACCGGGGCCGCGTCGGCGGCGGCATCGGCGCGGCCCTCGAACGCGAGCTGCTGCGCGAGCTGGAACCCCTGCGCGCCGACAGCTCCCCGTTCGCCGGCGACGTGCCCCGCGAGGACGCCCGGGGCGCACACTGGGTGGACCCCAGGGTCGTGGTGGAGGTGAAGTACGGCCAGCGCACCCCCGACGGCCGGCTGCGCTTCCCCCGGGTGCTGCGGCTGCGCCCCGACAAGCCGCCCGAGGAGGTGGACGATGCCGGCTGACCGGCTCAAGGTCGACGTGCAGGGCCGCCCGCTGGAGCTGTCCAACCTCGACAAGGTGCTCTACCCGGCGGCGGGCTTCACCAAGGGCGAGGTGATCGACTACTACACCCGCATCGCCCCCGTGCTCCTGCCGCACCTCGCCGACCGGGCCCTCACCCGCATCCGCTACCCCAACGGCGTCGAGGACAAGAGCTTCTTCGAGAAGAACGCCCCCGCCGCCACCCCCGCCTGGGTACGCACCGAGAACCTCCCCGCCCCCGGCTCCACCAGGGGCCGCGAGACCATCGACTACGTCGTCGCCGACGACCTGCCCACCCTCGTCTGGCTGGCCAACCTCGCCGCCCTGGAACTGCACACCCCGCAGTGGAAGATCGGCGGCCACCCCGACCTGCTGGTCGTCGACCTCGACCCCGGCCCCCCGGCCGGGCTGCGCGAGTGCAGCCAGGTGGCGCTGCTGCTGCGCGACCGGCTGGCTCTCGACGGGCTCGACCCCCATCCGAAGACGTCGGGCAAGAAGGGCATGCAGCTCTGCTGCCCGATCGCCGGCACCCAGTCCTCGGACACGGTCTCCGACTACGCCCACCGGGTCGCCCGCGAGCTGGCGGAGACCCACCCGAAGCTGGTCGTGTCGAGGATGGCGAAGAACCTGCGCGGCGGGAAGGTCTTCATCGACTGGAGCCAGAACAACGCGGCGAAGACGACGGTCGCCCCGTACTCGCTGCGCGCCCAGCCCGTGCCGGCCGTGTCGACGCCGCTGACCTGGGACGAGGTGGCGGCCGGCGCGGCCGGGAAGCGCCCAGCTGCCCGCCCCTACACGGCGGCCGAGGTGCTCAAGCGGGTGGACAAACACGGCGACCTGCTCGCCGCCGTGCTCACCGCCGGCCCCGAGGTGTCCGCCGGCTGACGCGCCGGCCTGAGTCCGTTTCGCTGACGGAAGAGCGTCGTACGCTCACTTGGTGCTGCTCACGTACGTCGACGAGTCGTTCACCGAGCGTCTCTACTGGATCGGGGCGCTGCTGGTGCCGGACGGGGTGGCGATGCCACTGAGCGAGGCGCTCGATCGGGTGATGCAGCATGCGACGAAGACATACGATGTGCCGCCCGAGACGGAGCTGCACGGCTACGACATCTTTCACGCCAGGTCCGTCTGGAAGGCGGTGCCGCCCCGTGCCCGGATCGCGGTCTATCGCGCCGCCATGGAGGCGATCGGCGGTCACGATGTCACGATCATCATCCGTGGCGTGAAACGGCCAGCCCTGGCCAAGAGATACGCCGCATCCGCCCGGCCAGCACACGAGGTGGTGCTGTCACACCTGCTGGAGAGAGTCGACGGGTATGCGGCGAGCCGGGATGAGTATGCGCTGGTCATCGCCGACGAGGTGCAGGAACAGGCGGCGCACCGGGCCGACCTCACGCGGTACCGGGTGTCCGGGACCGGCGGGTACCGGTCGAGGAAGCTCACGCGCATCGTCGACACGCTGCACTTCGCCCCGTCGCACGCCAGCCGGCTCGTCCAAGCCGTCGACCTGGTGACGTTCCTCTACCAGCGTCTTGACCGGCCGGGCACCGATCCGCGGGAGGCGGCGGCCAACGAGAGCCTTTGGTCCCTGGTCGCCACCCGCTGTTATCACTGCTGGTGCTGGGACCCGCTGGCCAAGGTTGCGTGACCGGACCCCGGATGCACGAAGGGCCCGCTGACGCGGGCCCTAAGGCGGGTGCGGGAGCCCCGAAGGGCGTCCTGCGACCTCCAGGCTAGCAGCAATTTGTGTGTCACGCCCAGAATGTCCAAGCACTCTTCTCGACGCTGCTCGCGGCGTAGCCAGAGAAACGCGCCAGCCGGCCCGGCCTGCACCAGCCCGAACGCGGCGGCCAACAGGACGATCGCCGGCCAACCGCCGCCGGAGCGCCGGGCGACCTTCCGGACCAGCAGGGCGGCCCCGCCGTACAGCGGGCTCAGGAAGATCAGGGCCAGCGGATAGTCGGTGACGACGAACCCGCCCCAGGAGCACTCGGCGGCCCACAGGGCGAGCACGAACAGAAGCCAGCACCGGCACGAGCCGACGCCAGTGGCCCGGTGTCGGCGCGCCCTCCTCGGCGGGCGCGGCGATCCGGAGCTTCCCGTGACCAGTCATCCGCCCACTGTCCAGACCCGACGGTCGACCGGCAACGGCCGTGGGCCTACACCCCCGGTGGCCGCCACTCCCGCCGCCCGTAGGCCCGCTGGTTGCGGCGCGTCGCGCACGGCGCGAGGTGGTCGCTGGGCAGGCCGCACCGCGCGCCGCCGGCCAGGCGCCGGTCACAGAACACCCGATGATGTACGCGCTGCTCGTCCTCGGCCGACACGGTCACCTCCCCGACGTCGACACACCGGGTGAGCTGAGCCAGGACCCGTGCCGCCGTGCGGGCGAGGATCCGGGCGCGGAGCAGGTCCGGCACGACGATCGGCACGTGCACGACCCACCGACTGTTGGGGCCTCTCATCGGCCGACCGGTTCGTGGCGGTTGGCAGGCTCGTACGAGTCGGATGCTCTCGGGACGGGCTGTGATCGCACTCGGGGCCGCCTTCCGCGCGGAGGTCGGGGTGGGCCCTGCCGCCGCAGCCTCGTTCGGCGGGTACGGCGGCAGGGCGTGTCGGGGTGCCCGGGGTGGCCGGGCCGGGGGAGTCCGGCCACCCCGGGCTGGGGGAATGCGCTGTGGTGACGAGCAACCCACGGAGAGCGCCAACCGACCGCACGGAGCGCGTCACTGTCAGCGACGCTACGGAGTGATCTCACCTATGTCAAGTAATCCTCTGGACCACTGAGCCATTATTGTCATCTATGCCGGCTGGGCTAGGTGTTTTGCCTGTGGCGGATCTACGGATCGATACTGGCGGGGCCAACCGACTGCAAGGGGCCCCACGTGCCTATCCCGCCCACGATGGACGAGCTGCTCGACGACCTGATGAGGCGCATCGAGGAGGGCGAGTTTCCGCCCGGCTCGCAGCTGCCGTCAGGGCGTGCCCTGGCGGCCGAGTACGACGTCTCGCATTCCACCATCAACCGAGCCTGGGCGACGCTGCGGAAGCGCGGCGTGCTGGTCGGGCGTCCGGGGCGAGGCGTCTTCGTCGCTGAAGTCTGAGGTCCTCGCTGCCGTCGAGGGCCTCAGCCTGGGGTTTAACTGGGATCACCCCCGCATGCGCGGGGAGCAGCTACTGCGACCCCGACCGGCGGGCCCGAGAGCGGGATCACCCCGCATGCGCGGGGAGCAGGTCTGCGGCGGCCATGGGGCTCGTCCTCGCGGCGGATCACCCCCGCATACGCGGGGAGCAGGAGGGCGACAAGGCCCGGCAGCGGCAGCGCTACGGATCACCCCCGCATGCGCGGGGAGCAGTGGGCGTGGGGTTGGGCTGGCAGATGCACGACGGGATCACCCCCGCATGCGCGGGGAGCAGCCGAAGGTGGGCGTCTACAAGGACGCTGACATGGGATCACCCCCGCATGCGCGGGGAGCAGGCCACCCGCTACACCCAGACCCGCAGCGCCCTGGGATCACCCCCGCATGCGCGGGGAGCAGATGCTGGTAGCACCTCGCGGCGACTCGTCAGCCGGATCACCCCCGCATGCGCGGGGAGCAGGACAGCTCTACGCACTACCTCTTAGTACGAACGGGATCACCCCCGCATGCGCGGGGAGCAGTACCGCATCACCGCCGTCGACGACGGCGGGGCGGGATCACCCCCGCATGCGCGGGGAGCAGGGGTCGGACACGTACAGGTCCCAGCCGCTGCCGGGATCACCCCCGCATGCGCGGGGAGCAGCGGCCGGGTGCGATCCGGCCGCACTGCGGGCAGGGATCACCCCCGCATGCGCGGGGAGCAGTACTTCTGACCCGGCTTCGCGACCTTCCGCGCGGGATCACCCCCGCATGCGCGGGGAGCAGGCCGTCCACGCCGACAGCATCGACCTGCGGCTGGGATCACCCCCGCATGCGCGGGGAGCAGACCGGAGCCCTGTTCATCGCTGCCGCACTCCTGGGATCACCCCCGCATGCGCGGGGAGCAGGTCATCGGTATCCGGTCCGGTGGACGGTGTGAGGGATCACCCCCGCATGCGCGGGGAGCAGCGGGTCGCTATGTTCGCCGTAGTCGAACTGGCGGGATCACCCCCGCATGCGCGGGGAGCAGCTGTTCCAACGACACCAGGGCGCGCACCCACGAGGATCACCCCCGCATGCGCGGGGAGCAGTGCTCGACCTCCGCAACCACCGCCGCCGGATCGGGATCACCCCCGCATGCGCGGGGAGCAGGGACCGCGTACAGGTCGCTGAGGTTCGTGATGTGGATCACCCCCGCATGCGCGGGGAGCAGGCATGCTGTCTCGCTGGATGTGGGGCAACCCCGGGATCACCCCCGCATGCGCGGGGAGCAGCGGAGCTGTGCCTCCAGCAGCTCCTGGGCGGCCGGATCACCCCCGCATGCGCGGGGAGCAGCGATCGCCTGGTGGGCGACACCCGCCAAGCACCGGATCACCCCCGCATGCGCGGGGAGCAGTTCGTGGTGGGCCGCTGCGCCGTGTACCGCTCGGGATCACCCCCGCATGCGCGGGGAGCAGACCGTCGATCAGCATCTGCACGATGGTGTCCCGGGATCACCCCCGCATGCGCGGGGAGCAGTATGTCGGCTCCGCCTGAAAACTGACCCCGTGGTTCCGGCTGAATCTTGACCCCTTTCGGAAGCATCGGGAGGTGCTGAGCGTGGAGGACTGGGCGGAGATCCGTCGGTTGCACCGGGCGGAGCGGATGGCGATCAAGGCTATCTGTCGGCGGCTGGGTGTCTCGCGGAACACGGTGCGCAAGGCCTTGGCCAGTCATGAGCCGCCTCGCTATCAGCGGGCGGCGAAGGGTTCGATCGTGGACGCGGTCGAGCCGCAGATCAGGGCGTTGTTGGCCGAGTTCCCGGACATGCCGACGACGGTGATCATGGAACGGGTCGGGTGGACCCGCGGCAAGACGGTGTTCGCTGATCGGGTGCAGCAGCTGCGGCCGTTGTTCCGCCGACCCGACCCGGCGCAGCGGACGGAGTATCTGCCCGGTGAGCTGGCGCAGTGCGATCTGTGGTTCCCGCCAGCGGACGTGCCGTTGGGCTTCGGGCAGGTCGGTCGGCCGCCGGTGCTGGTGATGGTGTCCGGGTATTCGCGGTGGCTGTCGGCGGTGATGATCCCGTCGCGGCAGTCGGCGGACCTGCTGGTCGGGCACTGGACGCTGATCTCCGGGTGGGGCCGGGTGCCGAAGGCTTTGGTGTGGGACAACGAGTCCGCCGTCGGGCAGTGGCGGGGCGGCAGGCCTCAGCTGACGGAGGCGATGAACGCCTTCCGCGGGACCCTCGGTATCAAGGTGATCCAGTGCCGGCCGGCGGACCCGGAGGCCAAGGGCCTGGTCGAGCGGGCCAACGGCTATCTGGAGACCTCGTTCCTGCCCGGACGCCGATTCGCCTCACCGCAGGACTTCAACGTCCAGATGTCCGAGTGGTTGGTGCGGGCGAACAACCGCCAGCATCGGATGCTGGGCTGCCGGCCGGCTGAGCGGTGGGACGCCGACCTGCAGGTGATGCTGCCGCTGCCGCCGGTCGCGCCGGTGGTCGGCTGGCGGCAGACCACTCGGCTGCCCCGCGATCACTACGTTCGCGTGGACGGCAACGACTACTCGGTGCACCCATCCGTGGTCGGGCGACGGGTCGAGGTCACCGCCGACGGCGACCAGGTGGCGGTGTTCTGCGACGGCCGGACGGTGGCCCGGCATGACCGCTGCTGGGCCAAGCATCAGAGCATCACCGACCCCGCCCACCGGCAAGCCGCCGCGGACCTGCGCGTCGCCGCCCAACACAAGCCGACGACCGCGGTCGACGCCCAGGTCGAACGCCGGCCGCTGAGTGACTACGACCGCCTGTTCGGCCTGGACGTTGAGGTGGCTGCGTGATGGCCGCCAAGACCAGCCGCAACGTCGCCTCGGAGATCGCGTTCCTCACCCGCGCACTGAAGGCGCCGTCCCTGGCCGCCTCCGTCGAACGCCTGGCGGAGCGGGCCCGGGCCGAGTCGTGGACGCATGAGGAGTTCCTCGCCGCCTGCCTGCAACGCGAAGTCGCCGCCCGCGAAGCCCACGGCGGTGAGGGCCGCATCCGCGCAGCGAGGTTCCCGGCCCGCAAGAGCCTGGAGGAGTTCGACTTCGACCACCAACGGTCCCTGAAGCGGGAGACGATCGCCCACCTGGGCACCCTCGACTTCGTGGCGTCGAAGGAGAACGTCGTCTTCTTGGGCCCTCCCGGCACCGGCAAGACCCATCTGTCCATCGGCCTGGGGATCCGGGCCTGTCAGGCCGGGCACCGGGTCGCGTTCGCCACCGCCGCCCAATGGGTGTCCCGCCTCGCTGACGCCCACCACGCCGGCCGCCTGCAAGACGAGCTCGTGAAGCTCGGCCGGATCCCGCTGCTGATCGTCGACGAGGTCGGCTACATCCCCTTCGAAGCCGAAGCGGCGAACCTGTTCTTCCAGCTCGTCTCCAACCGCTACGAACGAGCCAGCCTGATCGTCACCAGCAACAAACCCTTCGGCCGGTGGGGCGAAGTGTTCGGCGACGACGTAGTCGCCGCAGCCATGATCGACCGCCTCGTCCACCACGCCGAGGTCATCTCGATGAAGGGCGACAGCTACCGGCTCAAAGACCGCGACCTCGGCCGCGTCCCCGCAGCCACCAAGACCAACGACTGAACATCAACAACCAGCAAGGGGGTCAACATTCGACCGGAACACAGGGGTCAAAGTTCAGCCGGCGTTGACACAGTAGGCGTTCCCGATCTCCGACTGCTCGGGATGGGGATCACCCCCGCATGCGCGGGGAGCAGGCGGACGGCCCGGGGCGCTGGTAGTGCGTGAGGGGATCACCCCCGCATGCGCGGGGAGCAGCAGTCGCGTACGGCCTGGATGTGGCGCCGGGGGGTGTCCCTATGGGTTTCGTCAAGCGGTGGCGGGGCTGGTGGGGCGTGGTTGGTAGGGGATCTTGTTGCGGAGCATGGCGTGGAGGACGTCGCAGCGGCGGCGGGCGAGGCAGATGAGGGCGGCGTTGTGGCGTTTGCCTTCGGCGCGTTTGCGGTCGTAGTAGGCCCTGCTCACGGGGTCGGCGAGGGCTGCGAAGGCGGCGAGGAAGAACGCGCGTTTGAGGTTCTTGTTGCCGCCCCTTGGCGGGTGTTCGCCGCGGATGCTGCTGCCGGATCGTCGGGTTACCGGTGCCAGGCCGGCATAGGCGGCGAGGTGGCCGGGGGTGGCGAAGGCGGTGCCGTCGCCGACTTCGAGGAGGATCCGGGCTGCGGTCCTGACGCCGATGCCGGGCATCGAGGTCAGGACCGGGGCAAGAGGGTGCGCATCAAGCATCCCCTCGACCTGAGCGCCGATCTGGTCACGCTGGCGCAGAGTCTCGCGGAGGCTGTCGGCGAGGCGAGGCAGGATCGTCTCGGCCGCTTGGGTGCCGGGAACGGTGACGGTCTGCTCGTCCAGGGCGGTCATGATCTGCTCGACGAGCCGTTCACCCATGCGGGGTGCGTGTGCTGTGGCGATCGAGGTCAGTTTGCGGCGGCCGGCTTTGCGCAGCCCGGCGGGTCCTCCGCAACGGGACAGCAGCTCCAGTACCGCTTTGTGGTGCACCTTAGGGCCGAGGACTCGTTCCAGCGCGGGGTGGATCTGCGTCAGCAGGCCCCGTATCCGGTTCGATATCCGGGTGGCTTCGCCGGCGAGGTCGTCGTCGAAGCCGACGAGAACTTCCAGCTCAGCCAGGGTCTCGTCGCCGGTGTCGACCCGCCGCAGCGTGTGCGGCAGGGTACGAGCCGCGTCAGCGATGACGTACGCGTCTCTGGCGTCGGTCTTCGCCGAACCTGGGTGCAGGTCAGCGATCCGGCGCATCGCCAGCCCGGGCAGGTAGGCCACCTGATGCCCGCACGCCCGAGCCACCGCCACCGGCAGGGCACCGATCGAGGCGGGTTGGTCGACCACGACCAGGACCTGGCCGTGACGGGAGAGTTTGTCGAACAGTTGCCGCAGCCGGGCCTCGGTGTTCGGTAGCGGCGCGTCGTGCAACCGTCTGCCGTCCGGGGTCAACCCGACCGCGTGGTGATCACCCTTGCCGACGTCCAAGCCGAGGTAGACACCGTATCCGTCGTGCACCACACCCGCCTCCACGCATCACTCGTGGCCCCGGCCGCAGTCTGGGCGTCGGACTGCCGGCAGCCACGTTACGAAGAGACCTACCCCAACACGGGGCGGCCGTGTCCCTATCAGCGGTCCGCCGACGCCACCCGACCCGGCGACAACACCCCCCGGATCATCGAAACGACAGGGGCAGGAAGTCATACCGGGCCGGGCGACCGAGGGTCCCCGACTGGGGACGATCAAAAAGGTAACGGGGATCACCCCCGCATGCGCGGGGAGCAGCTGTTCGTCATCACCCCCAGCGACCGCGGGTTCGGATCACCCCCGCATGCGCGGGGAGCAGGTTGGTGGCCCGGTTGTGCGCCCAGATGGCTGCGGATCACCCCCGCATGCGCGGGGAGCAGGTGAGCCGCTTCAGGATGTTCGCGATGTTGCTCGGATCACCCCCGCATGCGCGGGGAGCAGCTGCTCGCGGTCGCTGCGGCGCGTCGGCACCCGGGATCACCCCCGCATGCGCGGGGAGCAGGAATGCTGAGAGACGCGAGACACGCGGCTAGCAGGATCACCCCCGCATGCGCGGGGAGCAGCGAGGGGCTGATTCCCCGCGTTCAGCGTGACCGGGATCACCCCCGCATGCGCGGGGAGCAGTCGCCGGTGGAGCCGTCGGTGCCGGCGGGTGCGGGATCACCCCCGCATGCGCGGGGAGCAGCGCCGAGGTTGCGGGGGCGGACCTGTTCCAAAGGGATCACCCCCGCATGCGCGGGGAGCAGGGCTTCACCTCGGCGGCCGAGCGGGCGAACACCGGATCACCCCCGCATGCGCGGGGAGCAGAAGAAACCGCGCTCGATGTTCGCGCCGGCCGCGGGATCACCCCCGCATGCGCGGGGAGCAGTCGGTGCACGACCCGGACCTGCCCGGCCGGGTGGGATCACCCCCGCATGCGCGGGGAGCAGACCACGGCGCAGCGCCGTGACCACCGGTACCTGGGATCACCCCCGCATGCGCGGGGAGCAGGTCCTCGGCGCCGAGCCGGACGCCCTGGAGGCGGGATCACCCCCGCATGCGCGGGGAGCAGGGCTCCGGCGGGATCCCGGCTGCCGCCTCGACCGGATCACCCCCGCATGCGCGGGGAGCAGGACTTCCTCTCCGGGGGCGAGAAGAACGCGTTCGGATCACCCCCGCATGCGCGGGGAGCAGACTTCCTGACCAGCAGCGTTATAGATCAACTTTCTCGTTTTCCTTCACTTTGCCTCTCAAGATCATCGTCTTTGCGCTCAAGTATGCCGACGGGGGTGGTGTGAGTGCAGCCGACTCAGCGTACCGATGGAGTCCCCGCGGGGGTGTGCGACGGGGAGGGGTTCCGACGGTCAGATGAATCTCGCTCGGTCTTCGACCAGGCCGCGTCCGGGCGTACATGAGCGTCGTTCTCGATGTTGAAGGCGGCCGCGCGGTCGGCCTGAAAGTCGTCCCTGGGAGTTGGTCGTCAGGTGTCGTACCCCTCTGTTTTCATCCCTTCCGTGCCCGACCAACCTGGTCTCAGCGAGAGTGCCCGTCTTGTCTGGGGTAAGACGAACCGCGAGAGGGGTTTCTGGCTTCCGCTGCATCGTCACCTCGTGGACAGCGCCGATGTCGCTGGCCTGCTGTGGGACATGTGGCTGCCGGAGAGCGTCCGGCGGCGGATCGCTGCGCCGTTGCCTGAGGGGGCCGACGATGGCCGCCGGCTGGTCCGCTGGCTCGCCGGCATCCACGACATTGGTAAGGCCACCCCGGCGTTCGCCTGGCAGGTGAAGCACCTGCGGCATGCGATGCAGAGACAGGGCTTCGACTTCGACGATCGGGTGGAGAAGGACCGCCTGTGCGCCCCGCACGGCCCGGCCGGGCATCTCGCCCTGATCGACTGGCTGACCGGTGCGAAGGGCTGGACCCGGGACCAGGCCGAGGCGCACGCGGTGGTCGTCGGCGGCCACCACGGGGTGCCGCCGACCGACGGCGACCTCAAGGCGATTCGCGACCGGCCATACCTGCTCGGCGTCGACGGGCTGTGGCCGCAGGTGCGCGACGAACTGCTCGATTGGATGAGCGGGTACGCCGACGTGACGGACCGGCTGCCGGTCTGGCGGGAGGTCGCCCTGCCGCAACCGGTCCAGGTGTTGTTGACGGGGATCGTGATCGTCGCCGACTGGATCGCCAGCAACGACGACCTCTTTCCGTACGGCTTTCAGCGGGAGAACGCGCCGGACCGCTTGGCCGAGGCCTGGGACGAGCTGGATCTGCCGATGCCCTGGCAGCCCGTTGACGTGGCGGGCCTCGACGTGTCGGCTCTGTTCTCCCGGCGCTTCGAGTTGCCAGCTGGGACGCATCCGTATCCCGTGCAGGCGGCGGTCGTGGAACAGGCCCGCGCCATGCCGCTGCCGGGTCTGCTGATCGTCGAGGCGCCCATGGGTGAGGGCAAGACCGAGGCCGCGCTCGCGGCCGTGGAGATTCTCGCCCGGCGCAGCGGTGCGGGCGGCTGCTTCCTGGCGCTCCCTACCCGCGCGACCGGCGACGCCATGTTCAGCCGGGTGCTGACCTGGCTCAGCCGGCTTCCGGACGCAGACCTGGGCAGGGGTGCCCGGGACACGGCCCTGGCGCACGGTAAGGCGATGCTCAACGACGAATACTCCCGGCTCTACCGGGGGGTTCTGCCCAGCGCGATCGCCGAGGACGAGGGCGGGACGCAGACCGCCGTCCACGGCTGGCTGGCCGGACGGAAGCGCAAGCTGCTGTCCAGCTTCGTCGTCGGCACCATCGACCAGTTGCTCTTCGCCGCGTTGCAGGCCCGGCATGTGGCTCTGCGGCACCTCGGCCTTGCCGGCAAGGTGGTCGTCATCGACGAGGCGCACGCCTACGACGTCTATATGAGTCGGTACCTGGACCGGGCGCTGGAATGGCTGGCGGCCCACGGCGTTCCCGTGGTCATCCTGTCGGCGACGCTCCCCGCCGCGCGTCGGGCCGAGATGATGCGGGCCTACGACGACGGGCGGTTGGGCCGTCCGCAGGCGGGTGGCGCCCGACGCAGGTATCGCGCGAGCGGCGTCACCGCCACCGACGACTACCAATCTCTGCGCGATGACCGGCGGTATCCGCTGCTCAGCGTGTCCGGTGTCGGCCGGCAGCCGGGGGCGGTGGGCTGCGCGGCGTCCGGCCGCAGCCTCGACGTACGGCTGGATCCCGCGGATGACGACCTGGCTGCCCTCGCCGACCGGCTCCGGGTCGACCTTGCGGACGGCGGCTGCGCCCTGATCGTCCGCAACACCGTTGCCCGGGTGTTGGACACGGCGGCCACGTTGCGCGAGCACCTCGGGCCGCAGATTCCAGTGTCGGTGGCGCACTCCCGCTTCATGGCCGCCGACCGCGCGGCCAAGGACAAGTGGCTGCGGGACACCTTCGGCCCTCCCAGTCACCTCGCCAAGCTCGGACGTGCCCGGCCGAGCTGCCACGTCGTCGTGGCCAGCCAGGTCGCCGAGCAGTCCCTGGACATCGACTTCGACCTGCTGGTCACCGACCTCGCCCCGGTGGACCTGATCCTGCAACGGCTCGGCCGGCTGCACCGGCACCACCGGACGGACCGCCCTGCCCGGCTCGCGCATCCTTGGTGCCTGGTGACCGGCGCGGACTGGGTGGCCGAGCCGCCCGCTCCGGTGACCGGCTCGGTCCGGGTGTACGACCGTTTCGCCCTGCTCCGGGCGGCGGCTGTGCTCCTGCCCTACCTCGGCGGTGAACGTGGCCTTGCCCTTCCGCAGGACATCGCGTCCCTCGTGCAGGATGCGTACGGCTCCGAGCCGGTCGGCCTGCCCTCATGGCAGGACGCGCTGGCCAAGGCCGAGACGCAGGCGCTGAGGCGGGCCTTCGCGGCCGGTGAGCGCGCGGAGACGTTCCGGATCCGGCCCGTCAAGCAGCCAGGGGCCTCCCTGTTGAGCTGGCTCGACGCCAACGTGGGGAACACCGATACCGCCAACGGCGACGAACGGCGCGGCCGGGCACACGTGCGCGATGACGCCGCCGAGGCGCTGGAGGTGCTGCTGCTGGTCCGCCGGGGAGACGAACTGCGCACCCCGTCCTGGCTGGCCGAGGGGGGCGATGTGACTGTCCCGACGGACTTCGCGCCGTCGAAGGCGGTAGCCCGCGCGATGCTGCGGTGCGCTCTGCCGCTGCCGAGGGCGCTCACCGCCAACGGTGGCACCGAGCGGATCATCGCCGAGCTGGAGGCACGCAACGCCTTCCCGGCCTGGGAGAAGGATCCGCTGATCGGCGGCGAGCTGATCCTCGATCTCGACGAGCGGGGGCAGGTCCGCCTTGGCGATCATGTGCTGACGTACGACCGGCACAGCGGCCTGCGCGTCGAGAAGGCCGACCCGCGTGGCGACTGACCGACGGTTGTCCGCTATCAGACAGGCCGCGCAAGCCTGCTGACTCTTGGTCACCAACTTCGGCGGCCGCACCTCAATGAGCTGGGGCAAACCCTATCTACGCAGGGAGCATCGTGAATATCGATAGCGACAGCGGATCACCCTGCGTGACGCGGGAAGCGACTACAGTCCAAGCGCCGCTCCGTTGATAGGACAGGTTCGGACCCGAGTCTCCCATTGCCGGTCGAAGTGGATGGAGAACCTTCAGATGCCGGACGCCGCCGCCACTTCCTTCTCACTGATCGAGCAGCCGTGGATACCGGTGCTCGACCTGTCCGGCCGTCGTCGCCTGGTCACCCTGAACGAGCTGTTCGCCCAAGCGGAGGAGCTGCGGGCCGTCGCCGGTGAGCTGCCGACCCAGACGTCCGCGGTCCTGAGGCTGCTCCTCGCGATCCTGCATCGGGCGGTCGACGGACCCGGGGACGAGCGTGCCTGGCAGGGGCTGTGGCGGCGTTCCGACCTGCCAGCGGACGACATCGCCGGCTACCTCGACGAATACCGGGACCGTTTCGACCTGCTGCACCCGGTCACGCCGTTCTACCAGGTGGCCGACCTACGTACGCAGAAGGGAGACGGGTTCGGCCTGGAACGGCTGATCGCCGACGTGCCGAACAACGCGCCCTACCTCACCACCCGGCTCGGGCCCGGCCTGGCCCGGCTGACACCTGCCGAGGCGGCCGTCTGGCTGGTCCACTGCCAGGCATACGACACGTCCGGCATCAAGTCCGGGGCGGTCGGTGACGACCGGGTCAAGGGCGGAAAGGGCTACCCGATCGGCCCCGCCTCCTGCGGCTCCCTGGGGCTGGTCTACCTCGAAGGCCGGACGCTGCGCGAGACGCTGCTGCTCAACCTCGTCCCGCTCGACAGCGGCTACCTCCGGCAGGACCCGGACCGTGACTCCCCGGTCTGGGAGCGCGAGCCGCACGGCCCGACCGAGGAGGTCGAGCGCGCTCGTGGCCCGTACGGGCTGCTCAACCTCTACACCTGGCAGTCTCGCCGGATCCGCCTCTTCGGCGACCAAGCCGGGATCACCGGTGCCATGATCGCAAACGGCGACCGCATCGCCTGGCCGAACCTGCACCAGCAGGAGCCGATGAGCGGCTGGCGGCGCAGCGCCAACCAGGAGAAGAAGCTCGGGCAGCCCCTCGTCTATCTGCCCGCCCTCCACGACCACACCCGGGCCCTCTGGCGCGGGCTGACCAGCTTGCTGCCCGCCCCGACCGAACGACCGGGGGCCGAAGCCGCGAGCCGACGACCCCCGGCGGTCAGCCAGTGGCTGGCCCGGCTCCGGATCAGGCAGTTGATCGACGACGGGTACCGGGTCACCGCCCGCGCCGTCGGCGTCGTCTACGGCAACCAGATGTCGGTGGTCGACGAGGTCTACCAGGACGCGTTGACCATGCCCGTGCAGGCGTTCGACCCTGCGGGTCCGCTTGCCGTCACCATCGTGGACAGCGCCGCCGACGCCGAGGCCGCCGTCCTCACGCTACGCCGGCTGGCCGCCGACCTGTGTCGCGCCGCTGGTGGATACGGGGACCGGGCCGAGGACCCGCCCGCTGCCGCCGCAGACCGGACCGCCGAGATCGGCTACGCCAAACTGGACGTCCTGTTCCGGCGCTGGCTGGGCGACCTCGGCCCCCACAGCGACCCGGCGCGGGCGCGCATCCAGTGGCAGACGTTGGCCTATCGCTGCGTGCGCCGGCTCGGCCGGAACCTGGTCGAGCAGGCTGGCCCGCAGGCCTGGGCTGGCCGCTACGTCGACCAGGAGAAGAAGAAGCACCTGAGCAGCCCGCTCGCGGACAAGTTCTTCCGCGACGCCCTGCGCCGCGCCCTGCCGATGGCTGCTGTCACCGAGAATCCGCCCGTTTCCCAGGAGGTGCCGGCGTGACCGTCGCAGCCCCAGCCGACAACGTAGCCAAGAGCCCGGAGCCCAAGCGGTACGCCCGCCCGCGCGGGCCCTTCGGGGGATACGTCGCCACCCGGATCGTGGTGTTGCAGGACGGCTACCTCCGCGAGGAGAGCTTCGCCATCGCCGCCCTGGCCAGGCTGCGGGCTGTGGTCGGCCGGGAGCCCGGCGAGGACTTCACGATCCTGGAGCAGACCCGCGTCGCAGAGAAGTACCTCGGGGATCGCCTCGGTGACGACCCGACCCACACCGAGCGGGCCATGCACACCGCGCTGACCCTGTACGCGGTGCACCAGCAGTCGATCCGCGACATGCCCATGCACCAGGACGGCATCGGTCTCGGCAGGGCGGTCAGCCTGCTGTGCAGCGACCCGGACAGCGCGGTCGCCGTGCGACGGCGGTTCGCCGCCCTCGGCACCGCGACCAGCTACGCCGCCGTCACCACCCATCTGCGCAGCCTGATCCGGCTCCTGCGGGACCACCGGATCGCCCTCGACTACGGGGTGCTCGCCGAGGACCTGGCCACGTTGCAGAAGCCGTGGGGGCCTGCCCAGGTCCGCGGCCTGTGGGGCCGCGACTTCTACCGCCAGCCCGAGCCCGGGGACCGCCGGGGCGACGACAGCACCGACCCGAAAGCCGACTCCGCGCCCGCAGGCGCCACCTCCGAGGAGTGACCATGAGCCGCACGATCCTGGACGTCCACATCCTGCACACCGTGCCGCCGAGCAACATCAACCGGGACGACTCTGGCTCCCCGAAGACCGCCACCTATGGCGGCGTCCGCCGGGCCCGGGTCTCCTCCCAGTCCTGGAAGCGGGCGGTCCGGCTGGCGTTCCGCCGTACCCTCGACGACTCCCAACTGGGCGAGCGGACCAAGCGCATCGGAGAGGCGATCGCCGCCCGGATCGCCGACCTCGACCCTGAGCTGAAGGATCGGGCGTCCGCCCTGGCAGCCGACGTGCTGAAGGCCTCCGGCCTGGTGAAGAAGGAGGCCGCGGCGAAGAAGAGCAAGGGCGAGGCGGCGGCGAACTCCGACGTCGAGTCCGGCTACCTGATGTTCCTCAGCCACCGCCAGCAGGAGAACCTGGCGCGGGCCGCGATCGACGCCGAGCGGACGGGGGAGAAGCTCGACACCAAGCAGCTCCAGAAGCTGGCCGACACCGACCACTCCATCGACATCGCCATGTTCGGCCGGATGCTCGCCGACGTGCCGGACCTGAACGTCGACGCGGCCGTCCAGGTCGCCCACGCCCTCAGCGTTCACGCCGTCGACAACGAGTTCGACTACTACACCGCCGTAGACGACCGTAAGCTCGACAACCAGGAGACCGGTGCCGGCATGATCGGCACGATCGAGTTCAACTCCGCCACCCTCTACCGGTACGCGACGATCGACGTCGACCGGCTGCACGAAACCCTCGGCGACGCCGACGCCACGCGTGAGGCCGTGACGGCATTCCTGAAGGCCTTCGCCACCAGCATGCCGTCCGGCAAGCAGAACACGTTCGCCAACGGCACCCGCCCCGACGCGGTCATGGTGCGGCTGCGCGACACCCAGTCGGTCAACCTGGTGGGGGCCTTCGAGGAACCCGTCCGGGAGCGGCAGCTGGGGGAGCGCTCCGGCATGGTCGCCGAGGCCGCCCGGAAGCTCGCCGACTACACCACCGAGATCGAGAAGACGTACGGAGATCCCGCCGTCGCCGCCTGGATCACCCATGTCGGGAGCCGAACCGCCGCCCTGGCGCCTCTCGGCGAGGTGCTGCCCCTGCCGGACCTGGTCAGCGCCGTCGGGACGACGGTCGCGGGCCGCCTCGGCACGCCGGCATGAGCGTCCTGCTGCTGCGGCTGGCCGGCCCGCTCCAGGCATGGGGGTCGACCAGCCGCTTCACCCAGCGGCACACCGAGATCGCGCCCACCAAGAGTGGAGTGATCGGGCTGCTCGCCGCTGCCCGGGGGCAGCGGCGCACCGACCCGCTGACCGAGCTGCTCGGCCTCGGCTTCGGGGTGCGGATCGACCAGCCCGGCCAGATCCTCCGCGACTTTCAGGTTGCCCGCTCCCTCGACGGCCGGGACAGCATGCCGCTGACCAACCGCTACTACCTCTCCGACGCGGTGTTCCTCGCCGCGATCGGTGGCGACAGCGAGCTTCTCGACGGTCTGCACGAGGCGGTACGCCGGCCGCAGTTCCCGCTCTACCTGGGCCGCCGGTCCTGCCCGCCGGTGGTGCCGGTCACCCTCGGCGTCCGCCCCGGCACGGTCGCCGAGGTGCTCAGCGACGTGCCGTGGCAGGCTGCGAAGCGCCTGCGCGAGCGCGGACCGTCGACCGTTCGGCTGGAGGTGCTCCTCGACGCTCCGCCGGGGGCCGAGGTCACCGAGACTCTCCAGGACGAGCCGGTCAGCTTCGACCCGGCCCACCGGCAGTACGGGTGGCGGGCTGTCGTCCGTACCCGGGTCCTCGCGCCCAACCCCGACGGCCGTCCTCCCGTCGCCGCCGGTGTCCCCGGAGGCATTGCCCTGGCCGACCACGACCCGCTCACGTGGCTGTGAGGACGACGATGTACCTGACCCGGTTCCTCATGAACACCGCCCGGCAGGGCGCGCGCAAGTTGCTCGCCTCGCCGCAGGCGATGCACGCCGCCGTACTGTCCGGCTTCCCCCGTCCCGAGGACCACACCCGCGACGACGCCCGCACCCTGTGGCGCGTCGACCAAGGGCGAGACCGGCAGGTCGTGCTCTACGTCGTGAGCCCGACCGAGCCCGAGCTGACCCACCTCGTCGAGCAGGCCGGCTGGCCGAGGAGCAGCGAGTCCTGGGAGACCCGCCCGTACGACCGCCTGCTCGACTCCCTGGAGAAGGGGCAGCGGTGGGCGTTCCGGTTGACGGCCAACCCCAGCCGCACCGGCCGTAAGACGGAGAACTCGCCGACGACGCAGAGATTCGGTCAGGTCACCGCCACGCAGCAGCTCGAGTGGCTGACCAGCCGGGCCGAGCGGCACGGGTTCACCATTGCCCGCCAGGCTGACGGGGAGCTGAACCTTGTCACCTACGACCGTCAGGTTCGCCGGTTCACCCGCAACCACGGACAACGGCCGGTCACCCTCGTCACGGCCACCTATGACGGCGTCCTCGACATCGAGGACCCGGCCCTGTTCCGTAACGTCCTCACCCGGGGCATCGGCCACGCGCGGGCGTACGGCTGCGGGCTGCTGACCCTCGCGCCCGCGCAGCCGACCTCGTGAAGAAGATCCCGGGTGTGCCGCCGGCTGAACTGGCGGAACTCAACCGTGCGCAGGACCGGATCAGTTTCGTCTACCTCGAACGATGCGTCATCCACCGGGACAGCAACGCGATCACGGCCACTGACGAGAAGGGCGTCGTGCATCTGCCGGCCGCCACGCTCGGGGTCCTCATGCTGGGTCCCGGCACCAGCATCACCCAACAGGCGATGATGCTGATCGCCGACAACGGAGCCACGGTCGTCTGGGTTGGTGAGCACGGCATCCGGTACTACGCACACGGGCGCTCGCTCGCCCGGTCAAGCCGCCTTCTCGTCGCCCAGGCCGCCGCCGTCTCGCACCGGGACCGGCGACTCCAGGTGGCGCGCGCGATGTATCGGATGCGCTTTCCCGGAGAAGACACCAGCGGGCTCACGATGCAACAGTTGCGCGGCAAGGAAGGGGCGAGGGTCCGCCGCTGCTACCGGGAACACTCGCTGCGCACCGGTGTGTCGTGGAACAACCGGGAGTACGACCCGGACAACTTCGACGGCAGTGATCCCGTCAACCAGGCGTTGTCGGCGGCACACGCCTGCCTGTACGGCATCGTGCACGCGGTCATCGTCGCCATCGGCGCATCGCCGGGGCTCGGATTCGTCCACACCGGCCACGAGCGGTCGTTCGTCTACGACATCGCTGACCTGTACAAGGCCGAAATCAGCATTCCCGTCGCCTTCGACATCGCGGCCGGCGAGTCGACCGACATCGGCTCGGACACCCGTCGAGCGGTCCGTGACCGAGTCCACGACGGCGCGCTCCTCGACCGGTGCGTCCGCGACATCCGAAGCCTGCTGTTCACCGATGGCTCGGCCGGACCGATCGACGAGGAACAGCTCGACGAGGAAGCCGGCAGCGATGCCGTACGCCTGTGGGATGAGGGAGGCTACGAACTCGCCGGCGGCCGGAACTACTCCGGGGACGTGGACTTCTGATGACGGTCATCATCCTCACCGCCTGCCCCGAAGGGCTGCGTGGGCACCTGACGCAGTGGCTGCTGGAGATCTCCGCCGGGGTGTACGTGGGACACGTGAACAGCCGGATCCGACAGCGGCTCTGGGCGAAGGTCGTCGAGATGGCCGGGCCAGGCCGGGCACTGCTCGTCTACCAGCGGCCAGGCGAGCAACGACTGACCTTCGAGGTACACGACCATCACTGGGAGCCGGTGGACTTCGACGGGATCTCGCTCATGCGTCGGCCTACGGATCGGAGTTCGTACAACCCAGCAGTGGGGCGGGGATGGAGCAAGGCGTCCAAGCGTCGGAAGTTCGGGCGGAGGGCCCCGGACGGGGCCAGTGGATTGTCGACACCCTCCGGGCAAAGTGAAGGAAAAGGTGGTAGTTGATCTTTAGCGCCCCAGCTCAGGAAGGCTGCTCCCCGCGCACGCGGGGGTGATCCCAGGCCGGACGCCTGCCGCAGGTTGACCAGCGCCTGCTCCCCGCGCACGCGGGGGTGATCCCGTCATCACCAGCGCAGGCCCCGAGGCCACGCACTGCTCCCCGCGCACGCGGGGGTGATCCCACGGTGCGATCCTTGGCGATCAGGGCGACCCCCTGCTCCCCGCGCACGCGGGGGTGATCCCCGGCGCCGGACCTGCCGTTGATCAGTGAGTACCTGCTCCCCGCGCACGCGGGGGTGATCCGAACATGAACCCGAACGGCAGCATGAGCAGCGCCTGCTCCCCGCGCACGCGGGGGTGATCCCGAGGTTCTGCGGGAGGCGACCCAGTCGTACCTGCTGCTCCCCGTGCACGCGGGGGTGATCCGTAGACCGGGCTCAGCATCGGGTCGTCCTAGAACTGCTCCCCGTACGCGGGGGTGATCCCCAGTACGTCATTCGGAAGCTCAGGGCCGCCTGATCATTCCGCGCTCGGCGGCGGGTGCGTGGTCGCCGCATGCCGTCGTCGTAGCGTCGACTCGTGGCGGTACGGTGACCTTCCGTGGCCCGAGCGGGCCGCGCTGACAGGGAGGTGCGCGATGGGAGCGCCGGACGTGGTGGCCCAGCCGGTCGCCGGGCTCGACGAGGTCGACCGGCCGCTGTTCACCTTCTGCGACGACGCGACCGGCGACCGGGTCGCCCTGAGCGCCGGCGACCTGGGCGGCTGGGCGGCGCGCACCGCCGGGCTGTTGCGCGACGGCTGCGGGCTGGCCCCGGGCAGCCGGGTCGCGGTGCTGCTGCCGCCGCACTGGCGTACCGCCGCCGTGTTGCTGGGTGCCTGGTCGGTGGGTCTGGCGGTGTCGTTCCGGCCCCGGGCCACCGCCGGGCTGCCGGTCCTGGAGCCGGGCGGCGACCGGCCGTACGACGCGGTGTGTGTCACCCCGGAGCGGCTGGACGACTGGCTGGAGGACGTGCCCGACGGGGTGCACCGCTACCTCGTCGGCACCGGGCGCGGCCCGCTGGCGGACGTGCCGGTGGGCTGGCTCGACTGGGACGCCGAGGTGCTCCGGCACACCGACGCGCCGCCCGATTATGCCGGCGTCCACCCGGCGGAGGCGGCCACCCCCGACGGCACGAGCTTCGGCGCGTGGGGTCGCCTCGCCAGGGAGATGGCCGACCAGTTCGGCCTGCGGTCGGGTGACCGGCTGCTGGTCGACGCGGCCGAGCACGAGCAGCCGTTGAAGTGGCTCCTGGCCCCGCTGTCGGTCGGCGCGTCGGTGGTCGTCTGCGCCAACCTGGACCGGTCCCGCCTCGACGCCCGGATCGCCGCCGAGGGGATCACCCGGGTGCTCTGACCGGCGACGCCATGCCGGGCAGGTGGGGGTATCCGAGCGGCGGGATACCGCCGCCTGCCCGACATTCGAGCAGAGGAGCGGGGCGTCAGCGCCGGCCGAAGACCTTCGCGGCGGGGCCGAGCCGGAGCAGGACCGTCTCGCCCGTGGCGTCCTGGACGCCGTCGTTGTCGGTGATCGCGTACACCTGGCCGTTGCCGGCCACGGTCAGGCCCTCCAGTTTCTCCTGGGTCCAGCCGTTGGTGGCGCGCAGCGCCGGCAGCACGTCGACGGCGAGCGTCTTCGGCAGCACCGCCAGCGGGCCCGGCGCGGCCGGGCCGGCGGGCATCGGCACGGTGTAGACGCGCTTGAGCGCGGCGGCGGGGCCGTTCAGCTTGTCCCGTTCGATGATGGCGAGCCGGTCGCCGACGACGGTCACCTCGGACAGCCCGATCCAGTCGCCCGCGACGGCGGTGGACTCCAGCCGGTAGCCGAACCAGCTCCACGTCCCGGCGGTCACGTCGTAGCGGCCGATGCGGGCGACGCCCGCCGGGTCGGTGGACACCTCGCGCTGGAGCACCGCCCAGACGATCTCCCGGCCGTGCCGGTCGGTGCTGGCGGCGACCCCCTCGAAGCCCTGCTTGCCGAGCCCGGCGGCGACCTCCGCCGGCAGGGCCACGGTCTGCCGGGTCCGCCCGGCGGCGTCGAGCCGGACCAGCTTGTTCTCCGCGCCCTTGGCACCCTCGACCGCGAGCCAGAAGCCGCCCTGCGGGCGGGCGAAGATCCCCTCCGCGTCGTAGGCGGCCGGGTTGCCGTCGGCGTCGGCCACGGGCAGGGAGTCGGTGATCACCGCCGGGGACCGGCCGGCGTCGACCGTGAAGATCCGGGTCGGGGTGTACGCCGCGTCGGTGACGCTGTAGAGCTGCTGCGGTCGGCCCGGGGCGGCGGAGAGGGCACCGAGCGCCCCCCAGCCGATCGGCGCTCCCTGCGCGTCGTCTGCCGAGACGAGGCTCGGGAAGCCGGGGCTGCCCCCGCCGAGCCGGTAGAGCGACACCGAGGCGCGGACGCCCGCGTCGGCGTCGTCGGTCTCGCTGGAGACGGCGAGGAGCCCCCGCGACGGGATCGGCAGCAGCCCCTCCGGGCCGTTGGTGGTGGGCAGGACCTGCCGGAAGACCGGGGCGGTGGGCCGGCTGAGGTCGTAGACGGCGACGAAGTTGCTCCGCTCCGAGCCGACGAACGCGTACCGCACGCCGCCGTACTCGGCGATCGCCACGCCCTCCGGCTCGGTGCCCTTCTTCGCGGCCCGGTCCTCGTTGTGCAGGCCGTGGCGGACGGCGAGGCGCTCGAAGGTGTTGCCGGCGTCCCAGGCCACCTGGCCGGTCCGGCTGTCGAAGACGGACCAGCCGCGGGTCCCGCCCCGCCAGTCGCCCTCGTTGGCGGTGGCCAGGTAGCGGTCGTCCACCCAGGCGACGGCGTCGGGCTCGCGGGGCACGTCGGTGATCGAGCCGGTCAGCTCGATCCGGCCGTCCTTGCCGGTGTCGATGCCGCCGACCGAGGCGGTGCCGGCGCTGAAGGCCCGGGTGATCCGGCCGGTGGGCAGGTCGACCAGGACGATGCCGTTGTTCTCCTGGAGGGTGACCGCGAGCTGGTTGCGTCCGTTGATCGAGACGTACTCGGGTTCCGGGTCGGTGGGCTCGGTGATCCCGGCGGCGGCCAGCGCCGGCAGGGCCTGCCCGTCGGCGGCGGTCAGCGGCACGGTCCGCAGCGTCCACCGCTGCGGCGTCGACCTGCCGTCGAGGTCGACGATCTGCACGAAGCCGGCAGGGGCCTGGGGCAGGTCGCCCTTCTTGCGGCCGGGCGGGGTGGCGTCCTCGTCGCGCTCGTTCTCGATGGCGATCGCCGCGTACCGCTGGTCGTGGCTGATGGCGATCGAGTCCGGCTGGCCGCCGAGGTCGATGCTGCGGACCCGCTGGCGGGTGGCCAGCTCGATGACGTCGAGGCGGCCGGAGGGGGCCGTGTAGCTGGCGCTGGTGTTGACCACGACCAGGACGTAGCGGCCGACGACGGCCACCGAGGTGGGCTCGTCTTCGGCGTCGCCGAGCTGGGCGAGGGAGAGCGTGCCGAGCCCGCGCGGCCGGTCCGGGCGGGAGATGTCGAGGAACCCGATCCGGCGTGCCGCCGCGTCGGTGTAGACCAGGGTGCGGCCGTCGGGGCTGACCGCCGAGATCTCGGCGACCGTCTCCGTCGCCGGGTCCTCGCCGGCCGGCCGGTTCTGGAACACGGGGTAGGTGGCGGCGCGGTCGAAGATGCGGCCCCCGGCGGGGTGGTGCCGGCCGGCGTCGGCGGGGCCGGCGGCGGCCAGCGTGCCCGTGATGGCCAGCGCCGCGGCGACGATGCCGGCCGTCGGGGTGAGGGTGTGTTTCGGTGTCACGTCGTCCTCCGTCTTGTCGCTGCGACGGAGGCTGGCACGCAGGGCCGAGCGTGAGCTGTCCCGGCCGTGAACGGCGGGCGAACAACCTCAGGCCAGGCCCTGCGTGGGCGCGACGACCGGGGTGTGGGGAGCGGGCCTCAGCAGGTGGTGTTGCCGCCCGGTACCCAGCCGTCGATGGCCGGGTCCTCGGCGCCGTGGCCGTAGATCCAGACGTCGTCGTCCTCCGCCCAGACCTGGCCGTGCCAGCGGAAGCCCCGCCCGGCGGTCAGGGTGCGCAGGACCTGGGCGTGCGGGGCGGCCCGCAGCCAGGTGTTCTGCGTGAGGTTGCAGACGATGCCCCACGCGTCGCTCGCCGAGGCGGCCGTGGGAGCCACGGCGGAGCCGGCGAGAGCGACGGTGGCGACCGTCAGTGCGGACAGGATTCGGCGCTTCACTCGGGTCCCTTCGACGGGTGTCGGTGACGGTTCCCGATTGTGCCACTGTGGACTGACATCCGAGCGCCCATGCAAGGTCCTCGATGGCAGCGGGGTGGTGGCATCCGGCCGCCGTGACACCGCCACCCCACCGGGCTGGGGTCGACCGAGCAGGGTGGCCGGTCAGCCGAGGGCGGCGGCGAACATGCCGGGCTGGTAGGAGCCGCCCCGCTGGTGCACGATCACGGCCAGCCGGTTGGCGGCGTTGATCAGGGCGACCAGGCAGACCAACGCGGCGATCTGGTCGTCGTCGTAGTGCCTGCGCACCTCGGCCCAGGTCTCGTCGGACACGCCCTGGTGGGCGTCGGCGAGCCGGCTGCCCTCCTCGGCGAGCGCCAGCGCGGCCCGCTCCGCCTCCGTGAAGACCGTCGACTCGCGCCAGGCGGCGACCAGGTGCAGCCGGACCTGGCTCTCGCCGCCGGCGGCGGCCTCCTTGGTGTGCATGTCGATGCACCAGCCGCAGCCGTTGATCTGGCTGGCCCGCAGCGACACCAGCTCCTGCGTGGCCTTCGGCAGCGGCGACTGCTGGACCACCATGCCGGCGTTGGCGAACCGCTTGGCGAACCTCGTGGCCAGCTCGTTGCTGAACAGGTCGAATCGGGCTTCCATGGCTTCCGTCCTTCGCTCGTTGCCCCGGAGATGGGACGAACACGAGATGCCGGCGCCCGGCCCCCCGTGACGGCCGGGGTCGGGTGACGATCGCCACAGGTGGAGGTGTCACACGGCGGCCTGGACCGGCGTCTGATGGGCGACGCAGCCGAGAGCGAAGCGACGCAGCCGAGAACGAACGGGGCCGACCATGGTGGGTACACCGCAGACCGCAGCCGACGCTGGCCGGGGCACCGGGTCGCCGGACCCGGCCACCGAGGCGTTCCTCACCCACCGGAACCTGCTGTTCACCGTCGCGTACGAGCTGCTCGGCTCGGCCGCCGACGCGGAGGACATCCTCCAGGAGACGTGGCTGCGGTGGGCGGGCGTGGACCTCGGTGTGGTGCGGGACCAACGCGCCTACCTGGTGCGGATCACCACCCGCCAGGCGCTCACCCGGCTGCGCGCGGTCGGCCGTCGCCGGGAGTCCTACGTCGGCCCCTGGCTGCCCGAGCCGCTGCTCACCGCGCCCGACGTGGCCGACGACGTCGCGCTCGCCGACAGCGTGTCGATGGCGATGCTGCTGGTGCTGGAGACCCTCGGTCCGACCGAACGGGCGGTGTTCGTGCTGCGCGAGGTGTTCGACCTCGGGTACGACGAGATCGCCGAAGCCGTCGACAAGAGTCCCGCCGCGGTCCGGCAGATCGCGCACCGGGCCCGGTCGCACGTGGCGGCGCGCCGGCCGCGCCGGGTCGTGCCGGCGGCCGAGACCCGCACCGTGCTCGACGCGTTCCGGCGGGCGGTCGAGACCGGCGACCTGCAAGGGTTGCTCGACCTGCTCGCCCCGGACGTCGTCCTGCTCGGCGACGGCGGCGGAGTCAAGCAGGCCGTCCTGCGGCCCGTCGTGGGCGCCGACAAGGTGGCCCGTCTGCTCACCGGCGGGTGGGGCCGGGTCGCCGCTGTCACGTCGTTGCAGCCGACGCAGGTCAACGGCAACCCGGCGCTCGTCGTCCGGCTCGACGGGGAACTCGACACCGTGCTGGCCGTGCACGTCGACGACGGCCGCATCGGCGGGCTCTACGCCGTACGCAATCCCGAGAAGCTGTCGCACATGGCGAAGGAGACCAGGCTGAGCCGCTGAGCCGGTCGAGCCGGCGTCAGTCCACGCTGGGCAGCGGCGGGCCGAGGACGTCGTCGGCGTCCACGATCGTGTACGCGTAGCCCTGCTCCGCCAGGAAGCGCTGCCGGTGCGCCGCGTACTCGGTGTCGATGGTGTCCCGGGAGACGACCGTGTAGAAGTGCGCCTGCCGCCCGTCGGCCTTCGGCCGCAGCACCCGGCCCAGCCGCTGCGCCTCCTCCTGCCGCGACCCGAACGTGCCCGACACCTGGATCGCCACCGCCGCCTCGGGCAGGTCGATGGAGAAGTTGCCGACCTTCGAGATCACCAGCGTGCGTACCTCGCCCGACCGGAACGCGTCGAACAGCCGCTCCCGCTCCTTGTTCGTGGTGGAGCCCTGCACGATCGGCGCGTCCAGGTATTCGCCGAGCTGGTGCAGCTGGTCGAGGAAGCCGCCGATGACGAGCACCTGCTCCTGGGGATGCCGGTCGACGAGCGCCCGCACCACCGGCAGCTTCGTGCGGGCGGTCGCCGCCATCCGGTAGCGCTCCTCCGCCTCCGCCGTCGCGTACGACATCCGCTCGGCGTCGGTGAGGGTCACCCGTACCTCGGTGCACTGCGCCGGGGCGATCCAGCCCTGCTGCTCGATGTCCTTCCACGGCGCGTCGTACCGCTTGGGCCCGATCAGGCTGAACACGTCGCCCTCCCGGCCGTCCTCGCGGACCAGGGTCGCGGTGAGGCCGAGGCGGCGGCGGGCCTGGAGGTCCGCGGTGAACCGGAAGATCGGCGCGGGCAGCAGGTGCACCTCGTCGTAGACGACCAGGCCCCAGTCGCGGGCCCCGAACAGGTCCAGGTGGGTGAACGCGCCGCCGCGCCGCGAGGTGAGCACCTGGTACGTGGCGATGGTGACCGGCCGGATCTCCTTGCGCTCACCGCTGTACTCGCCAATCTCCTCCTCGGTCAGCGAGGTGCGGGCGATCAGCTCCCGCTTCCACTGCCGACCGGCGACCGTGTTGGTGACCAGGATCAGCGTGGTGGCCTTCGCCTCGGCCATGGCCGCCGCCCCGACCAGGGTCTTGCCCGCGCCGCAGGGCAGCACCACCACGCCGGACCCGCCGGCCCAGAACGCCTCCACGGCCTCCCGCTGGTACGACCGCAGCGTGAACGGCCTACCGCCGTCCTTGCCGCCCTCGGCCAGCTCGATGGGGTGCGCCTCGCCGTCGACGTACCCGGCGAGGTCCTCCGCCGGCCAGCCCAGCTTCAGCAGCGCCTGCTTGAGCCGCCCCCGCTCCGACGGGTGCACCGCGATCGTGTCGTCGTCGAGCTTCGCGCCGAGCATCCCGGCCAGCTTCTTGCTCTTGGCGACCTCGATCAGCACCACCCGGTCCAGGGCGCGCAGCACCAGGCCGTGCGCCGGATCGTTGGCGAGCTGGAGCCGGCCGTACCGGTCCATCGTCTCGGCCACGTCGACCAGCAGCGCGTGCGGCACCGGGTAGCGGCTATATTTCAGCAGCGCGTCCACCACGGCCTCGGCGTCGTGGCCGGCGGCGCGGGCGTTCCACAGGCCCAGCGGGGTCAGCCGGTAGGTGTGCACGTGCTCCGGCGAGCGTTCCAGCTCGGCGAACGGGGCGATCGCCATCCGGCAGGACTGGGCGTCGGGGTGGTCGATCTCCAGCAGCAGCGTCTTGTCCGACTGCACGATCAGTGGTCCACCGCTCACGCCGGTGTCCTCCCTCTGCCCTGGTCAACGGCCGTCCGGCGGGCGGCTACCCGCCCCGGGCCGACCATCCAGTGTTGCACGAAGCCCGAATGGGGCCGAAAATTCGGACACCAGGTGCAACCATTCCGGTACGTCCGGCGTCTAGGCAGTGGACGACCGACCCGGGGAGGCCTCATGAGACAGGTTCGCTTCAGCGCCCGGGTCGTCGCCCTGGCCGTGGTCACGCTGGTCGGCGTCGGTGCGTGCACGCCCGAACGCCAGGCCGACCCGGGTGGCCGTGGAGGAGGGCTCGCCCAGGCCGGCTCGGCGGAACGGGAAACGGGGGCGGGCGGCTCGTCCGGCTCCGACCAGCGGACCCGGCCGGAACCGAAACCCACCCGCACGAAGGCCAAGCCGAAGCCGAAGCCCACCCCGACGAAGGCGAAGCCGAAGCCGAAGCCCGCGCCGAAGCCGGCCGGCTGCCCGCTGGGCGAGCACCAGCGCGAGGTGGAGACCTACCTCGCCCGGCTGGGCGGCTTCGGGCGGGTGACCGTCGACGGCCGCCAGTCCGCCGCCGACTGCGCCGCCATCAAGAAGTTCCAGCAGCGGTACGACGTCCGCCCCGCCGCCGGTCGCGCCGGCCCCACCACGTACGACGTGGCGAAGCGCCTCGCCACCACCGACACGAAGCGCTGCAAGGCCGCCTCCTCCGGCACCACGTTCTGCATCGACCTGACCCGGCAGACCACGTGGGCGCTGCGCGGCGGCAAGGTGGTGTGGGGCCCGACGGTCACCCGCACCGGCATGAAGGGCTACGCCACCCCCGCCGGCACCTTCACTATCAACTACCGCAACGTCAAGGAGTGGTCCGACCCGTACGAGGTGTGGCTGCCCTACTGGCAGCACTTCACGCAGGGCATGGGCTACCACCAGACCACCACCTACCTGCACGACAAGTCGATCGGCTCGCACGGCTGCGTCAACCTCCTCCCCGCCGACGCCCTCCGCGCCTGGGAGTTGGGCAAGGTCGGCAGCCGGGTGGTCCTCTTCGGCCGCCGGCCCGGCACGTGACGAGCGACGACGAGCCCGCACGAGCCGACGAGGTGTCGGCGGCGACCCTGCTCGCGTACGCGACCGCCGCCGTGCTCCTCGTCGGCTGGTTCCTCTACGGCTGGCTCGTCCAGCGGCAGGGCTTCGTCGCCTCCGTCGGCGAGTCCGCCGGGGCCGGGTTCGCCCTGCTGCTGGCCGTGTCGGTGGTCGGCACCGTGCGCCGCAGCCGCCGCTGACGCCACCCGCCGGCGGCGACGCCGACCCGGCGGCCGGGCGGCTCAGGTGCCCTCCAGCACCGCCGCGGTGATCCGGTGCAGCGCGAACGTGTGCAGCATCTCCGTGCGTTCGTCCTCGGCGCGCAGGTAGCCCGCGCCGATCGACACCGGCCGGACCAGCCGCGACGCGGTCGCCCCGTGCGCGTCGACGTAGCCCACCCAGACCAGCGCCTTGTCCCGCACCGCCTGCTGCAACACCGCCAGGGCGTCGGCGTGGCCGTGCACCGGGGCCGGGCCGGTGCGCGCCGGCGTGCCGCGTACCACCGCCGGGGCCCGCCGGGCGGCCCGCGCCGCCGCCTCGCCCCGCCGGATCTGCTCCACCACCCCGAGCAGGCGGGGCAGGGCCAGCTTCGGCGACGCCAACGGATCCACCGTCCGGCCCACCGGGGCCCGCCCGGGGGCCCGCCGGATCCGTGGCCGGGTCAGCACCGCCGCCCCGGCGGCGTCCTCCGGCACCGGGGCGTACCCGGCGTCGCGCAACGCCAGCAGCATCCGGTTCACCTGATAAGGCGTGACCAGCACCGTCGGGGCCAGCCGCCGGAACGCCAGCGCCTCCAGCCGCCGGTCGGCGAGCACCTCCGCCAGCAGCGCCTCGTCGTCGCTGCGCACGTACCCACCGGCGGAGCCGACCCGCAGCCCGCCGTGCTTGCGCGCCACGTCGTCCACCAGGTACGTCAGCCCCTGCGGCACCGGCGTGCGGGACCGGCGGCGGAACAGGTCGTGCAGGTCGTCGGCCGAGTAGCCGGCGTCCAGGGCCCGGCGCACGCTGGCCGTGGTGACCCGGTGCACGCTCGCCCCGCCCGCCGACTCGTGCTCCGCCACCACCTCCAGCTCGCCGGCGAGCGCCGGGTCGGGCGGGCCGGGCACCACCACCGTCAGGTCGGCCTGCACCAGGAAGTGGTCGACCGGCGCGGGCAGCAGCCCGTCCAGCGCCCGCACGGCCGTGGACGTGTCCTCGGCGTCGGCGCGCAACCCCAGCGGGTCGTCGCCGCCCCGCTCGTCGCCCTCGGCCACGTCGGCCAGCAGCAGCCGCCCGTACGAGGTGAGCGCCCCCAGCCCCGTCACGCCCAGCCGGGCCGCCTCGACCAGGGCCTCCCGGTGCGCGGCCTCCCGGCCCCGGCTGCGTCGGGGGGCCCGCCAGTCGAGCAGCCCCAGCACCTCATCCGGGGTGGGCGCGACGGCCGGCTCCAGGTCGGCCAGCACCGCCAGCACGGCCCGGCGAGCGGCCGGCGCCCCCGCCCGTTCCGCCTCCGGCGAGAGCGCGCCGATCGGGCGGTCCCGGTCGTCGCGCTGCCCGACGAGGCCCACCTGGCGGGTCATCAGCAGCCAGGCCCGGGCCAACTGCTCCCAGCGTCGGGCCAGCGACACGGCCCGCCACACCTCGTATCCGCCGGTGGGCAGGACCTGCTGGTCGGCGCCGTACCGGGTGGTCGTCGCCCCGGACAGCTCCAGCTCGCCGGCCAGCCCCGCCGCGTACGCCACCTCCAGCAGCAGGGCGGTCGTCGCCTCGTCCAGGGCGAGGGCCTTCGCCAGCCGGCGCAGGTCACGCACCCCGATCCCGCCCGAGCGCAGCACGGGAGCCGGCTCGGCGGCGAGGAGCTCCAGCAGCGCCTCGGTGTGGCGTACCACCTCCATGGTCTGCCCGGCCCCGGCGGAGTCGACGGCCTTCGCCTCGCGCGCGACGGCGGCCACCGGAGGTGGGCTGGTGCGCAGCGGCCCGAGGGGGCCGCTGTCGCGGCGCAGCAGCAGGCCGACCTCGCGGGGCAGCTCCACCGTGCCGGCGGACACCGCCACCAGCAGCCGGCTGTCGACCAGCCAGCGCACCGGCGACCCGGTGGGCGCGCCGCCGTTGGTCGGGTCCGGCGGCACGCTGTCCTCCGCCCCGAGCGGCGGGGCCTGGAGCGCGCCCGGGGGCACGCTGCCCACCGGCGGGCCGGCGGCGAGCCGGTCCAGGATCGCCCGCGCCGACGGGGGCGCGGCCAGCAGCGTGCGGCGCAGCTTCGCCGGGTCCGCGCAAAGGGCCGCCGTGCGCGCGTCCAGCTCCGTCGCGGGTCGACCCAGCCCCGCCGGGTACGGGGCGACCTCGTCGACGCCGTCGACCACGCGCAGGGCGTGCTCGGGCCCGTACAGCAGGAACAGCGCGCGCAGCTTGTGCACCGCGCCCCGGATGGTGGCCGGGGCGGGCGGGCGCGGCCCGGCGGTGGCCATGGCGAGGACGGCCTCGGTGGAGGTGGTGCCGTCGTCCGGGTCCCGGGTGAGCCGGGCGGCGTCGAGGATCTGGAGGGTGAACTGGTCCAGCCCGTCCAGCGCCCGGGCCACCGACACCCGGGACTGGGCCCGGACCGCGAGCGCGGACACGTCGGCCGGCACGGGCACGACGAGGTCCGGCCGCAGCTGGAGCAGGGCGGCCAGGGACTCGTCGGGCAGCGTCCGCAGGTGGTCGGCGAGTGAGGTCGTCATCGTCGTTCCACGCTAGCCCGGGACGGGGCCCGCGCGCCCCTCGGACGTCCGGCTGGACCCGCCGGCCGGGTAGGTTCTCGGCATGCCCCCGCTGACCGTCGGCTTCGACCTCGACATGACCCTCGTCGACTCGCGTCCCGGCATCGCCGCGGCGTACCGGGCGCTGACGGCGCGCACCGGCGTGCCCGTGGACGCCGACGCGGCGGTGTCCCGGCTCGGCCCGCCGCTGCGGGTGGAGATCGCCCGCTGGTTTCCGCCGGAGCAGGTCGACTCGGCCGTCGAGGCGTTCCGCGAGCTGTATCCGGCGTACGCGGTTACGCCCACGCTGCCGATGCCCGGCGCGGTCGAGGCCATCGAGGCGGTGCACGCCCACGGCGGCCGGGTCGTGGTCGTCACCTCGAAGCTGGGCCGGCTGGCCCGGCTGCACCTGGACCACCTCGGGCTGGCCGTCGACGAGCTGGCCGGTGACCTCTTCGCCGAGGGGAAGGCGACGGCGCTGCGCGCGCACGGCGCGACCCTGTACGTCGGCGACCACACCGCCGACATGGTCGCCGCAGAGGCGGCGGGCGTGCCGGGCGTGGCGGTCGCCACGGGCCCCTGCTCGGCCGAGGAGCTGCGCTCGGCCGGGGCCAGCCTGGTCTTGACCGACCTCACCGGATTCCCGGCGGCGCTCACCACCATGATCCGGCTAGCCTTGGAGCAGTAGACGTCTCAAGTGAAGCAGGGGTTCTCAGGTGCCGACGGGTCGAGTGAAGTGGTATGACGCGGCCAAGGGATACGGGTTCGTCACCAGCGACGAGGGTGGCGACGTGTTCCTGCCGAAGGGCGCGCTGCCGGCGGGTGTCACCGACCTCAAGGGTGGTCAGCGGGTCGACTTCAGCGTGGTGGACAGCCGTCGGGGCGCGCAGGCGATGGGGGTCAAGCTGCTGGAGGCCCCGCCATCGGTGGCGGAGCTGCGCCGCCGGCCGGCGGAGGAGCTGCACGGCCTCGTGGAAGACATGATCAAGGTGCTGGAGGCGAAGGTCCAGCCGGACCTGCGGCGGGGGCGGTTCCCCGACAAGAAGACGGCGCAGAAGATCGCTCAGCTGGTCCACGCGGTGGCGCGCGAGCTGGAGGTCTGAGGGCCGGCGGTCCGGGGCACGAGCCCGGCGTCGGCGGCCCGGCCCAGCAGCGCCTCCACGGCGGCGAACCCCGCGCCCCCCAGGTCCGCGGTGAACTCGTTGACGTAGAGGGCGATGTGCCGGTCCACCACGTCGGGCTCCATCTCCTGCGCGTGGGAGAGCACGTACGCCCGGCTGGCCTCCGGGTCGGCCCACGCCTGGCGTACCGACTCGCGGATCCAGCCGGCCGCCTCGACCGGGTCGACCGTGCCCCGGCGGGCCAGGATCGCGCCGAGCGGGATCGGCAGCCCCGTGGTGCCCTCCCACCACTCGCCGAGGTCGACCAGGGCGGTCAGCCCGTGCCGCTGGTAGGTGAAGCGGGCCTCGTGGATCACCAGCCCGGCGTCGTACCGGCCGGCCGCCACGGCAGGCATGATCTCGTGGAACGGGACCACCTCGATCCGCGCCGGCGGCCGCTCGGCCGCCCAGAGCCGGAACAGCAGGTACGCCGTCGTCCGGTCGCCGGGCACCGCCACCGTGGCCCCGCCCAGGTCGGCGGTGCCGGTCTGCCCGTTGCCGGCCCGGTCGGGGCGGGTCAGCACGAGCGGCCCGCAGCCCCGGCCGAGCGCGCCCCCGCAGGGCAGCAGGTGGTAGTCGTCCAGCAGCCACGGCAGCGCCGCATAGCTCACCTTCACCAGGTCGAACGCGCCCCGCTCCGCGGCGGTGTTCGTGACGTCCACGTCCGCGTAGGTGACCTCGACCGGCGGCGCGCCGGGCACCCGGCCGTGCACCAGGGCGTCGAAGACGAACGTGTCGTTGGGGCAGGGCGAGATCGCCAGGGTGAGCGCCACGCCCCCACCGTATCCCCGCCCGCGCTCTGCCCCACCACCCGCTCGGCGCGGGGTGCCCGCCGGGCGGCGACGGTCCTGCCCGGGCGGCGACGGTGCGGGCGGGCTCCGGGTACTTCTTCCGCCCGCTAGGGAGCTGATGTCGTGGATGACTCAGCGAACGGGCTGGTGCCGAACAGGTTGATGCCGGGCAGGCCGGACCCCGGGGAAGGGCGGTTCCCGACATACCGGGAATGGGCATGCCGGCCCTCCTTCGCTGCGCGTCGGCCTGCGGCCCCGCCGGCCCGCGTCGCCCCGCGCTGTCTTGCGAGCCCGCTTCCCCGCCCCGCGCTCGTCCGGGGCTGCGGGCCGCTTGTGCTGCCCCGCCCCGCACTGTTTTGCGAGCCTGCCGCGCCGCCCGTGCTCGTCTTGCGAATCCCGCCGTGCCGCCTCGCGCTGGCTTTTGGGTCTGCCGTGCCGCCTCGCGCTGGCTTCTGGGCCTGCCGTGCCGCCTTGCCTCGCGCCGCCCCCTGCCCTGTGCCTGGCAGGTGGCTCCGGTGCCGTGCTCCGGTGCCGTGATGTCGTGGATGACTCAGCTCCCTAGTGAGCGGCACGCAGTATCGGTCCTCGCGGTGAGTGGAGTTATCCACAGGTTGTCCACAGCCTGACAGGGGTTGTTGATGACCGGCCGGGATAGGCGACAGCATCGAGGCATGGCAGAGACAGCGGACCGGGTCGACCTGGGCGGATCGCTTCGGGCATTGCGTCGCCGCGCGGACCTGAGCCAGCGTGAGCTGGCAGACCTCGCCGGGGTGCCACAGGCGACGCTCGCGCGGATCGAGTCGGGCCGCTCCGGGGACGTCCGGTTCCGGACGATGGAACGGCTGGTGCGGGCAGCCGGTGGGCGGGTGGCGATCGGGACGCCGGGCGCCCAGACCAGCGACCACGCCGGCGACGGCACCGGTGCCCAGGCCAGCGACCACACCAGCGACCTGACGGGCGACGACCGGGTGCCGGAGGTGGTGCCGGTGCCCCGGGTGCCGCACGACGGGCTGCGGGACGAGGCGGGGCGGCGGTACCCGGCGCACCTGGACGCCTGGGCGGTGCACGGGCCGAGGGACTGGCCGGGTGCCTGGTGGGCGGGATGGTGGAAGCTGCCGCCGCAGCACTGGCCACGGCGGTTGCCGGCGGCGACGTACGAGCTGAGCCGCGAGCGTCGGGACCATCGCCGGTGGGGCACGCGGATCCGCCGCGAGGTCGTGGTGCGCCGCGTCACCGACGACGGGCTGCCCGACACGTGCTGGCGGTTCGTGGCGGAGCTGCCCGACGGCCGGCTGCTCGGGGAGCTGCGGGCCCACGAGCGCAACCCCCGGCTGCTGTACGGCGACCTGATCGACGCGGGTGAGCGGGAGGTGGTGCTCGACGGCGTGCTCGTGGCCGGGCCATGCCGGCTGCTGGGGATCGGGCGGCGGCTGGTGGAGGCGTTGACCGTGGAGATGGAGCGGGCCGGGATCCGGGTGGCGCACGCCGTCGCGGATCACGGCGGCGTCGACCTGCTGCTCGCCTGCGGATACCGGATCGAGGGACGGGGGCACTACGCGATGCGCCTCGACCGGGCGCCTCAGCCCTGCGCGGGCCCCGCGACGGCCTGACCCAGCGCGACCGCGGACGCCGTGAGGGCGGCGAACGCCTCGCGCATCCGCCACGCGCCGCGGTCCCGGGGGCCGATCGGGTTGGAGACGGTGCGCAGCTCGGCGAAGGGCAGGCCGGCCTGGGCGGCGGCGACGGCGACGCCGTACCCCTCCATGGCCTCGGCCACCGCGTCGGGGTGCCGGTCGGCGAGCGCGGCGCTGCTCGCGGCGGTGCCGGTGACCGTGCTGACGGTGAGCACCGTGCCGACCGTGGCTGCCGGCAGGGCCGCGCGCAGGGCGGCCAGCAGGCCCGGGTCGGCGGGCACCGCCGTGCCGGCGCCGAGCAGCTCGGCAGGCATGCCGAGCTGGTCCACCGGGATGAAGCCCGTCGGCGACTCGGCACCGAGGTCGGCCGCGACGCTGCGGCTGGCGAGCACCGTCGCGCCGACTGCCGCCCGGCCGACGAAGCCACCGGCGATGCCGGCGCTGACCACGGCCCGGTACGGGCGGCCGGCGGCCTCGGCGAGCGCCAGCAGCCGGGCGGTGGCCGCCCCGGCGACGGCCGGGCCCACCCCGACGGGCACCACGGTCACCCCGATGGGCACCACGGCGGGCATCACGGTCACCCCGGCGGCGGCCGGCGAGGTCCCGGCCGGCGCAGCCGCGTGCGGCGCGGCCCCGGCCGGTGGCGCGGGGAGGCCGGCGCGGATCGCCTCGGCCTCGGCCGGTACCGCCGTCACCACGAGCAGGCCGGTCACGCCAGGGGCCCCCGGGGCTCCCGGCGGGTCTCGTCGTCGGCCGTGCCCACCCCGCCGGCGACCGCCGAGGAGGGCCGGTAGACGTGGTACCCGGGCGGGGCGGAGGAAGCGGGCGCGGGCGAGGTGGGGGCGACGTCGGTCACCGGGTCGTGCGCCGTCGGGTCGTGTGTCGTCCGGTCGTGTGTCGTCCGGTCGTGTGCCGGCGGATCGTCGGCCGGGGGGCGGTCCCCGGCGGCCGGCTTTCCGGTGGGCTCCTCGGCCGGGTCGTCGGCCAGCTCGTCGTCGCCGAGCGGGCGGCCGAGCAGCCGCTGGTCGCGGAGCCTGCCGGCGACGTACGCGCCGCGGGCGGCGGCGAGCACGCCCACCCCGGCGGCCACGGCGATGCCCAGCCGGCCGTCGAACGGGACCAGACCGAGCGCGCCGCCGGCCACGAAGGCGAGCATCAGCGCCGTCTCCGAGTGGGCGAACGAGCTGGCCCGCAGCCGCTCCGGGATGCGTTCCTGGATGGAGGCGTCGACCGCGAGCTTCGCCACGCCGCTGGCCAGCGTGGCGACCAGGCAGAGCAGGGCGACCATCGGCAGCGAGAACTGGATCGTGGCGAGGACGGCCGTGCCGGCCACGATGATCGTGCTGCTGGACTGGATCGCGGTGGGGCGGTGGATGCGCAGCCGGGTGCCGATCGCCGTGGCCAGGAAGCTGCCCACCGCCAGCGCCCCGCCGACCAGGCCGAGCGCCATCTCCGCGCTCAGGTCGCGCCCGAAGAACTCGGTGGTCAGGTCGCCCTTCTTCAGCGCGAACGCGAGGAAGAGCAGCAGGAAGCCGTAGACGACGCGGAGCAGCGCCGCGCCGAGCAGGCTGGCGATGACGAGGCGACCGGCCGGGCGGCCACGGCCCAGCGGCCGGTCCCCGGCGGCCCGCCGGCCCAGGGACCGCAGCGGCCGGGGCACCCGCTCGGGCGGCTCGGAGTCGGCCCGGGGCGGGAGCCGCAACGCGATCACCATGCCGACCAGGAAGATCACCGAGGCGACCCGCAGCGGCCACTGCGGCCCGAACCAGAACGCGGCCAGCCCGAGCGGGGCGACGAGCGCGCCGGCCACCGTGCCGTAGACGCTGGCCCGCGCGCCGACCTGGGACAGGCCGAGGCCCTCGGGCAGCAGCCGGGGGACGGCCGCCGAGCGGGCCACGCCGTACGCCCGGGAGAGCGCGAGCACCCCGAAGGCCGCCGGGTAGAGGCCGAAGCCGTGCATGTAGTCGGAGATCAGCCAGGCCAGGAAGGCCCGGCCGAGCATGGTGGCGGCGAGCGCGTACCGCCGGCCGTGCCGGAAGTGGTCCAGCAGCGGACCGACCACCGGCGCGAGCATGGCGAACGGCACCATCGTGACCAGCAGGTAGAGCGCGACCTTGCTGCGTGCCTCGCCGAGGGGGACGTTGAAGAAGATCGTCCCGGCGAGGCCGATCGCGATCAGTGTGTCTCCCGCGCAGGAGAGGGCGTGCAGGTCGAACAGGCGCACCATGCCGACCTCGCCGCCCGCGCCCCGGGCCCGGGCCGAGCCGGCCTGGCGGGTCATCCAGCGCCCGCTGCGCGCCGAGCCGCGCAGCAGCAGGCGGACGGCACGGATGCCGGTGCCGACGGTCCGCCCCAGCATGGACCGATCGGAGCGGGAGAACAGCGGCATGTGCACCATCCTCGCCCATGTACCCCACCCCCGCGCCAGCACCGCCGGAGAACGACCTTGCGGGGAGTGCCTGTCGGTCTTCGTCACCCATGGGGAACAATGGAAGGGTGACCAGGCCCGCCTCCGCTCGTGCCGCCCGCCTCGACCAGGTCTGCGCCGCCGCCGTCGAGGTGGCCCGCGACGCCATCACCGAGGTGGAGCCGTCCGATGTCGGCGACCACCTCCAGGCCGTCGCCGAGGCGGACCGCGTCGTCACCCACTACTTCGAGTGCCGGCTGTCCGGTTACCGGGGCTGGCGGTGGGCGGTCACCGTGACCCGGGTGCCGCGCAGCCGCAAGGTCACGGTCTGCGAGACGGTCCTGCTGCCGGGCCCCGACGCGCTGCTCGCGCCGGGCTGGCTGCCCTGGCAGGAGCGGCTCAAGCCGGGCGACCTGGGCCCCGGCGACCTGCTGCCGACCCCGCCCGACGACGAGCGGCTCACCCCCGGGTACGTCCTGTCCGACGACCCGGCGGTGGAGGAGACCGCCTGGGAGCTGGGCCTCGGTCGGCCGCGCGTGCTGTCCCGGGAGGGGCGCAGCGAGGCCGCGCAGCGCTGGTACGACGGGGACCACGGCCCGTCGGCGCCGATCTCCACCGCCGCCCCGGCCGCCGCCCGCTGCGGCACCTGCGGCTTCTACCTGCCGCTGGCCGGCGCGCTGCGGCAGGCGTTCGGCGCGTGCGGCAACTTCTACGCCCCCGACGACGGCCGGGTGGTCAGCACCGACCACGGCTGCGGCGCGCACTCGGAGACGCTGGTCGAGACGCCCGACAGCCCGGTCGACGAGCTGCCCACGATCTACGACGACAGCGCCGTCGAGGCGATGTCGGTGAGCCGGGCGCCGGGCTCGGTGGAGGCGGCGGAGCCGGGCGAGCCGCACGGCCACCCCTGACCGGGCGGGCTCAGCGGCGGGTGTCGGCGGCCTGACCGGCCTGCGCGGCGGCGCGGCGGCGACGCCGGTTGGCGTCGTGACGCATCATCACGGCGAGACCGGGGAAGCCCCAGAGGAAACCGGCCAGGCAGATCCAGAGCCAGTCCCGGTGGCCGTGCTCGGTCAGCCAGCCACGGAAGAAGAGCAGCAGCACCAGGCCGGCGACCGCCCAGGCGACCAGCCCGGCGACCGCGAACGGCACCATCGGCGGGTCGAGCGGCTCGGGCCGCGGCGGTTGCTCCTGTCGCACGGGGGCAAGCGTACGCGATCAACTTTCCCAGTTGGCTCGTGATCTGGGACGATGCGCGCGACAGACGGATGATCACCTGCGAGGACCAGATGGCCATTGCGCCGCCGGACAACGGCACTCCACCCGATCCCGCCCACCCCCGCAACGCCTTCGACCGCTTCTTCGAGATCACCGCGCGCGGCTCCACACCGGGCCGGGAGGTGCGGGGCGGCCTGGCGACGTTCTTCACGATGGCGTACATCGTGGTGCTCAACCCACTGATCATCGGCAGCGCCGTCGACGGCGACGGCAAGAAGCTGGCGATCCCGGCGCTGGCCGCCGCGACGGCGCTCGTCGCGGGCCTGATGACGATCCTGATGGGGGTGGTCGGCCGGTTCCCGATGGCGCTGGCCGCCGGCCTGGGCGTGAACGCGCTGGTCGCGTACGAGATCGCCCCGCAGATGACCTGGGCCGACGCGATGGGCCTGGTGGTGATCGAGGGTGTGCTCATCGCGATCCTGGTGCTCACCGGCCTGCGTACGGCGGTGTTCCGCTCGGTGCCCACGCAGCTCAAGACCGCGATCGGCGTCGGCATCGGCCTCTTCCTGACGATCATCGGGCTGGTCGACGCCGGCTTCGTCCGGCGGATCCCGGACGCGGCGAACACCACGGTCCCGGTGGGGCTGGGCATCGGCGGCAAGATCGTGAGCTGGCCGATGCTGGTCTTCGTGGTGGGCCTGCTGGTCACGATCGTGCTGGTGGTGCGGCGGGTACGCGGCGCGATCCTGATCGGCATCCTCGCCTCGACCGTGCTGGCGATCGTCGTGGAGGCCGTGGCGAACGTCGGCCCGTCGTTCGTCGACGGCAAGCCCAACCCCAAGGGCTGGTCGCTGAACGTGCCGGAGCTGCCGAAGACGGTCGTGGACGTGCCCGACCTGTCGCTGTTGGGCAACTTCAACGTGCTGGACTCCTGGACCCGGGTCGGCTGGCTGGTGCCGCTGATGTTCGTGTTCACGCTGCTGATCACGGACTTCTTCGACACGATGGGCACGATGGTCGCGATCGGCCAGGAGGGGAACATGCTCGACGAGCGGGGCACCCCGCCACGGGCCAAGGAGATCCTGCTGGTCGACTCGATCGCCGCGGCGGCGGGTGGCGCGGCGAGCGTCTCCAGCAACACGTCGTACATCGAGAGCGCCGCCGGTGTCGCGGAGGGGGCCCGCACCGGCGTGGCCAACCTGGTCACGGGCGCGCTGTTCCTGCTGGCGATGTTCCTCGCGCCGCTGGCGGTGGTGGTGCCGTTCGAGGCGGCGTCGACGGCGCTGGTGGTGGTCGGCTTCCTGATGATGACGGCGGTGCGGACGATCGACTGGACCGACTACGAGATCGCGATCCCGGCGTTCCTCACGATCACCCTGATGCCGTTCACGTACTCGATCTCCAACGGCATCGGCGCGGGCGTCATCTCGTACGTCGTGGTGAAGCTGGCGAAGGGGAAGGCCCGCGAGGTCCACCCCCTGCTGTACGCGGTGGCGGTGCTGTTCGTCCTCTACTTCCTGCGCGGGCCGATCGAGTCCGTCGTACTCTGACGCACCACGTGTCCCGGGGGTCGGAGTGCCGGACCGGTACCCCGACCCCCGGGTCGCACACCCCCTGGTGAGCATGGTCATATCGGCTGTCGTTAGCCAGGCTCATTAGTTAGGCTAACTATCGTGACGGAGCGGACGGTGACGGCGAGACGCGTGCCACCGGCGCAGCTGGCTCCCCAGCTGCGTGATGCGATCACCCGGCTCAACCGGCGGGTCCGACAGGCCCGACCGGTCGGCGACCTGACGGTCACCCAGCTCTCCGCGCTCACCAGCCTCGTGCTGGCGGGCGCGCTGACGCCCCGGGAACTGGCCGACGTCGAACGGGTGCAACCGCCGACGATGACCAAGATCGTCGCGAAGCTGGAGGAACGCGGCCTCGTGGGCCGCACCCCCCATCCGACCGACGGCCGGCAGGTCATCCTCTCGGCGACCGAGGGCGGCCAGGCCGTGCTCGACCAGTTCGAACGGGCCCGCAACGAGTGGCTGGCCCGCCGCCTGGCCGAGCTGCCCGAGGCCGACCGGGAGACCCTGCAACGGGCCGCCGAGATCCTTCAGCAGCTCGCCCGCGCCTGAGCGCGCCGCGCCCGCCGGGGCGTCGCCGCCGGGTCCGCGCCGTCCGCCGTCGATGAGGCGTACGAGCGAGGAGGCGCATCCAGGGTGCAGGCGAAGCTGAGCACGATGTTCCAGTCACTGCAGGTCCGCAACTACCGGCTATTCGCGTCCGGGCAGCTGATCAAACTGATCGGCGTCTGGATGATGTTCATCGCCCAGGACTGGCTCGTCCTCGAACTCTCCGACGACTCCGCCACCGCCCTCGGCGTGGTCACCGCCCTCCAGTTCACCCCGGTGCTGCTGCTCACCCTGCTCTCCGGGCGGCTCGCCGACCGGTACGACAAGCGTCTGCTCCTCTTCGTCGCGAACGCGTTCTGGACGGTGCTGTCGTTCGGGATGAGCCTGCTGGTGCTCACCGGCCTCGTCCGGCTCTGGCACGTCTTCGTCTTCGCCGCCCTGCTCGGCGTCGCCAACGCGGTGGAGACCCCCGTGCGGCAGGCGTTCGTCTCCGAACTCGTCGGCACGTCGCTGCTGCCCAACGCGCTGTCGCTCAACGCTGCCGTGTTCAACTCGGCCCGCATCGTCGGCCCCGCCGTCGCCGGCCTGGCCATCGCCGCCGTCGACGTCGGCCCGGTGTTCCTGTTCACCGCGCTCAGCTCGCTCGGGCCGCTGGCCACCGTGGTCCGGATGCGCCCCGCCGAGCTGCACCGCAAGGACCTCCTCCCGGTCGCCGAGCGGGACTCCGCCCGGGTCGTCGACGGCCTGCGCTACGTCGCCCGCCGCCCCGACCTGCTGCTGCCGATGGCCGTGATGTCGGTCATCGGGATGAGCCTGTTCAACTTCCAGCTCACCCTCGCCGCCCTGGCCAAGACGGTGTTCAACACCGGTGCCGCCTCGTTCGGCCTGTTCAGCACGGCGTTGGCCGTCGGCGCGCTCGCCGGGGCGTTGGCCGGCACCGGGCGGCGCAGCCGCCCCTCGGTGTGGCTGGTGCTCGGCGCGGCGGTCGGGTGCGCCGTCTTCGGCACCCTGGTCGGGCTCGCCCCGGCGTACTGGATGGTGGTGGCGCTGCTGCTGCCCGCCGGGTTCTTCATGGTCTTCTTCGCCCAGTCCGCCAACCAGCGGGTGCAGCTCGGCACCGACGCCGCGTTCCGGGGCCGGGTCATGGCGCTGTGGGTGCTGGTGTTCCTCGGCACCAACCCGGTCGGCGCGCCGGTCATCGGCTGGGTGGCCGAGCGGTTCGGCGCCGGGGCGAGCATCTGGATCGGCGGGTTGATCTCGCTGGCCACCGCCCTGCTGGCGCTCACCTGGCAGTTGCGCCGCTCGGGGGCCCGGCTGCGCCTGCGGGTGCTCCCGTCCCCCCGCTTCTACGTGGTGGAAGCAAGGAGGGGCACCCTGTTGACGCCTTCTGCATAGCAGGGGCCCCTTCCTAACCACGCGGGGCAGCTCGCGGCGGATGCAAAAAATTGATGTCGGTGAATGTCAACAAACCGGTGGCGATGACGCTCGCGGGAGCATAGCGTCGATACGTGGAGGTAGGCCGAGCGATGCTCCTTGCCCTGGCGTTCGTTGCTGTCGCGAGTCTTCCGGTCGCCTTTGCGCTGGTGTTCTGCGCCGACGAGATCATGGACCGGGTCGCCTGCGGCTACGCCGAGTGGCGCGAACGACGCCGCGAACGCCGTACCATCGCCCGGCTGAACCGGGCCGTCGACGCCGACGGGCTGACCCGGGGCATCGACCTCACCGAGTTCGACCGGGAGGACCGCCGGTCCCTCCAGCAGATCGCCGCCGACCTGCACCGGTTCGCCGGGCATCGGGTCAACCCGGGCGGCCGGACGGTGATCTGGCACGCGGCAGTCGTCGACGCGTACGACGCGCACCTGCGGGCCGCCTGCCGCTGCCTCGGGCTCCCCGAGCACCTGGGCGAGCTGGAGGGCGTCGACCGGCAGATCGAGCGGGTCCGGGTCGAGGGGATGCTGCACGCGGCCGGTCTCACCCTGCCCGCCGCCCGCCCCCGGCACCGCCAGCGGCACCGCTGACCGCGCGCGGCGCACCGGTGACCGGCGCGGACGTGCCCGACGCGGGCATGCGGCTCTTCGTGGGGGTCTTTCCACCGCCCGAGGCCGTCGCCGACCTGAGCACCGCGGTGGCCCGGCTCCGGGTCGGGCGCGCGGCGGCGGCCGGCACCAACGTCAGGCTCGCCGACCCGGCGCGGGCGCACCTCACCGTGGCCTTCCTCGGCCAGGTCGACGCCAGCCGCCTCGTCGACGTCGAGAACGCCCTCGGCCCCGCCGCCGAGACGTTCCGCACCCGGGACCTGCCGGCAGCCGACCGACCGGCAGCCGACCAAGCGGTGGTCGACCTGCCGGGGGCCGACCGACCGGTAGCCGATCTGCCGGAGACCGGTCGAGCAGTGGCCGAGCTGCCGGTAACCGACCGACCGGCGGGCGGCCGGACCGGGTCGGCGGTGCTGCGGCTCGGCGGCGGGGGTAGCTTCGGCCGGGGCCGGTTCACGGTCCTCTGGGTGGACGTGCGCGGCGACGTCGAGGCGTTGCGCGTCCTGGCCCGGCTCGTCCGGGCGGGGCTGCGCCGGGGCAGACTGCCGTACGACGAGAAGCCGTTCACCCCGCACCTCACCATCGCCCGCCCCGGCGACCGGGTCGACCGCGCCGACGTGGCCGCCGACCGGGAGGCCCTGCACGACTACCTGGGGCCGCCGTGGCCGGCCACCGAGCTGGTGCTGGTCCGCAGCCACCAGGGCCCGAAGCCGACGTACGACCGGGTGGCCGCCTGGCCGATCTGACCGGAACCGGCGGCCGGGCCGGGGTCGGATCGGGCCGGGGTCGGATCGGGCCGGTCGGGCCCGGGGCGGCCCGTCGTGTCGGCGACATGGCGGTATCCCCGGGACGGGAAGCCGCCATGTCGCCGACATCGCGGGGAGCCGCCAGGCGGCGCGCCGCGCGACGTGCGGCGGCCCGCCAGGCGGCGCGCCGCGCGTCTACCAGGCCCACGCCTCCGGGCCGGGGCCGCCCTTGCCCACCGGCGGGAACAACTCGTCGAGCCGGGTCAGCGCCGCCTCGTCGAGCCGGACGTCCAGCGCGCCTAGCGACCGGTCGAGCTGGTCGATGGTGCGCGGGCCGATGATCGGGGCCGTCACCCCGGGCCGGGAGAGCAGCCAGCCGAGCGCCACGTCCGCCGGGTCGTGGCCGAGGTCGGCGCAGAACTTCTCGTACGCCTCGATGGTCAACCGGTGCTCGGCCAGGCTCTCGGCGGCGCGGCCCGAGGTGCTGCGGGCCGCCCCGCCCTCGGCCATCTTCCGCAGGGCGCCCGACAGCAGCCCGCCGTGCAGCGGGGACCAGGGGATGATGCCGAGGCCGTAGTGCTGGGCGGCCGGCACCACCTCCAGCTCGACGGCCCGGGTCAGCAGGTTGTAGATGGACTGCTCGGAGACGAGGCCGAGGAAGTTGCGCTGCTGCGCCGCCGCCTGCGCCTGCCCGATGTGCCAACCGGCGAAGTTGGACGATCCGACGTAGACGACCTTGCCCTGGGCGACCAGGGTCTCCATCGCCTGCCAGATCTCCTCCCACGGGGTCGCCCGGGAGACGTGGTGCATCTGGTAGAGGTCGATGACGTCGGTCTGGAGCCGGCGCAGCGAGTCCTCGCAGGCCCGGATGATGTGCCGGGCGGAGAGGCCCTGCTCGTTGGGCCAGTCGCCCATCTTGCCGTAGACCTTGGTGGCCAGCACCACCTTCTCCCGCCGGCCGCCGCCCTGGGCGAACCAGCGGCCGATGATCTGCTCGGTGATGCCCTCACCGGTCTGCCAGCCGTACACGTTGGCGGTGTCGAAGAAGTTGATGCCGTGCTCGATCGCCCGGTCCATGACGGCGAAGCTGTCCGGCTCGCTGGTCTGCGGCCCGAAGTTCATCGTGCCGAGGCAGAGCCGACTCACCGACAGGCCGGTGCGTCCCAGATTGGTGTACTTCATGTGCCCACCCTGCCACGGCGGGACGCCGAATGCCTCGCCGTGGCAGGGCGGCGCGCGGGCGGCGCACCGCCCGGCCACGGATGGGTCAGGAGGACTCGCGGGCCGCCGGGCCGCTGCCGAACAGCACATCGTCCCAGCTCGGCAGGCGCTTGCGCGGCTTGCCGGAGGCGTCGGTGGCCTCGCCGCCGGAGGCCGCCGCTGCGGCAGCGCCCGTGCGGCGGGGCCGGAGCACCGCCAGCGACGGCACGGCCGGGACCTCCTTGGGCGCGTCGGAGTCGTCGTCGAACGCCGAGCCCTGGCCGCCGCCGAGCAGGGCCGCCGCCCCGCCGCCGACCGGCCGCTGCCGGGGTGCGTCCGACCCGGCCAGCGCCGCCGCCGGCGTGCGCGGCTCCAGGCCCCGGCCGGACGTCGAGCCGAGCGGCCGGTCGAGGGAGGCGAGCAGGGCGTCGCGCCCGGCGCGGATCGGGTCGCGCCCCGGTCGGTTGTGGTCGCCGGCCGCCGCGGGCAGCCCGTGCCCGCCCCGGCTCGGCTCGCCGCGCGAGGGGCCGGGCAGCGCGTGGCCGCCGCGCTCCGGGGCGGGCTCCTGGCCGAGGATCGGCGTGGGGCGCTCGGCGCACAGGTATTGCGCCATGTCGTCGTGCGGGACGACGTGCTGCCGGGTCTTGTCCAGGTCCCACACGGCCTGCGCGGTGGCCTTGCCCGACGGCCAGGTGGCGATGATCCGCCAGGTGCCGTCGTCGCGGCGGTAGGCGTCCCAGGAGATCTTCTCGGTGTCGATCCCGTGCTGGGCCAGCCGGCCGTTGACCACCTCGGCCAGCGGCGTCGGCTTCTCCGCGCCCTTGAGCCGGGTGCGCCGGGCGTGCTGGGCGAGCATCGCCCGCTCCTGGAGCACCGGGCCCGCGTAGCGGAGCACGCGGTCGACCGGGACGCCCGCGACGCGCGCCACGTCCTCTGCGGACTCGCCGGAACGGATCTTGGCCTGGATGTCGCGCGGGGACAGCGACGGCAGGGGGTGGTCGGTGGTGTTCGGCACCACGGCGAGCGGGGGCGCGCCCGGCTCGGCGTGCAGGGCGCCGGCGATGCGCTCGTCGATGGGCAGGGCGAGCAGCCGCCCGACCTCGTCGGCGAGCACCAGAGCCTGGCCGTCCTCGGAGAGGGCGACGAAGCGTACTGGGCGCATGAGCGTTGCCTCCGTCCCGCTTCGCTGGCCGCACGCCACGGGTCGGCCACCCGGGCGTCCCGCACCACGGTACGCCCATCCGCAACGACGTGGGGGATCCGACACCCGCATGTCGCGGATGAGCTGCGAAGATGATCACACTGGGTGGCCGGCGGCGGTGCGACGACCACCCAGTGTGACGATGCCTCAGAGCCGCTCGACCACGTAGTCGATCGAGGCGGTCAGCGCCTCCACGTCGGCCGGCTCGACGGCCGGGTAGAGCGCGATGCGGAGCTGGTTGCGGCCCAGCTTCCGGTAGGGCTCGGTGTCGACGATGCCGTTGGCCCGCAGCGCCTTGGCGATCGCCGCCGCGTCCACCCCGTCGGCGAAGTCGATCGTGGCGACCACGTTGGAGCGCAGCGCCGGGTCGGTGACGAACGGGGTCGCCACGGCGGAGCGCTCGGCCCAGCCGTACACGATGCCGGCGCTCTCGGCCGTGCGCTTGGCCGCCCAGGCCAGGCCGCCCTGCTCGTTCATCCAGTCGGTCTGCTCGGCGGCCAGGAAGATGGTGGCCAGCGCCGGGGTGTTGTAGGTCTGCTCCAGCCGCGAGTTGTCGATCGCGGTGACCAGGTCGAGGAACGCCGGGATGTAGCGGCCCGACGCCTTGATCTCGGCGGCCCGGTCCAGGGCGGCCGGCGACATCAGGGCCAGCCAGAGGCCGCCGTCGGAGGCGAAGCACTTCTGCGGGGCGAAGTAGTAGACGTCGGTCTCGGCGACGTCCACCGCCAGGCCGCCGGCCGCCGAGGTCGCGTCGACCAGCAGCAGCGCGCCCTCGTCGGCCCCGGTGACCCGGCTGATCGGCACCGCGACGCCGGTGGAGGTCTCGTTCTGCGGCAGCCCGTACGCGTCGACGCCGGCCTCGGCGACCAGCGCCGGGGCGCTGCCCGGCTCGGCCTTGCGCACGGTGGGCTCGCCGAGGAACGGGGCGTCCTTGACCGACTTGACGAACTTCGCGCCGAACTCGCCGAAGGTGGCGAACTGCGCCCGGTCGCGGATCAGGCCGAACGTCGCGACCTCCCAGAAGGCGGTGGTGCCGCCGTTGCCGAGGATCACCTCGTAGCCCTCGGGGAGGGAGTAGAACTCGGCGATGCCGCGCCGCAGCCGGGCGACCTGGTCGCGGACGGTCTTCTGCCGGTGCGAGGTGCCCAGGAAGCCCGTCGCCGCGTCGGCGAGGGCGGAGACGGCCGCCGGACGGACCTTGGACGGCCCGCAGCCGAACCGCCCGTCGGCGGGCTTGATGTCGTCGGGAATCCGGATGGTCGGTGCGTCAGCCACGGTTGTCGAGATCCTTCCGCGTGGGCGGGGCCCGGTCACAGGTGGTGGTCGGGCGCGGAGGACGGACGCGTGCGTGGGACGCACGGGCGGCCGGATCCGAGCCCGGTCCGGCGGCACTGCCGAGCCCCCATCCTTGCACCCGGGGCGGCCCGGGCACCCGACGGTCCCGCCGCCTGAGCTGAGGCGTATGACACATCCGCCCGGTTACGTCGCCACCCCGCCCGCGGTTGCGCGGGCCGGACGGACCTTCCGGTACGCGGAGGGGCCCCGCCGAACCGGCGGGGCCCCTTCCGTCGTCGCGTCGACGGGTGGATCGGACGGGCGTCGCGCACCCAGGTGGTGGGTGTTGACAGGGGCCCCTGCTCTGCGGAAAGCGTCGACAGGGTGCCCTTCCTTGCACTTACACGCCGTGCGGGATGGCGTCCCAGCCCTCGACCTGCTGCGGCTTGCGGGTGCCCGGCCCGACGTAGCGGGCGGACGGGCGGACCAGCCGCTGGAGCTTCTTCTGCTCCAGGATGTGCGCGCTCCAGCCGCCCATCCGGGCGCAGGTGAACATCGAGGTGAACATGTGCGCGGGCACCTCGGCGAAGTCGAGCACCACGGCCGACCAGAACTCGACGTTCGTGGCGAGCACCCGGTCCGGGCGGCGGGCCTGGAGCTCGGCCAGGGCCGCCTTCTCCAGCGCCTCGGCGATCTCGAAGCGCGGCGCGCCCAGCTCCTTGGCAGTGCGGCGCAGCACGCGGGCGCGCGGGTCCTCGGCCCGGTAGACCCGGTGGCCGAAGCCCATCAGCCGCTCGCCCCGGTCGAGGACGCCCTTGACGTAGCCCTCGGCGTCGCCGCTGCGCTCGACGGCCTCCAGCATGCTGAGCACCCGCGACGGCGCGCCGCCGTGCAGGGGACCGGAGAGCGCGCCGATGCCGGAGGAGATGCAGGCGGCGGCGTCGGCGCCGGTGGAGGCGACGATCCGGGCGGTGAAGGTGGAGGCGTTCAGGCCGTGCTCGGCGGCCGAGATGAAGTAGGCGTCGACGGCCTTCACGTGGCGGGGGTCGGGCTCGCCGCGCCAGCGCTTCATGAAGCGCTCGACGATCGTCTCCGCCTTGTCGATCTCCTTCTGCGGCACGGCCGGCAGGCCCAGGCCGCGCGCGGACTGGGCGACGAAGGAGAGCGCGGTGACCGACACCCGGGCGAGGTCCTCGCGGGCCTGGGAGTCGGAGATGTCGAGGAGCTGGCTGAGCCCCCAGTACGGCGCGAGCATCGCGACGGCGGACTGCACGTCGACCCGGATGTCGCCGGAGTGCACGGGCACCGGGAACGGCTCGGCCGGCGGCAGGCCGGGGCCGAACCGGCCGTCGACCAGCAGCGCCCAGACGTTGCCGAAGGAGACCTGACCGATCAGATCCTCGATGTCCACGCCGCGGTAGCGCAGCGCGCCGCCCTCGCGGTCCGGCTCGGCGATCTCGGTCTCGAAGGCTACGACGCCCTCCAGACCCGGTTTGAAGTCGGCCATTCTTACTCCTGGATCTGCTCGATGCGCCCGCCTGGGCTCATCCGGCCCGGCCGGCCGAGCGCCTTAGGCGACCCTCAGGGACGTGTTCGTGACATCTTGCCTGGTGGGTAACCGGCTGCGCGACCCGCGACGACTGTGCTGCACGCGACATCCCCGCCGGTGGACAAGCGTGCGGCGGCGATGAGACTGGGCGGTAGGGGCTGGCCAGCGTCGCCGAGGGTGACGGGGCCACCGAAGGGGAGGGTAGTTGTGACGGGTGACACACCCGGCCCGGCCGGGATGCGTAACGAGTACGCCGCCGACCTGGGCCTTTCCGAGGCGGACCTGGCCGCCGACTGGCACGCCCAGTTCGCCCGCTGGTTCGCCGACGCGGTGGCGTCCGGCCTGCCCGAGCCGAACGCGATGGTGCTCGGCACCGCCGACGCCGCCGGCCGCCCCAGCGGGCGCACCGTCCTGCTCAAGGGGTACGACCCGCGGGGCTTCGTCCTGTTCACCAACCACGGCTCGCGCAAGGGCGCGGAGGCGCTGGCCAACCCGTACGCCAGCCTGGTCTTTCCCTGGTTCCCCATCCAGCGGCAGGTGGTGGTCGCCGGGCGGATCGAGCCCGTCGACCGGGCCGAGACCGAGGCGTACTTCGCCAGCCGGCCGCGCGGCTCGCAGCTCGGCGCGTGGGCCAGCGAGCAGTCGCGGGTGATCGGCGACCGGGCCGTGCTGGACGCCGGCTACCGGGCGGCGGCCGAGCGGTTCGCCGACGTGGACCGGGTGCCCGCGCCCCCGCACTGGGGCGGCCTGCGGGTGCGCCCCGAGACGGTGGAGTTCTGGCAGGGCCGGGCCAGCCGGCTGCACGACCGGCTGCGGTTCCGCCGCACCGCGCCCGATCCCGGCCCGGCCGACGACGGCCGGTGGGTCGTGGAGCGGCTCGCCCCGTGACCGCCGTCAAGGAGACCCGGCCGCGCGGGGCGCGCCGCTGGGCGATCGACCTGCGCCCGCTGCGGGTGCCCGTCTACCGGCGGATCTGGGTCGGCAACAGCGTCGCGATGCTCGGCTTCCAGTTCACGGCCGTGGCCGTGCCGGTGGAGATGTTCGCGCTGACCCGGGACTCGTTCTGGGTGGGGCTGCTCGGCGTGGCCGCGTTCGTGCCGCTGCTGGTCTTCGGGCTGTGGGGCGGCGCGGTCGCGGACGCCCGGGACCGGCGCGCGGTGCTGCTGGTCAGCCAGGCGGTGCTCTGGGCGTCGATGGTGGGCCTGCTGGCCCAGGCCGTGTTCCGGGTGGGCAGCCCGGTGCTGCTGCTGGTCCTGGTGGCGTTGCAGTCGGTCGGGTTCGCGGTCAGCGGGGCGGCCCGCACCGCGAGCATCCCCCGGCTCGTCCCGGCCGAGCTGGTCCCGGCCGCGAGCACCCTGAACTTCACCACCCACACCGCCGCGTCGGTGCTGGGGCCGCTGCTGGCCGGGCTGATCTTCGCGGCCTGGGAGGTCGGGTTCGCGCTGCCCATCGCGTACGCCGTGGACACGGTCTTCTTCACGGCGGCGGTCTGGGCGACGCTGCGGATGCCGGCGCTGCCGCCGGAGCCGGACCCCGACGGCGACGGCTCGCCCCGCAAGGCAGGGCTGGCCAGCGTCGTCGACGGGCTGCGCTACCTGGCCACCACGCCGGTGCTGCTGCTCTCCTTCGCCATCGACCTCGTCGCGATGGTGCTGGCCATGCCCCGGGCGCTGTTCCCCGAGATCGCCGAGGAACGCTTCGGCGGCGGCGCGGCCGTCGGCTGGCTGTTCAGCGCCATCGCCATCGGGTCGATGCTCGGTGGGCTCACCTCCGGCTGGATCGGCCGGCTCCACCGGCAGGGGGTGGCGCTGGTGTGCGCCGTCGTCGGCTGGGGGCTGGCCATCGCCGCCGCCGGGCTGGCCCGCCAACTCTGGCTGGTGGTCGGGCTGCTCGCCGTGGCCGGCGCGGCCGACCTGGTCAGCGCCGTGCTGCGGCAGACGATGCTGCTGGTGCACGCGCCGGACCGGATGCGGGGCCGGCTCCAGGGCGTCAACACGGTGGTGGTGGCGGGTGGGCCCCGCCTCGGCGACCTGCGGGCGGGCGCGACGGCCGCCGGCCTCGGCACCGGCGTCGCCTGGGTCGGCGGCGGCCTCGCCGCGGCGGTGCTCGCGGTGCTGCTGGCGGCCGTCTTCCCGGCCCTGGTGCGCTACCGGGCGGCCACGTCGGGGGCGCGGGGGTGACCGTCGGCGGCGGGGTGCGCGCGGTGACGGACCGCGCACCCCGTGCACAGAGCTGACCGACTAAGGTCACCGGCATGCAGAACGCCGCACCCCGCCCGCCGTCAGGCACCCAGTGGACCATTTCCGCCGCCGGCCACGAGGCCGTGCTCGTCGAGGTCGGCGGCGGCCTGCGGACGTACCGGCACGACGGCGTCGACTACGTCGACGGGTTCGCCGCCGACAAGCTCTGCCCCGGCGGGGCCGGGCAGGTGCTGGCCCCCTGGCCCAACCGCATCCGCGACGGCCAGTACGCCTTCGGCGGCCGGGAGTTCCAGCTCACGCTGACCGAGCCGGGCCGGGGCGTGGCCCTGCACGGCCTGGTCAACTGGGTGCCGTGGCACCTCGTCGAGCAGTCCGACGACGCCGTGACCCTGGGCTACGACCTGCCCCCGCATCCGGGCTACCCGTGGGCGCTGCGGCTGCGCAACCGCTACTCGGTCGGCCCCGGCGGCCTGCGCATCGAGCACGAGGCCACCAACGTCGGCGGGGAGCCCTGCCCGTTCGGCTTCTCGATGCACCCCTACCTGCAACTTCCCGGGGTGGCGGTGGACGATCTCGCCCTGCGGGTGCCGGCGAAGCTGCGGGTGCAGGTGGACGGGCGGCTGCTGCCGGTCGGGGCGACCCCGGTCGCCGGCACCGAGTACGACTACACCAGCCCCCGGCGCATCGGCCACGCGGTGCTCGACACGGCGTTCGGCGACGTGGTCCGCGACGCCGACGGCGGCTCCTCGGTGACCCTGGCCGCCCCGGACGACGCGGCGGCCGTCACCGTCTGGGCGGACCGCGAGTTCGGCTGGTGGCAGATCTTCTCCGGGGACACCCTCACCGGCGAGCGGCACCGCCGCTCGGTGGCGGTCGAGCCGATGACCTGCCCGCCGGACGCGTACCGCTCGGGCAAGGACGTGATCACCCTGGAGCCGGGCGACACCTGGCGGGGCACCATGGGCATCCGGCCCGGGGCCCGGTAGCAGCGGAGGCGGGCGGCGTGGAGTTCGCCGAGGTGCTCCGGCGACGCCGGATGGTGCGCAACTACGACCCGGACCGCCCCGTCCCGCCCGACGTGGTGCGGCGGCTGCTCGACCACGCCGTGCGGGCCCCGTCCGCCGGGTTCGCCCAGGGCTGGGGGTTCCTGGTGCTGGAGGAGCCGGCGGACCGGGAGCGGTTCTGGGCGGCGACCACCCCGGACGGCGGCGGGCGCGAGCGGTGGCTGGCCGGGATGCGCCGGGCCCCGCTGATCGTCGTGCCGCACGCCAACCGCTCGGCGTACCTGGAGCGCTACGCCGAGCCGGACAAGGGCTGGACGGACCGCGCGCAGGAGCGCTGGCCGGTGCCGTACTGGTATGTCGACACCGGCTTCGCCGCCCTGCTGATGCTGCTCACCGCCGTCGACGAGGGGCTGGGCGCGTGCTTCTTCGGCATCCCGGCGCAGCGCACGCAGGCGTACCGGGAGGCGTTCGGGGTGCCGGCGGAGTTCGACCCGGTCGGCGCGCTCACCGTCGGCTACCGTGCGCCGGACCACCGGTCGCCGTCGCTGCGGCGGGGGCGTCGCCCGGTCGACGAGGTGGTCCGGCGGGGGCGCTGGAGCTGACGCCGGGGGGCGTCGGCGGCCCGGCTCGGCGTCGCCGGGCGGGGTTGACCAACAGTGGTCGCGAAAGCGACATGAGGGAGTAAAACGCGGTGTGGCGGGGGCGGCTACGCTGGCACGGTCATCGGTGCTGTGCCGCGCGGTGCCACGCCGCGATCCGACCCGGCGCGGTGGGTCGGAACGGTGAGGGGGAGGGGAGCGTGCCGTCGTGATCTTCAGAGCGGTCCGGGACGGGCGTCCCTATCCGGAGCACAACCTGACGCTCAAGCAGTGGGCGGAGATCCCGCCGCGTCCGCTGCGGCTGGACCAGTTGATCACCACCAAGCGCGAGCTGGCGTTGGACAAGCTGCTCGCCGAGGATTCCACCTTCTACGGGGACCTGTTCCCCCACGTGGTGCAGTGGAACAGCGGGCTCTACCTGGAGGACGGGCTGCACCGCGCGCTGCGCGCCGCCCTCCAGCAGCGCAACCAGATCCACGCCCGGGTGCTGGTGCTGGCCGGTCAGCACGAGTGACCCGCTCCTGAGCCTTCGTTAGGGTGACGGGATGACTCCTGTCGACCTGCTGGACCTGGACTCCCTCCTCGACGACGAGGAGCGCCAGATCCGGTCCGTCGTGCGCCGGCTCGTCGACGACCGGGTCCGGCCGCACGTCGCCGACTGGTACGAGCGGGGCCAGGTGCCGGCCCGCGAGCTGGCCCGGGAGTTCGGCCGGCTCGGCCTGCTCGGCATGCACCTGACCGGGTACGGCTGCGCCGGCGCCACCGCCGTCGCGTACGGGCTGGCCTGCCTGGAGCTGGAGGCCGGCGACTCCGGCGTGCGGTCCCTGGTCTCGGTGCAGGGCTCGCTGGCCATGTACGCGATCTGGCGCTACGGCAGCGAGGAGCAGAAGCAGCGCTGGCTGCCCCCGATGGCGACCGGCGAGGCGATCGGCTGCTTCGGGCTGACCGAGCCCGACCACGGCTCCGATCCGGCGTCGATGGCCACCCGCGCCCGCCGCGACGGCGACGACTGGCTGCTGCACGGCGGCAAGATGTGGATCACCAACGCCCCGGTCGCCGACGTCGCCGTGATCTGGGCCCGCGCCGAGGAGGGGGTGCGCGGGTTTGCCGTACCCCTGGACGCGCCCGGGGTGTCGGTGCGGGAGATCCGGCGCAAGATGTCGCTGCGCGCCTCCGTCACCGGCGAGATCGCGCTCGACGACGTCCGGCTCCCGGCGGACGCGCTGCTGCCCGGCGCGGCCGGGCTCAAGGCCCCGCTGAGCTGCCTCACCGAGGCCCGGCACGGCATCGTCTGGGGCGCGCTCGGCGCGGCCCGCGACTGCCTGGAGACCACCCTGGCGTACGCGACCACGCGCACCCAGTTCGGCCGGCCGCTCGCCGGCTTCCAGCTCACCCAGGCCAAGCTCGCCGACATGGCCGTCGAGTGGCAGAAGGGCTTCCTGCTGGCGCTGCACCTGGGCCGGCTCGCCGACGCCGGGCGGCTGCGGCCCGAGCAGGTCAGCGTCGGCAAGCTGAACAACGTGCGGGAGGCGCTGGCCATCGCCCGGCAGTGCCGCACCATCCTCGGCGCGAACGGCGTCTCGGGGGAGTATCCGATCATGCGGCACGCCAACAACCTGGAGAGCGTGCTCACCTACGAGGGCACCTCCGAGATCCACCAGCTCGTCGTCGGGCAGCGGCTGACGGGGCTCAGCGCGTTCGCCTGATCTTCCGGTTGCGGAGCGAACACGCTGCGTTGCACTATGTCTACCTGACGTGCGGGATGTCGCGTAACGCTGCGGGAGGGTGCGTGGTGCACAAGGGCGTGCAGGTGGCGATGGTGGAGTCCGGGCACACGGCGGAGAGCCTCGCGGCCGAGATAGGAGTGGACCCGAAGACGGCGGCCCGCTGGGCGAGCCAAGGGCGGATTCCGCAGACCAGGCACCGTGCCAAGGTCGCGGAACTTCTCGGCAGGGACGTGCTGGAGCTGTGGCCGGACGTTCTGCGCCGGAAGGAGCCGGCGTGGTTCCGCCCATGGACGGAGATCGAACGCGAGGCCACCGGCCTGAGGTGGTACGAATCCGCCGTTCTGCCGGGGCTCCTTCAGACGGAGGCCTACGCCCGGGCGGTTCTCTCCAGTGGGCCGCTGTGTGCCGAGGTGGACGACCACGTCGAGTCTCGTCTCCGGCGGCAGGCCGCCGTCTTCGACCGCCCTCGGCCTCCGATGACGGTCTTCGTGATCGACCAGGCGGCGCTGCTCCGAGGCCATCCCGACGTGATGGATGCTCAGCTCGACCACCTCGTGACCGTGGCGCAGCGTCCCAGTGTCATGGTCCATGTGCTGCCGCTGGGTGCCGGCCTTCATGCGGGTCAGGCGGGGCCGTTCATCATCGCGAGCACGCCTGACGACCAGGACGTCGGTTACCTCGACGACCAGGCCGCCGGGCGGATCACCAACGACGTTGCTCCACTCTGGGCGGTCTGGGATACCGTCAGGTCAGTCTCGTTGCCGCGAGACCAGACCATCGACCTGCTGAGGGCGAGAGCATGGATGATCTGATCGGCGCGCGGTGGCGGAAGTCCACCCGCAGCAGCTCCAACGGCGGCGCATGCGTCGAGGTCGCCGACAATCTTCCGGGCGTGGTCGGCGTACGCGATTCGAAGGACCCGGCGGGGCCGGCGCTCGTCTTCGGGCCGGTCGCGTGGCGCGCGTTCGTCGCGCACGTCCCCGGGCGGGCCTGACCCGACACGAGCGCGTCGCGCCCGTCCCGTGCTCGGGGCGGGCGCTCGCTGTCGAGCTGCGGGCCTCGTCCGCCGTCACGAGGCGGCGGGGTCTGCCCCGTCGTACGCCCGCCGGGCCGCCTCGATCGCGCCCAGGTGCTCCTCGGCCCAGTCGAGGAGGACGTCGACGGGCTGCCGCAGGGTCTTGCCCAGCGGCGTGATCCGGTACTCGACGGCGACCGGGCGCGACGAGAGGACGCGCCGCTCGACGATGCCGTTGCGTTCGAGGCGGCGCAGGGTCGCGCTGAGCGACTTCTGGCTGACGGCCGGGATCGCCTGGCGTAGCTCGTTGAACCGTGAGGGGCGCTCGCAGAGGGTGTTGAGCACCTCCAGCGACCACTTGTCGAGGACTTGGTCCAGGAGTTCCCGGTGCGCCTGCGTGAGGTCGAGGCGCTCCGCCGTGCCGGGGTCGGTATCTGCCATGGCACCTAGTCTCGTTGAAGTTTCCTCTAAGCACCAGGTATCAAGGAGATACCAAGCTGGTGCGAGGAAGGAAAAGCGATGAGTGTCCAGCTCTTCTCCCCCCGGGGCATGATGCAGCCCGTCCCCTACCACCACGTCGCGGTCGCGTCGGGGTCGCGCCACGTTCACGTGGCGGGCCAGATCGGCCGCGACGAGGCGGGGCGGCCGGTCGCGTCCGGTGACCTCCGGGGGCAGGTCGCCCAGGCGCTCCGCAACACGGCCCAGGGTCTCGCCGGGGCCGGCGCGAGCTTCTCGGACGTGGTCCGCCTGACGTTCTACGTCACGAACTGGGCGCCGGAGCGGATCGGCGACTTCATGGCCGGCGTCGACGACGTCGCGGGGGAGCTCGGCCTCCCGCAGCCCCTGCCCCCGGCGTCGCTCATCGGTGTCGACCACCTCTTCGAGCCCGATGTCGAGGTCGAGGTCGAGGCGACGGCGATCCTGGACTGACCGTGCGGCTGGCCTGATGGCGTCGACCCGCAAGATCGTGCTCGATCCGGGAGAGAGTCGTGTCCAATGCGCACGAGGGCACTCTTTCCCGGATCGAGCACGATCTCGTTCCCGGAGCGGGTGCTCCCGGCAGAGGGCGCTACCGGGAGCGGGCGCTCACCACTGGCGGCGCGGGGTCGCCTTCGCGCCGGTGACCAGGGTGGCCGGCGGGACGTCGTCGGCCACGACCGCGCCCGCCGCGACGACGGCGTCCCGGCCGATGCTGACGCCGGGCAGGATCGTGGCGCCCGCGCCGATCCAGACGTTCTCCGCCACGTCGATGGGCGCGCCGGTGAGATACCGCCGCCGCTCCTCGGGGTCGACCGGGTGACCGCTGGTGATGAAGGTGACCTTCGGGCCGACCATCACGCGTTCGGCGAGCCGGATGCCGGCGTAGTCGAGGAACGTGCAGTTCTGGTTGATGAACACGCGCTCGGCGAGGTCGAGGTTGAGGCCGTGGTCGGTGTAGAAGGGCGGGTAGATGGTGACCCGCGCCGGCAGCGGCCTGCCGAGGATCTGGGCGAACAGCTCCGCCTTGCCCGCCTCGTCCTCGAAGGGCAGCACGTTCAGGCGGGAGGTCAGCTCGGTGACCCGCCGGACCCGGGCGGCCATGGCCTCGAACTCGGCGCTGTGGATCCGCATGAGACGACCGCTGGGCACCATGACCCTCTCTGGGCTGCGGGAGACTGAATGAGAAACACCTGCCTAGCGGTCACCGTAGTCGTAGAGGCAGGCGACGATCTCGACGGGCTCCGGCTTGCCGATTCCCTCGTGTTCGTTGCGCATCACCCGCCTCAAGCTCCACGATCGATCGGCGCAGAGCGGCGGAGTTGCTCGGGCTGCGCAGGAGGTGCCCGGTTTCCTTCATCGCCTCGTACACTGCCAGCGGCACGATGACCACCGGCTCGTGGCCTGGCGGGACGGGTTGGCGGGCGGGTGTCGCACGATGGCCGTAACGTCATCCTCAGACGATGTTCGATCGAGGATGGTGAGCGATGTCCCACGACGGTGAGGTCGACCGGCCCGCCCCCAAGGGCCCCTCCGGGCCCGCCCGGGGGTTGCTCGTGGTGCTCGGCGCGGCGGCGGTGGCCGTGGTCGTGCTGCTCGGCGCGCAGGCCACCAACGTGTTTCCCGACTTCCGCAACCCCTTCGCCAAGGAGCAGACCGATCGCAGCCAGCCGCCGCTGCTCAAGTCGATCCAGGACCTCAGCCGCTACGTCGCGGCCGAGGGCAACTTCCAGGTCGTCGTCGATCTCCAGAACGACCGCGACAACGTGCCGGAGTTCCTGCTCAACCAGCGCACCCTCTTCGTCGGGGCGGGCAGTGTGGAGGCCTACGTCGACTTCACCAAGATCGGTGAGGGGGCGGTGGTCGTGTCGCCCGACGGCAAGTCGGTCGAGGTGAAGCTGCCCGCGCCGCAGCTCGGCCAGACCAACCTCGACATGGAGAAGAGCTATGTCGTGGCGGAGCAGCGCGGCCTGCTCAACCGGATCAACGACCTGGTCAAGGGCGACCCGAACCGCCAGCAGCAGGTCTACAAGCTCGCCGAGGACCGGATCACGGCAGCCGCCCGCGACAGCGGCCTGACCGGCCGCGCGCAGGAGAACACCAACAAGATGCTGGAGGGACTGCTGCGTTCCCTGGGATACGAGAAGGTGACCGTCACCTACGTCGCGCCCTGACCGTCGACGCGAACGGCGAGACGCCCGTCCCGGGGGGAGCCGGGGCGGGCGTCTCTGTCGGCAGGGTCAGTAGCGGGCGGTGGCGTAGCGGTCCTCGTTCGGCATGAGCACCCACAGCACCAGATAGACGATCACCTGGGTGCCGGGCAGCAGCAGCGACAGCAGGAACAGCAGGCGGACCAGGTTGGCGGACGTGTTGAACCGGCGGGCCAGGCCGACGCAGACGCCGGCGAGCATGCGCCCCTCGCGGGGCCGGACCAGTTTGCGACTCATCGTCGTCCTCCCACTCTGCGGCGTGCCGCCGCCTCTGACTCAACGGTAGGAACCGCCGTCGCGCCCGCCCTCCGTCGCGAGGGGGATCCCGGGACCCCTGACCCGTAGGTGCTTACCCGGGCGGGCCCGCCCCGACGCGCCGGGGAGGGAAGCGGGCTGCGGGTAGGCTCGCCCGTCGGGTCCGTACCAGGGCGTACGACGGCGAGGAAGTGCAGATGATCAGCGTTTTCGACCTCTTCAGCGTGGGCATCGGGCCGTCCAGCTCGCACACGGTGGGACCGATGCGGGCGGCCCGCACCTTCGTGGCCGGGCTCAAGGCCGACGGCCTGCTCACCGAGGTCGCCCGGGTGCGCGCCGAGCTGTTCGGCTCGCTCGGGGCCACGGGCCACGGCCACGGCAGCGGCCCCGCCGTGCTGCTCGGGCTGGAGGGCGAGGCCCCGGAGACCGTCGACACCGACACCGTCGCCCCCCGGGTGGCCGCGATCCGCGCCGCGCGGCGGCTGACCCTGCTCGGCGCGCAGGAGGTCGACTTCGACCCGGACCGGGACCTGGTGCTGCACCGCCGCCGGTCGCTGCCGTACCACCCGAACGGGATGACCTTCGCCGCGTACGACGGGGGCGGGGCGCTCCTGCGCGAGCGGACGTACTACTCGGTCGGTGGCGGGTTCGTGGTCGACGAGGCGGCGGCCGGCGCGGACCGGATCGTCCCCGACACCACCCGCGTGCCGCATCCGTTCGGCACGGGGGCGGAGCTGCTGGCGGCCAGCGCCGGCAACGGGCTGTCGATCAGCGAGGTGATGCTCGCCAACGAGCTGGCCCGCCGCACCGAGGGCGAGGTGCGGGCCGGGCTGCTGGACATCTGGCGGGTGATGCGGGAGTGCGTGGCGGCCGGGTGCGCCCGCGACGGCGTACTCCCCGGGGGGTTGCGGGTGCGGCGGCGGGCGGCGGAGCTGCGGCGCGGCCTGGAGGCGGACGCCGGGAGCGGCGACCCGCTGCGGGTGATGGACTGGGTGACCCTGTTCGCGCTCGCGGTCAACGAGGAGAACGCGGCCGGCGGGCGGGTGGTGACCGCGCCGACCAACGGCGCGGCCGGGATCATCCCGGCGGTGCTGCACTACTACACCCGGTTCGTGCCGGGGGCGGACGAGGCGGGCGTGGTCCGGTTCCTGCTGGCGGCCGGGGCGATCGGCGTGCTGTTCAAGGAGAACGCGTCGATCTCCGGCGCGGAGGTGGGCTGCCAGGGCGAGGTCGGCTCGGCCTGCTCGATGGCCGCCGCCGGGCTGGCCGAGGCGCTCGGCGGCACCCCCGAGCAGGTGGAGAACGCGGCCGAGATCGGCATGGAGCACAACCTGGGGCTGACCTGTGACCCGGTCGGGGGCCTGGTGCAGATCCCCTGCATCGAGCGGAACGCGGTGGCTAGCATCAAGGCGATCACTGCGGCCCGGCTGGCGCTGCGCGGCGACGGGGTGCACCACGTCTCGCTGGACAAGGTGATCAAGACGATGCGCGAGACGGGCGCCGACATGAAGGTCAAGTACAAGGAGACGGCGCGGGGCGGCCTGGCCGTCAACGTGATCGAGTGTTGAGCGGGCGAGGAGGCGGGCGGTGACGTCTGGCGTCCGGGCGGCCGGCCCGCACGGGCCGGTGGCCCGCCTGTGGGCGCACCGCGGCTCGCTGCGCATCCTCGTCCGCCGCGACCTCGCGGTGAAATACCAGCAGTCGGTGCTGGGCTACCTCTGGTCGCTGATCGAGCCGCTGGGCATGGGCGCGATCTACTGGTTCGTCTTCGGGGTGCTCTATTCCGGCGACACGAGCCGGCACCTGGGGCAGGCCGCCGGGTCGTACCCGCTGTTCCTGATCACCGGCGTCTTCGCCTGGATGTGGACCAGCTCGGCGCTGAGCGAGGCGACCAACGCGCTCACCGGCCAGGCCCGGCTGATCACCACGATGAACGTGCCGCGCCAGGTGTTCCCCATCGGCCGGATCACCGGCCGGTTCGCCGAGTACGCCGCCGGCCTGCCGATCCTGGCCGCCATCGCCGTCGCGTACGCGGTGCGTGGCGAGGTGCGCCCGGGCTGGTCGGTGCTCGCCCTGCCGCTGGCCGTGGCCGTGCAGGCGGTGCTGCTGGTCGGGCTGGCGCTGCTGCTGTCGGCGCTGAACGTGCTGATGCGGGACATCGAGCGGTTCATGCGGCTGGTGATCCGGGTGCTGTTCTACGCCACCCCGATCATCTATCCCCTGAGCCTGGTGCGCGAGTCGACGCTGCCGGGCTGGGTGAAGGCCGCGTACGAGCTGAACCCGCTGGTCGGCATCTTCCAGCTGCACCACGCCGTGTGGTACCCGGACCAGTTCCCCGACGCCCGGCTGCTCGCCACCACGGTCGCGGTGAGCGTGCTGGTGCTGGTGGCCGGCTGGTGGGCGTTCCGGCGGCTCGAACCCGCCGTGCTCAAGGAGCTGTGATGGCGGCCGACCCGATCATCGAGGCGGACGGGCTGGGCATCCGGTTCGTCCGCAACCGGCGGCGGCAGCTTCGGCTGCGCGAGTTCTTCATCCGCCCCGGCGGGCGGGGCGCCGCCGGATCCGGTGCCGACAAGAGCCGGTCCGTCGACGACGGGCGGTTCTGGCCGCTGCGGGACGTGTCGTTCCGCGTCGCGCCGGGCGAGACGGTCGGGGTGGTCGGCCGCAACGGCACCGGCAAGAGCACCCTGCTGCGGCTGATCGCCGGGGTGCTCATCCCCGACGAGGGGAGCATCCGGGTCCGCGGCGACGTGGCCCCGCTGCTGGAGCTGTCGGCCGGCTTCTCCAACGACCTGACCGGGCGGGAGAACCTCTACCTCGTCGGCGGCCTGCACGGCCTGTCGGCGCGTTACCTGCGGAAACACTTTCATGAGATCGTCTCCTTCGCCGGCGAGCAGGTGGAACGGGCCATCGACACGGCGGTGCGGCACTACTCGTCGGGGATGAAGGTCCGCCTCGGCTTCGCGATCATCTCCCACCTCCCGCACCCGATCCTGCTGATGGACGAGGTGACGGCGGTCGGGGACGCGGAGTTCCGCGAGAAGTGCTATGCGACGATCGAGAGATTGCTTCGGGAGGGACGCACACTCGTGCTCGTGTCACACAACGAAAAGGATCTGACCCGGTTCTGCCGTCGGGGGCTCTACCTCGACGCCGGGCGGCTGACCGTCGACGGGACGATCGCCGAGGCGCTCGACGCGTACCACGCCGCGGTCGCGCGGTGACCGTCGCGATCGTGCTCGCCGCCGGAACGCCGGCCGCGGGCCAGCCGACGGCCGCCGGTGCCCAGGTGGGAGGCGGGGAACCCCTCGGGGCCGCCCTCGCCGACCGGCTCGCCGAGCAGTGGCACCGGGCCGGGGTGACCCACGTGCGGCGCGCCGCGAACCTGACCGAGCTGGCGACGCTTGTCGACGCCGCCACCGGCCCGGTGATCGTCAGCGGGACGGACCTGGTGGCGCACACCGCCGTGCTGCGGCACCTGGCCACCAGCCCGGTGGGCCCGACGGTGGCCCTGGTGCTGACCGACCCGCCGGCCCCCGGGCAGGCCGTGGTGCGCGAGGAGCGCGGCCAGGTCGTCGACGCCGGCCCGGACGGGCGGCTCGACGGCGGGCAGACCGGGGTGTTCGGCGGCGCGCTGCGGGTGGGCCGCGACGACCTGCCCGCGCTGGCCGCCGCCGCCCGCGCCGCCGTCGCGGGCACGCCGATCGCCGGCACGGACCCGGCCGCCGTCGCCGCGACGCCGCCGGCCGCCGGGCCCGAGGCGGCCGGGTCCGCCGTGGACCGGCTGTTCACCGGCCTCACCGCGCTGGGCACGCTGACGTTCGCCCACCGGGTACGCCTGCTCGTCGCCCACCGGGTCGCCGGCCCGGCCGGGCTGGCCGCCGCCGAGGCCGCCGTCGCCGCCGTCGACGAGGACCGGGCCGAGCTGCGGCTGTCGGTGAAGGAGAAGGACGACTTCTTCACCACGTTCTTCGTCAGCACCTGGTCGCCGTACGTGACGAAGGCGTCGGCGAAGCTCGGCCTGACGCCGACCGGGGTCACCGCGATCTCGGTGCTGTTCGCGGCCGTCGCGGCGGTGCTGTTCGGCGTCGGCGGACGGCCGGCGCTGGTGGCCGGCGCGGTGCTGCTCTACCTCGGCTTCGTGCTGGACTGCGTCGACGGGCAGCTCGCCCGCTACACCCGGCACTTCAGCGCGTGGGGCGGCTGGCTGGACACGATGGCCGACCGGGCCAAGGAATACCTGGTCTACGCGGGCCTCGGCTACGGCGCGACGGCCGCCGGGTTCCGCTACGGCTGGGCGCTGGCCGTGGCCGCGATGACGTTGCAGACCGTCCGGCACATGACCGACACGTGGTACGGGGTGCTGCACGACGAGGCGGCCCGCCGACCCAAGGCGGTTGGCGGAGGAGGCGGCGGGATCGGCGACCGGCTGAACGCCGCGTCGACCCGGGTGCAGGCCGACACGGGCTCGCTGTCCTACTGGCTCAAGCGCACGGTGGTGTTCCCGATCGGGGAGCGGTGGGCGCTGATCGCGCTGACCGTGGCGCTGTTCGGGCCCCTGGTCAGCCTCGTCGCCGTGCTGACCTGGGGGGTGCTGGCGTTCGCCTACACGGGTGCGCTGCGCACCCTGCGGGCCCGCTGGATGTGGGTGCCGGTGCTGGACACGGTCGACGCGACGCTGCACCGCGACGACGGGCCGATCGCGGCCCGGTTCCCGGTGCTGCGGCCGATGGGCCCGCTGACCCTCGCCGTGCTCGGGGCGCTCGGCCCGGCGGCGCTGCTGGCCGCGGCCGGGCTGCGGGTGCGTGCCGGCGACGAGGCGGGCGGGCTGGCCTGGGCGGTGCCGGTGGCGCTGCTGGTGCTGCTGGTCGCCGCGCTCGGGGCGGGGGCGGCGCACAACGGCCCGCTGGACTGGCTGGTGCCGGCGGCGCTGCGGGCCGGCGAATACCTGTTCGCCATCGCCGCCGGCCTGGTCGGCGGGGCCCCCGCCTGGGTGGTCTTCGGCTACGTCTTCGTGCTCACCCTGCACCACTACGACCTGACCGCCCGGCTGGAGAAGCGGCAGGCGGCCCCGCCGCTGCACGGTGCCACGCTGGGCTGGGAGGGGCGCTCGGCGGTGCTCGCGGTAGCGGCTTTCGCCGGTTTCGCGGGGATTGCCATGGCTACACTCGGTGCGTACCTGCTCGTGGTTTTCGTCGGGAGCGTGGTCCTGGCCTGGGTCGTCCTGCCCGCCCGCGCCCGGCGGGGCGTGGGGGTCCCGGCGGGCGGTGAGGTCCGCCAGCCGGGCTGACGTGAGGGGCCGGCCGATGACGCTGATCAGCTTCGTCGTACCGGCCTACCGGGTGCAGGCCTACCTGAGCGAGTGCCTCGACTCGATCCTCGGCCAACCGTTCGACGACGTCGAGGTCATCGGCGTCGACGACCACTCGCCGGACGGCAGCGGCGACATCCTCGCCGAGTACGCGGCCCGGGACCACCGGGTGCACGCCGTCCGGCTCGACGACAACGTCGGCCTCGGTCCGGCCCGCAACGTCGGGCTGGACCGGGCCGGCGGCGAGTACGTCTGGTTCGTCGACGGCGACGACTGGCTCGCCCCCGACTGCCTCGCCGAGGTGGCCGCCCGGCTGCGCCGGACCCGCCCCGACGTGCTGCTCGTCGACCATGTGCGGGTGCGCTGGGACGGGCGGGCCACCCGCAGCGCGATGGCCGACGTCTTCCCCACCCCGCCCGGCGAGGAGCCGTTCCGGCTGGCCGAGCGGCCGGAGGCGCTGCGGCTGCTGCACACCGCCTGGAACCGGCTGGTGCGGCGGGAGTTCCTGGTCGACCTCGGGCTGCGCTTCGAGCCCGGCTGGTACGAGGACGTCGCGTTCAGCTTCCCGCTGCTGCTGGCCGCCGAGCGGATCGGGGTGCTCGACCGGGTCTGCCTCAACTACCGGCAGCGGCGGGCCGGCGCGATCACCCGTACCCGGGGCGACCGGCACTTCGAGGTCTTCGTCCAGTGGCACCGGGTGTTCCGGTGGATGGACGGGCGGACCCCGCCGGCCGACGGCCTGCGGCCGGCGGTCTTCGAACGGATGATCTGGCACTACCTGACGGTGCTCGGCAACGGCGAGCGGATCGCCCCCGAGCTGCGGCCGGCCTTCTTCGACCGGATCACCGCCGACCACGCCCGCTGGCTGCCGCCCGGCGGCTACCCGTCCCCGCCGGGGGTCGAGGGGCTCAAGCACCGGCTGGTCGCCGCCGGCCGGTGGCGGACGTTCAGCGCGCTGCGGGCCGCCAACCAGGCCCGGGAGGCCGCCGGGCGGCAGGTCCGCCGGGGCAGGCCCGTTGCCCGCCGGGCCGCCCGGCTGGGCCGGGACGCGGTGCTGCGCGAGTACTACCTGGCCGAGCTGCGCCGGCCGCTCGACCCGCAGCTCGCCGTCTACGCCGCCTACTGGTTCCGGGGGTACGCCTGCAACCCGGCCGCGATCTACGAGGCGGCCCGCCGGATGGCCCCGCACGTGCGCGGCGTGTGGATCGTCCGGCGGGACCGGGTCGCGTCCCTGCCGCCCGGCGTGGAGTACGTGGTCGCCGGCACCCGCGAGTACCACCGCGTGCTGGCGCGGGCGACGTGGCTGGTCAACAACGTCAACTTCCCCGACTTCGTGCGCAAGCGTCCCGGGTCGGTGCACGTGCAGACCCACCACGGCACCCCGGTGAAGGTGATGGGGCTGGACCAGCAGCGGTACCCGGTCGGCGCGGTCGGGATGGACTTCGCGAAGCTGCTGCGCCGGGTGGACCGCTGGGACTACAGCGTCTCGGCGAACAGCTTCTCCACCCAGATGTGGGAGCGGGCGTACCCGGCCGCGTACACCACCCTGGAGGTGGGCTACCCGCGCAACGACCGGCTGGTCACCGCCACCGACAGCGACGTGCGCGAGGTGCGCGCCCGGCTCGGCCTCGCCGCCGGCGACCGGGTCGTGCTGTACGCGCCGACGCACCGCGAGCACCTGCCCGGCTACCGGCCGCCGTTCGACCCGGAGCTGCTGTGTGACGCGCTCGGCCCGGCCGGCGTGCTGCTGATGCGCAGCCACTACTTCGCCGACCGGGACCGGCGGTCGGCGGCCGCCAGCCCGTCGCCCGGTCCCGCGCGGGTGCGCGACGTCAGCGGGCACGACCGGGTGGAGGACCTCTACCTGGCCGCCGACGTGCTGGTCACCGACTACTCGTCGGCGATGTTCGACTACGCCGTGCTGGACCGGCCGATCGTGGTCTACGCCCCGGACTGGGAGGCGTACCGGCTGGCCCGGGGCGTCTACCTCGACCTGCTCGCCGAGCCGCCCGGCGCGGTGACCACCAGCTTCCCCGGCCTGCTGGACCTGTTCCGCTCCGGCGCGGTCGACGCCGAGGCCGCCACGGCGGCCCGCCGCCGGTTCCGCGAGCGGTTCTGCGCGCTGGAGGACGGGCAGGCCGCCGAGCGGGTCGTCCGGCGGGTGTTCCTGGGGGAAGGCGGCTGAACCGCAGGTTCATGTAATAGGTCTGTCACGAGCCGAACATGGCACGTTTACCCGATGTGCGGCGTCCATGATCCTGGTCACATTCATTCGGGGTTCAACCGAGGGGCTGGGGGAGGAGACGGTGACAACCGTCGCGCTCAAGGATGTGACCAAGGTATTTCAGGACGGCACGGTGGCCGTCGACAAGATAAACCTGGACGTGAACGACGGGGAGTTCATGGTCCTGCTCGGCCCGTCGGGTTGTGGGAAGTCGACGGTGCTGCGGATGATCGCGGGGCTGGAGGACCCGAGCGCCGGCGCGGTGCTGCTCGACGGCGAGCTGGCCAACGACCTGCCGCCCCGGGACCGGAAGATCGCCATGGTCTTCCAGGACTTCGCCCTCTACCCGCACATGACGGTGGGCGACAACATCGGCTTCCCCCTGCGGCTGGCCGGGGTCGACCCGTCGCCGCGCGGGGAGCGGGTCGCCGACGTGGCCAGCGCGCTGGGCATCGGCGACGTGCTGGGCCGCAAGCCCAGCCAGCTCTCGGGCGGGCAGCGCCAGCGGGTCGCGATGGGCCGGGCCATCGTCCGCCGGCCCGGCCTGTTCCTGATGGACGAGCCGCTGTCGAACCTCGACAGCGGCCTGCGGGCGGAGCTGCGCGCGGAGATCTCCGCCCTCACCCGCGAGCTGGGCGTCACCACCATCTACGTCACCCACGACCAGGCCGAGGCGCTCACCATGGCCGACCGGGTGGCGATCATGCGCAAGGGCGTCCTCCAGGACGTCGGCACCCCCACCCAGGTGTACGGGCGGCCGGCCACCCTCTACGTCGCCGCGTTCCTCGGCAGCCCGAGGATGAACCTGCTGGAGGCGTCGGTCTACGTCCACCTCGACCGGTACGTCGCGCTGAACCTCGGCGAGCAGTCGCTCTACCTGCCCTGGGACGACATCCGCAGCCGGGCCGTCGCGCACTACCACGGCGAGCGGATCGTGGTCGGGATGCGGGCCGAGGCGCTCACCCCGGTCGCGCCCGACACCCCCGGGCACGTCCTCCAGGGCCGGATCCGTTACCTGGAGCACCACGGCCACGAGTCGCTGGCCTTCCTCGACATCGGGGCCACCGCGATCGTGGTCGACGAGATGGGCAACCGGGCCGAGGAGACCAGCGGCGGCCAGCGCGGGCTGCGCCGGTTCGGGCAGGTCATGCAGCGGCTCACCGGGCGCTCCGGTGACGCCGAGGCGGCCCCCGCCGAGCAGAACCGGGACGGCGGCAACCGCACCAGCGTGCTCAACGACCCGGGCCGGCACCACCGCCGCCCCGCCGAGCTGGCGGTACGGCTCGCCCCGTACCCGGCGGTCAGCCCCGGGCATCCGCTGGCCATCTCCGTACGCATGGACGCCCTGCACTTCTTCGACGAGCGCGGCGACCGGATCGACGTGGGCTGGCGCTGAGCGACCCGTCTCGATCTGGCGCGGCGCGGGCCGGCGCGGCGCGGTCCGGCGCGGAGCGGGGTGGCGGGCGGGGTGGGCGGTGCCCTACGGTCAGCGGACCTCGTCCACTGAGCACGGTGTCAGAAAGGGGTCAGCCCGTGTCGGGTGACCGTCCGAGCCCGCTCGTCATCGAGCGCATCCTGCGCGACCGGCAGGGCGTCTGGCAGCAGATCGTGGCCGACCGTGAGCTCAACGGCCTCACCCTGCGCATGCTGGCCAGCTCCGGCGTCGCCCTGGCCTGCTACGGCGCGGTGCTGGGCGCGTTCCACAGCGTGCTGATGGCGCTGACGTCGGCGGTCAAGCTGCCCCTGCTGTTCCTGGTCACCCTCGCCATCTGCCTGCCCACGCTCTACCTGTTCAACCTCGTGTTCGGGGCCCGGCTGTCGGTGCGGCAGTCGCTGGCGCTGGTGATGGTGGCGATCACCGTCACCTCGATGCTCGCCGTGGCGTTCGCGCCGATCAGCCTGTTCTTCCTGATCACCGCCCCGGACTACGGCTTCTTCAAGCTGCTCAACGTCGCGATCCTGACGCTGAGCGCGGTGGTCGGGCTGCGCTTCCTGACCGGCGGGATGCAGGTGCTCAACGCCCACGGCCTGCTCACCCCGGCGGCGGCTCCTCCCGTCGCCGCGCCGGCCGTAGCCCCGGCTGCTCCGGCTCTCGCTGCCCTGGTTCCGGCTGCTCCGGCTTCGGCTCCGGCGGCTTCGGCTCCGGCTGCTCCGGGCGCGCCGGCTTTGGCGGTGCCGGCTGCTCAGGTGACGCCGCAGGCCGCCGACCAGCCCGCCGCCGAGCCGGTGGCGGTCGGCGCGAACGGCGCGGGCGCCGCGACCCCGGCGGTCCCGGCCGCTCCGGCGGTTCCGGCTGCTCCTGCTGCTCCGGCGGTAACGGCGGCTCCGGCCACCCCCGCCGCCCCGGCGACCGCGGCCGGGGAGCCCATCGCCGCGCCCGTACCCGTCGCGGTCGGCGTCCCGCCGCAGCAGGTGGTGGCCGGGCAGCACCTGGTGCCGGCCGGGCCGGGCCTGCTCCCGCCCGGCTACCCGGCACCGCAGTACCGGCAGTGGCCGGACCCGGCGGCCCGCCGCCCCGTACCCGACGCGCAGCGTCCGGCCAGCATGACCCTGCTGTACGTGTGGATCCTGCTGTTCGGCTTCGTCGGCACCCAGCTCGCCTGGACGCTGCGCCCGTTCTTCGGCAGCCCGGGGGAGGGGTTCGCGCTGTTCCGCAGCATCGAGGGCAACTTCTACGCCGAGATCATCCGTACCATCGGCAACCTCTTCTGACGCCGGCCCGGGGATTCCCGGGCCCGTCGCGGGTCGGCTCGGCGCGCCTGACCGCGCTCGACCCCGCGTGATGGCGCTCGGTCCCGCGTGATGGCGCTCGTTCCCGAGTGATGGCGCTCGGTCCCGCATGATCGTGCTCGGTCGCGCATGATCGTGCTCGACCCCGAGTGATGGCGCGCGACCCCGCATGATCGTGCTCGATCGCGGAAAGAGTTGTCATTCGGGCGCGACGTGGCCACTCGATCCCTGATCGGGCGCGGTCCTGTGCGCGTGCCCGTGCGGTCGGGCTTGTCCGGGGCCGGCTGTCGAGCTGTCGAGGGTCGAGCTGTCGGGGGTCGGGCACCGTCGTGGTGCGCACAGTGGACCTTCCCGCCCGGCTGGCCCCGCCGGATGCTTGAGCCGCAAGTTACTGCGGAGTAGCGTGCGGGCATGACCATCGACTCGCGCCAGGTCGCCGCCGGCATGCTGGAGGCGGTGCCGTTCGCCCGCACCCTCGGCGTCGAATTCGTCGAGGTGGCCCCGGAGGCCGAGGGCGGCGTGCGCGCCGTGGTCCGGCTGCCCGACTCGCCGGCCAACCACAACCACGTCGGCGGCCCGCACGCCGGAGCGCTGTTCGCCCTCGGCGAGACCGCCTCCGGCGCGGTGGTGCTTGCCGCGTTCGGGCAGCTCCTCGACCGGGTGGTGCCGCTCGCGGTGCGGGCCGAGATCGCGTACCGGAAGGTGGCGACGGGGCCGGTGCTGGCGACCGCGCGGCTCGGTCGGCCGGCGCCCGAGGTGCTCGCGGAGCTGGAGGCCGGGCAGCGGCCCGAGTTCCCCGTCGACGTGGAGATCGGCACCGAGGACGGCACGCCGACCTCGGCGATGACCGTCGTGTGGACGCTGCGCCCCCACCGCTGACCCCGCGCCCCGATCCCCACCCGCGCGCCGCGCGCCGCGCGCCCCCGCGCGCCCCCGCGCGCCGCGCGCGGTGAGAAGGGGACCCTTCTATACCGTAGGCGTTAACAGGGGGCCCTTCCTTCTCAGAGGGGTTTCGGGGGTTCCGGGGGTGGATAGATTCGTAGCGTGCTGGGCCTGCCTGCTCACGTGACCGCGTGTCTCTTCGACCTGGACGGTGTGCTGACGCAGACCGCCCGGGTGCACAACGCCGCGTGGACCGAGACGTTCGACGCGTTCCTCCAGCGCCGGGCGGCGGCCACCGGCGAGCCGTACCGGCCGTTCGACCCGGGGCCCGACTACAACCGGTACGTCGACGGCAAGCCCCGCGCCGACGGGGTGCGGTCGTTCCTCGCCTCCCGGGGCATCGTGCTGCCGGAGGGCTCGCCCGACGACCCGCCCGACGCGGACACCGTCCACGGCGTCGGCAACCGGAAGAACGCCGTCCTGCTCAAGCGCATCCACACCGACGGGGTCGAGGTCTATCCGGGCTCCGTGACGTACCTGCGGGCGGCGGCCGCCGCCGGCCTGCGCCGCGCCGTCGTCTCGGCCAGCGCCAACTGCCGCGACGTCGTCGCCTCCGCCGGGCTGGAGCCGCTGCTGGAAGCGCGGGTCGACGGGGTGGTCGCCCGCGAGCAGGGGCTGCGCGGCAAGCCACACCCCGACACGTTCCTGGCCGGCGCGAAGCTGCTCGGCGTCGACCCCGCGCGGGCCGCCGTCTTCGAGGACGCCCTCGCCGGGGTCGCCGCCGGCCGGGCCGGCGGATTCGGGTACGTCGTGGGCGTCGACCGGGTGGGCCAGGCCGACGAGTTGCGCGGGCACGGGGCGGACGTCGTGGTGACCGACCTCGCCGACCTGGTGGACAGGAGGCCCGACGCATGATCCGGGAACGCGCCTATCCGGTGGAGCCCTGGCACATCCGGGAGACCCGGCTCGACATGGACGTCCTGGCCCAGTCCGAGTCGGTCTTCGCGCTCTCCAACGGGCACATCGGCCTGCGCGGCAACCTCGACGAGGGCGAGCCGCACGGCCTGCCCGGGACGTACCTGAACAGCTTCTACGAGCTGCGCCCCCTGCCGTACGCGGAGGCCGGGTTCGGCTTCCCCGAGTCCGGCCAGACCATCGTCAACGTCACCAACGGCAAGCTGATCCGGCTGCTCGTCGACGACGAGCCCCTCGACGTCCGGTACGGCGAGCTCCTCGCCCACGAGCGGGTCCTCGATTTGCGCGCCGGCACCCTGCACCGGGAGCTGCACTGGCGTACCCCGGCCGGGCGCGAGGTCAAGGTGCGCAGCACCCGGCTGGTGTCGTTCACCCAGCGCTCCGTCGCCGCCATCAACTACGAGGTGGAGGCGGTCGACGGGCCGCTGCGGCTGATCCTCCAGTCGGAGCTGGTGGCCAACGAGTCCCTGCCGGCGCAGAGCCGCGACCCCCGGGTGGCGGCGGTGCTGGAGTCGCCGTTGCAGGCCGAGGAGGAGCTGACCACCAACGACGGCGGGCTGCTCATCCACCGCACCAAGGTCAGCGGGCTGCGGGTGGCCGCCGCCATGGACCACGACGTGCACGCGCCGGAGCACACCACCGTCACCACCGAGGGGTACGAGGACTGGGTGCGCACCACCGTCGGCTGCGTGCTCAAGCCCGGCGAGAAGCTACGGGTGGTCAAGTACCTGGCGTACGGCTGGTCGAGCCGCCGGTCGCTGCCGGCGCTGCGCGACCAGGTCGGGGCGGCCCTCACCGCGGCCCGCCTCGACAGCTGGGACGGGCTGCGCCGGGAGCAGCGGGAATACCTCGACGAGTTCTGGGACGCCGCCGACGTCCGGGTCGAGGGCGACCCGGAGGTGCAGCAGGCGGTGCGGTTCGGGCTGTTCCACGTGCTCCAGGCCGGGGCGCGGGCCGAACGCCGACCGATCTCCGCGAAGGGCCTCACCGGCCCGGGGTACGACGGGCACGCGTTCTGGGACACCGAGATGTTCGTGCTGCCCGTGCTCACCTACACCCAGCCGGGGGCGGTGCGCGACGCCCTGTACTGGCGGCACTCCACCCTCGCCCAGGCGCAGGAGCGGGCCCGCACGCTGAACCTGGCCGGCGCGGCGTTCCCGTGGCGCACGATCGAGGGGCCGGAGTCGTCGGCGTACTGGCCGGCGGGGACGGCGGCGTTCCACATCGCCGCCGACGTGGCCGACGCGCTGCGCCGGTATGTGCTGGTCACCGGCGACGAGGCGCTGGAGCGGGAGATCGGCCTGGAGCTGCTGATCGAGACGGCCCGGCTGTGGCGCTCCCTCGGCCACCACGACCGGCACGGCCGGTTCCACATCGACGGCGTGACCGGCCCCGACGAGTACACGGCCGTGAAGAACGACAACGTCTACACCAACCTGATGGCGCAGCGGAACCTGCTCACCGCCGCCGAGTGCGCGATGCGCTTCCGGGACCAGGCGATCGACCTGGGGGTCACCGAGGAGGAGGCGGCGGCCTGGCGGGACGCGGCGAACGCGATGTGCGTCCCGTACGACGAGGGCGTCGACGTGCACGAGCAGGTGGAGGGGTTCACCCGGCTCCAGGAGTGGGACTTCGAGCACACGCCGACCGAGAAGTACCCGCTACTGCTGCACTACCCGTACTTCGACCTGTATCGCAAGCAGGTCATCAAGCAGGCCGACCTGGTGCTCGCCATGCACTGGCGGGGCGACGCGTTCACCGAGGAGCAGAAGCGGCGCAACTTCCTCTACTGCGAGCGGCGCACCGTGCGGGACTCGTCGCTGTCGGCCTGCACGCAGGCGGTGATCGCCGCCGAGGTCGGCTATCTGGAGCTGGCCCACCGGTACCTGCGCGAGGCCGCGCTGATGGACCTGCACGACCTCAACGAGAACACCCGCGACGGGGTGCACATGGCGTCCCTCGCCGGGGCGTGGATCGCCCTGGTCGCCGGGTTCGGCGGGCTGCGCGACCACGACGGGATGCTCGCGTTCGCGCCCCGGTTGTCGAGCCGGCTCGACCGGCTGGAGTTCTCGTTGCAGTGGCGGGGACTGCGGCTGCGGGTCGACGTCCGGGCGCACCAGACGACGTACGCGCTGCGCCACGGCCGCTCCGGCGACGTGGTGGAGCTGCGGCACCACGGCGAGAAGGTGCGGGTGACCTACGCGGAGCCGGTCACCGTGCCGGTGCCGCCGTTCACGCCGCCGGACACCGAACCGGAGCAGCCGCCCGGCCGGGCGCCGCTGCTCCGCCTCCCGGAGCAGCCCGGCTGAGCCCGTCCCCCCGGCGGGCGTTCCCGGTCGGTCGGGGCGCTTCCCCGACCGGCCGGGGAAGGGTCAGAACTGTCGCCCGTTGGAGGGCCGACCGGCCGCGTCGTGCGGGGCGACGGCACGCGGGTCGTCGGCGGTGCGGGCCTGCGCCGCCTCGTCCGCCCAGTCCCGGCTGCGCTCGGCGTCCCGTTCCCGCTGCTCGTCCCGCTCGGCGGTCTGCTGCCTGGACCTGTCCTGTCGTCGGGCCATGACGATCCTCGCGATCCGTCGGGGCGCGGCTGCGCCGGTGCTGCGGTCACCCCGGGCCTTCCCGCCCGGCCCGGCGGCAAACAGCGGCCGCGCCATCCACGGGCGGCAAACAGCGGCCGGCGGCGGATGGCGGATGGCGGACTGGGGGCGGCGGCCCGGCCGGGTCAGGGCCGCCAGGGCTCCAGGTGCCGGGCGAAGCTCAGCCGCAGGTTGCTCTTGGGGCGCGCCCCGACGGTCGAGCCGACCACCTCCCCACCGCGGAACACCAGCAGGGTCGGCATCGACATCACCCGGTACGCCCGGGTCGTCGCCGGGTTCTCGTCGGTGTTCAGCGTGACGATGCGCAGCCGGTCGCCGAACTCCACGGCCAGCTCGGCGAGGCTCCGGGAGACCACCACGCACGGCGGGCACCATTCGGCCCAGAAGTCGACGACCACCGGCCGGTCGGCGGCGAGCACCGTGGCGGCGAACGAGGCGTCGGTGACGGCGGTCAGCGGGGACGTTCCCGCTTCCTGAGGCATGTTTCCTCCCGGTACGCGATGGCCTGGGCGAGTTGGTCGTGCAGTTGTCGCCGTACCGCGCCGAGCCGGTCGAGGTAGGCGTCCACCTCGGCCAGCTTGCGGCGCAGCACGGCCACCGAGTCGGGGCAGACGTCCCCGGAGGCGTGCCCGGCCCGGAGGCAGGCCACGAACGGCCGGATGTCGTCCAGGCCGAAGCCCACCGCGAGCAGGGCCCGGATCTCGTGTACGACCCGCAGCTCCGCCTCGTCGTAGACGCGGTAGCCGTTGGCGGAGCGTCGGGGCCGGACCAGCCCCTGCGCCTCGTAGTACCGCAGGGTCCGGGTGCTCGTGCCGGCGCGTTCCGCCAGCTCACCGATCAGCATCCGACCTCCTTCGCCGCCACCGACCGTCACGCTAGACCTTGCCGCCGATGTCAAGGCAACGGCGAATCCCGGCCGCCGGGGCGGGTAAGCGGCACCGGACGAGGCGGAGTCCGTGGGGGGTGTGCGATGGCGGCACGTGGACAGGTGGGCACGACGACCCGGGGCGGCGAGGTCACCATCCCGGCGGGTGACGCAGGGCTGTCGGCCGACGTGCTGGTCCCGGCCGGGGCCACGGGGGTCGTGGTCTTCGCGCACGGCAGCGGCAGTTCCCGGCACAGCCCCCGGAACACGGCCGTGGCGGGGGCGCTGAACGAGCGGGCGCTCGGCACGGTGCTGGTGGACCTGCTCACGCCGGAGGAGGACCGGGTCGACGCCCGTACGGCCGAACTCCGGTTCGACATCGGGCTGCTCGCCGACCGGCTGGCCGCGATCGTGGACTGGACGGGCGTCGAGCCGGCGCTGGCCCGGCTGCCGGTGGGCCTGTTCGGCGCGAGCACCGGCGCCGCCGCCGCGCTGGTCGCCGCGGCGGCCCGCCCCGAGCGGGTGTGGGCCGTGGTCTCCCGGGGCGGCCGGCCGGACCTGGCCGGCGTCGCCCTGTCACGGGTGGCCGCCCCGACGTTGCTGCTGGTGGGCGGCCTGGACGAGCAGGTGATCACGCTGAACGAACAGGCGGTGGCGGAGCTGGGGGAGGCGGGCGAGCTGCGGGTGGTGCCCGGCGCGACCCACCTGTTCGAGGAGCCGGGCGCGCTGAAGCAGGTCGCCGACGCGGCGGCCGACTGGTTCGCCACCCACCTGCGCCCGCCCGCCTGACCCCGCGCCCGCCTGACCCCCGCCCGCCTGACGCCGGGCCGGGCGGCGGCCGGCGGCGGGTCAGGCCGGTGCGGGCGGCCGGGCGGCGGCCTGCCGGTGCCGCTGCACGGTGTCGATCACCCGGTAGGCGACCGCCGTGATCGGCACCGAGACGAACGCCCCGGCGATGCCGGCGATCAGCGTGCCGGCCGTCACCGCCACCAGGACCACCGCCGGGTGCAGCTGGACCTGCCGCTTCATCACCAGCGGCTCCAGCAGGTTGCCCTCGATCTGCTGTACGGCGATCACGGCGGCCAGGGTGAGCAGGGCGACGGTCGGCCCCTTGGCGGCGAGCGCCACCAGCACCGCCACCGCCCCGGCCACGGTGGCCCCGATGATGGGGACGAACCCGCCGAGGAAGGTGATCAGGGCCAGCGGCAGGGCGAGCGGCACCCGGAGCAGCACCAGGGCCAGGCCGATCCCGAGCGCGTCGATCGCCGCGATGATCATCGTCCCCCGGCTGTACGCGCCGAGCGTCCGCCAGCCCACCCGGCCGGCCTCGGCGGCGACGTCCCGGTTGGGGCCGGTCGTGCGGCGCAGCACCCAGTGCCACATGGACCGGCCGTCCTTGAGCAGGAAGAAGAGCAGCACCAGGGAGAGCAGGACGGAACCGGCGACCTCGGCGGCCGTCCGCGCCCCGCCGACCGGGTCGGGAGCGCCGCCGCCCAGCCCGTCCCGGGTCTGCCGGATCAGCTTGTCGAGCTGGTCGTCGGTGACCGGGAGGGTGGAGGTGACGAAGTCCCGCGTCCGCTGGAGCCCCTGGTCGAGTTCCTGGCTCAGCTCGCTGAACTGGCTGGCGGTCAGGTTCCACACCAGCACCCCGACGCCGACCAGGATGCCGAGCAGGAACAGCACGGTGAGCAGGGCGGCGAGCGCCGCCGGCAGCCGGAGTCGGCGCAGCAGGAGCAGCACCGGGTCGAGCAGGGCGGTGAGGAAGAGCGTCGCGGCCAGCGCGATCGCCAGCGGGGCCAGCAGCACGGCGATCTTCCCGACCAGGTACAGCCCGGCGACGACCACCACCAGGCAGGCGCTCCACAGCACGGCCGAGCGGACGAGCCACGGCAGCCCGGCCCACGCCTGGCGCGGCCCCGCCCCCTGCCCCGCGCCGGTCACGGGCGGGCCGCCCCGCCCCTCGTCCGTCGCCGCCCGGACGCGCCCGCCGTCCGTCGCCGCCCGGACGTCCCCGCCGTCCGTCGCGGGCCGGGCACGTCGCCCGCCGTCCGTCGTGTCCCCGCCACCGTCGTCGACCACGTCAGCCTCCCACTCTCGGCGAGCTCCCCGTTACCCGGACACCGCTCCCCCGACACCCCGCGCTCTCCGTACCAATCTTGGACAGTTGTCGTCCGGACGGAACGCGAACTGTCCAAGGTCGCCCGGCGCGCGACCGGCCCGGCGGCGGTTTGTGGCTGATGGGACAGGGAACGCCGCCACCAGGCAACGCCTCCGCCGGGCAGGCGGCGGAGGGATCCAGCGGAGGAGGGGGACCGCGCGTGGGTGACTTCATGGACAAGGCCAAGGACCTCGCCGACAAGCACGACAAGCAGGTCGACCAGGGCATCGAGAAGGCCGGCGACATGGCCGACCGGCGCAGCGGCGGCAAGTACGACAAGCAGGTCGACAAGGGCGTCGACATGGCCCAGCGGCGCACCGGCGGGGGCGACACCTCGCCGCGCTGACCCGGCCAGCCCGGTCCCGGGCCGTCGCCCTGCGGCGGCCCGGGACCGTCGTGCCAGGGCGGTCCGGAACCGGAAAACCGGTCCCGCTCACTGGCCGACCATCGAGCTCTCTCGCTACGATCCGTATTCGGGGCATGACTCCAGGTGGGTCGCCCCCGGCGGACCGGGCGGCCCGACGGCGGGGCCGCGGACGAGAGGGAGTCATCCGGTGACCGACACATCCGAGGCGACGATCCAGCGCTACCCGTTCGGCGATCCCGACCGGCTCGACCTCGATCCGCGCTACGCCCGGCTGCGCCGGGACGAGCCGCTGATCCGCGTCCGCCTGCCGTACGGCGAGCCGGCCTGGCTGGCCACCCGGCACGCCGACGTGCGCACGGTGCTCGGCGACGCCCGGTTCAGCCGGGCCGCCGCCGTGGGGCGCGACGAGCCGCGCAACACGGCCCGGCAGATCCGGGGCGGCATCCTGTCCATGGACCCGCCCGACCACACCCGACTGCGCCGGCTCGTGGCCCGCGCGTTCACCGCGCGCCGGGTCGAGGAGCTGCGGCCCCGCACTCGACAGGTGGCCGACGAGCTGGTCGACAACCTGCTCGCCGCCGGCCCGCCGGCCGACCTGGTGGAACACCTGGCCACCCCGCTGCCGATCCGGGTCATCTGCGACCTGCTCGGTGTGCCGGTCGCCGACCAGGACCGGTTCCACACCTGGTCGGAGGCGATCGTCTCGACCACCTCGTTGAGCCAGGAGCAGATCCAGCAGTACATCGACAACCTGTTCGCGTACATGGGCGAGCTGATCGCGCTGCGACGCGACGAGCCGACCGACGACCTGATCGGCGCGATGGTCCGGGCCCGCGACGCCGACGACCGGCTCAGCGAGGGGGAGGTGGTCCAGCTCGCTGCGGGGCTGCTCGCCGCCGGCCACGAGACCACCGTCACCCAGATCCCGAACTTCGTGTACGTCCTGCTGCACCACCCCGACGAGTGGGCCCGGCTGCGGGCGGACCGGACGCTGGTCCCCCGCGCGGTCGAGGAGCTGATGCGCTTCGTCCCGCTCGGCGCGACCGCCGCCTTCGCCCGCTACGCGAAGGAGGACGTCGAGATCGGCGGCGTGCTCGTGCGCGCGGGCGAGCCGGTGGTCGTGTCGATCCCGTCGGCCAACCGGGACGAGACGGTCTTCGCCGACGCCGACCGGCTCGACCTGGGCCGGAAGGTCAACCCGCACCTGGGCTTCGGGCACGGGGTGCACCACTGCGTCGGCGCCCAGCTCGCCCGGATGGAGCTCCAGGTGGTGCTGGACACCCTGCTCGACCGCACCCCGCAGTTGCGCCTGGCGGTGCCCGAGCCGGAGCTGGTCTGGAAGAGCGGCCTGCTGGTACGCGGCCTCACCGCGATGCCGGTGGCCTGGTGAGGGGGAGGAACAGGTGAGCATGGCGGAAGGACAGCCCGGCCCGGGGTGGCAGCTACACGTCGACCCGACCCGGTGCATCGGCTCGGGCATCTGCGCCGGCACGGCGCCCAAGCACTTCGAACTGGTCGACGGGCTGTCCCGCCCGCTGGCCGAGCGGGTGGCCCCGGCGCAGGCGGTGCTCGACGCGGCCGACTCCTGCCCGATGGAGGCGATCCTCGTCTCCGAGGCGGACAGCCGCCGGCAGATCGCCCCCGAGCCCTGACCGGCGACGCGCCCGCCGTCCACTGAGGACGACAGCCGTCGCCGCCGGCCGGGTCGCCCGGGGGAGGACCCGGCGGGCGGCAGCGCGGGTCGTGTCGTCAGAGCTGCTTCTCGCGCAGCTCCTCCATGGAGGTGGGGCGGCCGGCGAGGGCGTCCCGGAGCCGGTCCACCAGGCCGGTGCCGGGGGCGAACAGCCGGTTCGCCGGCGGGTGGTCCGGCGCGCCCGGGTGCGGCCGGGTCGGTGCCGACCTCTTCGCCGCCCGCACCTTGCCGGCCAGCTCCACCAGTTCCTCCCGGGCCATCGCGGCGCGCAGCCGGGGGAACAGGTCGGACTCCTCCTCCTGCACGTGGTGGCGGATCGCCTTGGTCAGGTGGGCCAGCAGTGGCTCGAACCGGGCCTCCGACGGGTCGACCGACTCCAGCTCCTTCATGGTCCGCTCGGCCTCGGCGTGCTCGGCGATCTCGTGCTCGGCGAGCTGGTCGCCGTCGGGCAGCGCGCGGCGGGCTGCCGGGTAGACGTACTGCTCCTCGGCGACCGAGTGGCGGACCAACTCGGCGATCACCACGTCGGCGAGCTGCCGGCGGTGCTCCGGGGTGCCCTGCCGGCCCTCCAACTCCACGAAGATCGCCTCCACCTCGCGGTGGTCGGCGACCAGCACGTCCACGACGTCCTGGTCGGCCACGCCCTGCGGGCGGCCGGTCGTGCTCTGCGGGTCGGTCATGTCGGTGCCCCTTACCGGTTGCGGATCGGTCGGTGCTGGGGCAGGTACCCTGCGCTGTTCGAGCGAACCCATGACAGTGGAGGGAATCGGCCGTCGTCCAGTTCGCCCGGCCCGAGCAGCGGGAAGGGGCCCCGATCAACGCCGCGGGCGCGGCTGGGGCCCCTGCTCACCGCCGCGCGTACGCAGCAGTGGTGCCCCGGCGGCCGATGACCGGCCGCCGGGGCCTTCCCGTCAGGACTCGGACATCCTCCGTCGGTAGACGATCAACAAGGCCACGCCGGTGGTGAGCGCGATCCCGCCGATGCCGGTCAGGAGGGGCAGCGACGCGGCACCGTCGTTACCCCCGGTCACCGGCAGCGCTGTGCGGCTCGGGGTGGGGTATCCGGTCGGTGTTGGCGTGGGCTGCCCGGTCGGGGTGCCCGTGGGCTGGCCGGTTGGCGTGCCCGTCGGTTGGCCGGTCGGGGTGCCCGTGGGCTGGCCGGTCGGGGTGCCCGTGGGCTGGCCGGTTGGCGTGCCCGTCGGTTGGCCGGTCGGGGTGCCCGTGGGCTGGCCGGTCGGGGTGCCCGTGGGGGTTGTGGTTGGGGTGCCCGTCGGCCCGAGGCAGACGGGCTGGGTGATGGTGTTGGTGTCGAGGGTGACGGCGCCGGTCTGGGCCAGGGCGCGGCCCTGGAGAGTGGCACCGGTGTTCATGGTGATCGAAGCCTGGGCCAGGATGTTGCCCACGAACTGCGTGCCCGTCCCGAGCGTCGCGGAACTGCCCACCTGCCAGTAGACGTTGCAGGGTGAGGCGCCGTTGATGAACACCACGCTGCTGCCGGAGGCAGTGATGAGTGTGGACTCGATCTGGAAGATGAACACGGCGGCCGGGTCGCCCTGCGTGTTGAGCGTCAGGGTGCCGGTCAGTTGCGCGGCACCGATCCGGTACACCCCGGGCGTGAGCGTGGTGCCGCCGAGTTCCGCGGGGAGGATGGTGAACGGGGTCCGGCCGGCGGCGTCGTTGTAGGCGGTGGTGAGGTCGTTCTTGGCCTGGAGGGCGACGGCGTCGCCGAGGTGGATCTCGCCGGCCACGACGCCCGGTGGGAAACCCGGCGCGGTGTTGCCGGGATGGACGCCGAGGCTCTGTGCCAGGAAGCTCGGCCCGGTGTTGGTCACCGTGGAGCCGGCCAGCACGGAGAAGTTCGCCGCCGTTCCCAGGTTGACCGGCGCTTCCGCGGCGCTCGCGCCGGTGCCGCTGAAGATCAGCACAGCTACGGCGGCGCCGGTGGCGGTGACGGCTGCGAGCGCCGGCAGTACCGCGCGGCGGAGTCGTCGGACTTTGGTGCGTGTCACGATGTGGCCCTCTCGTGGTGCGCCTCGGGGTTCCCGCCATCACGGCGGCTCCCCGATGACACCGGTTACATACTATGCGTAACCGGACTTTGACACACTAAAGCGTCTTTTGCTCCCAAAGGTCCAAATTTGCTAGGGGTCAGCCTGGGTGTTCGTCTCGACCACCCAGCCGGACCGGTCGTCCGGTCAGAGACTGCCCAACACCCGGGTCACGGCGATCTCGATGACGACCCGCTGCGGGTTGGGGCGCGGGACGCGGTAGCGCTCGGCGTAGCGGCGCTCGGCCTCGGCGACCGACGCCGGGTCGGCCCGCAGCACCGCCCGGCCCTCCACGGTCAGCCAGCGTCTCCCGTCGACGTGGCAGACCGCCACCGGGGCGCCCGCCGCGCCGGCCGCCGCGACGTGCCGGGCCTTGGCCGACGTGCCCGACGTGATCACCCGGGCCAGCCCGGCCGCCGGGTCGAGGGTCATCCCGACCGGTACGACGTGCGGGGTGCCGTCCGCGCGCAGCGTCGTCAGGGTGGCCAGGTGCCGTTCCCGGCAGAACGCGAGGACCCGTTCGTCGTCGATGCCCAGCCGATGGTCGCCCGGCATTGTCCCGCCCCCGTCCGATCCGGCCGCCCTGCGCGGGCCCTGTGCGGTTCCCGCACGCGGGGCCCGGCCCCGATCATGGCACGGGTTCAGCCGACCGGGCGGCGGGTCCTGCCCTCCTGCGGCCCGGGCTGGCCGGGGAGCTGCCGCTGGGCGGCACGGCGCTGCCGGACCAGTCGGCCCAGGTAGAGCAGGGCGGCGGCGAGCACCCCGATGTCGTCGAGGTAGATCGGGTCGGGGAGCGCGTCGATCGGGAAGATCGTGTAGGCCAGCGCGCCCCAGAAGGCGACCTTGCCGCCGACGCCCAGCGTGCCGAGCAGCTTGCGGGTGCGGACCACCCGTACGGCGAGCACGACGGCCCCGACGAGCGTCGCCGCCGCGAAGAGGCCGACGACGACCAGCAGCCAGGTGCGCTCCGTCATGCGCCCACGCTAGCCGACGCCGGGTAAGGAAGGGCCCCCTGTTAACGCCCCCGGTCGAGAAGGGTCCCCTTCTCACCGCGGCGGCCGGGGCGGCACGCCGGCCGCCGGGGCCGTGCTGCCGGAGGCGGCGCCGGCGGAAGCGGCTCGCCCGGGGCGGCTCAGGCCGGGACGGCGGCCCGGCCCCGCGCCACGGTCGGCTTCTGCCGGGCGACCACCGGCATCTCCCGGGTCTGCTCGGCGGCCGGCGACGGCTCGTCGGCGACCCCGGGCAGCAGCGACGCCTGCTCCTGCTGGGCGGGCACGGTCGCGGCGAGCGCCTCGTCCCGCAGGCTGCGCGCGGCGACGGCGGCCTGCTCGGCGGCCCGCCAGGCGGCCTGCTCCCGCTCCCGGGCGGCCTCCTGCCGGGCGCGCAGGTGGTCGCGCACGGCCCGGCGCAGCACCAGCTCCTGGTCGACCGGGTGCAGCCGGGGGTCCCACCCGTTGCGGTGCGCGAACACGTCGCTGAGCTGCTCCTCCGACAGCTCCCGACGCCAGTACGCGGCCAGCGCGGCCCGGTGCAGGTAGCGCTCGCGGTCGGCGTACTCGGCGGGGGTGCGCCCGGTGTGCGGGCGGGGCAGGGCTGTGGCGGCGGCCAGCCGGCGGACGTCGTCCTCCGCCGCCTCGTACGCCTGCCACGCGGCCTCGACCTCGTCCTGGGCGGACAGCCACTCGGCCCGCATCCGGCCGGCGGTCGCCGCGGCCCGTTCCGCCGCGGTCGCCACCTCGTCGGCGTACCGGCGGTGGGCGCGTTCCTCGGCGGCCTCCTCCAGGAGGCTGGGCATGGCGGCCTCGCGGATCCGCCCGCCGATCACGGAGCGGAACAGGTCGGGCCGGGCGACCAGGCCCGCCACGGCGACGACGGCGAGGACGAGCAGGGCCAGCCAGATCGCGGCGGCCCGGGGCACGTCGAGCAGGACGGAGGAGAACGCGGTCTGCATGAGGGGCACCTCGGAGGGGACGAAGTGGACTGACGGTCGGGGCCCGCGGTGCGGGCGGGGCCGCGCGTCGACCGGTGCCGGACGGTCGCCGCCGCGGTCGTCACCGGGGCGGGACGGCGGGCGGGTCGTCGGCGGCGCGGGGCGCGGCCGGCGGTGGGCTCGCGGCGGGCCGGTGCGGTGCCGGTGCGGCGCTACGACGCCGGGGCGGACCGGATCGGCGGCTGGTGGCGGCCCGGGTCAGTGCCGGGGCGGCCCGCGCCGGACGACGCCGCCGCCGGTCGGGTCGACGGCGGTCCGGTCGGCCGGGGCGGCCGTCACGGGCCTGCCCGCCGGGGCGGGGACCGGCCGCCGCGCGTCGCCGACGCCCGGGCGGGCCTGCGGGGCGGCCGAGTCGGCGCGCGGCCCGGCCGGCGCGTCGGGGCCCAGCGAGTCGACCCGGCTGGCCACCACGACGGGGCGGGCCGGTGCGGCCGCCACGGCGGGAGCGCCGGGCCCCAGGGCGGCGACCCCGCCGAGGCCGACGGCGAGGACCAGGGTGGTCAGCGCGAGGCGACCCAACTCCCCGATGCGGCGCAGCGTCGAGCGCCACGAGCGGCGCGACCCGCGCAGCGTCGCCGGCAGGGACGGCCTGGCGAACGCTACGGACTGCACGACACCAACCTATCGCCGTTGCGGCCCGTCCGCAGCCTCGCCGGCCGCCCCGGCTGGTGACCCGGGCCACGACCCGGCGCAGTGGGACAGACTCGTCCCGTCGGGATACGACGGTCGCGCCGCCGCCGGATGCATCGACGGCCATGAGAAGGCCGACAGTTTCCCGGCGGCGCCCCCGGGCACCTGACGGGCAGCGCGGCCCCGCCGTCGCCCGTGGGGTGCCGCACCCCACGGTGGAGCGCAAGACCGGAGGAGACCCCATGGGAGCATGTCGACAGGTGGCGCACGCCGTCGCCGCCACCGCCCTGCTCGTGGCCGCGACGGTGGCGGCCACCGGCGCGCCCGCGAGCGCCGCGCCCTCGGTGGACACCGCAGCGGTGACCCCGGTGGCGGCGGTCGACCTCCAGCGCTACGCCGGGGACTGGTACCAGATCGCCGCGCTCCCGGCGATCTTCGAGCTCCAGTGCTTCAAGAACGTGCAGGCCCGGTACGACGTCCAGCCCGACGGCACCGTCGGGGTGCGCAACACCTGCCGGACGATCCTCGGCACCACCAGCGCGGTCACCGGCCGGGCCCGCAGCGAGAACCCGCCGGCCAACTCGGTCCTGACCGTCTCCTTCCTGGAGGTCGGCGGGCACTGGCTCTACTTCGGCGGGCCGAACTACGTGGTCATGGGCCTCGACACCGACTACGGCTGGGCCGTCGTCGGCGACCCGGAGCGCCGCACGGGCTTCGTGCTGTCGCGCGGGCCGGCGCTGGGCGGGGCCGACCTGGCCGAGGCGAAGGCGGTGTTGACCGCCAACGGCTACGACCTCTGCGACTTCCGCACCACCCGGCAGGACGGCGGGGCCGACGCCGGCAGCTTCTGCTGACCGCCCGGCCGGCCCGTCGACGCCCGGCCCGCAGGCCGGGACTCGACGGGCCGGCTGCCCGCCCCCGGGCGGGCGTGGGTCGGCAGGCGCGGGGAGCGACCGGGCACGGTGCCCGCCGGCTCCCGGCCGGTGTCACTCGGTCCGCAGGCCCTCCGGCCGGGTCAGCCGCCACAGGGCAGGCAGGCTCGCGCCGGTGACCAGCAGCACCACGCCGCCGCCGAGGGCCGCGCCGAGGCCGACCACCGGCCAGCTCACCGAGACCGGCGCGCCGACCATGCGCAGCAGCACCGCACCGAGGCCCAGGCCGAAGGCGACGGCGAGGCCGAGCCCGACGAGCACTGGCACGGCCGCCTGCCACAGCACCGACAGCCCCAGCGTGCGGCGCGGGGTGCCGACGGCGGTCAGCATCGCCAGCAGGCGGCGGCGCTCCCGCAACTGCTCCAGCACGCCGACGAGCATGCTCGCGCCGAGCAGCAGCAGGGTCACCGCGACGCCGGCGACGAGGCCCCGCTTGACGTTGACGAACTGGGTGGCCTGGCGTTCGTCCGCCAGCGCGAGGACCTGGGCGTGCAGGTCCACCTCGGCGGCGGTGTTGCGGACCCGCTCCAGCGCGTCGGGGTCGGCCGGGTCGAGGCTGATCAGCGCCTGCGCGCGCAGCCCCGTCCAGGCGGCGTCGGCCGCGCCGGGGGTGACCAGCAGGCCCGTGCCGGTCCAGCCGACCGGGTCCGGGATCGCCGGCACGGTGGGCAGCCGCCGCGGCAGGGTCCAGGCCGTGCCGTTCGGGCCCACGGTCACCCGGCCGCCGGGACCGAAGCCGACGAGCTGCGGTTCGCCGGCCGGCGGCTGGACGAGGAAGACGTCACCGTCGGCGCAGGAGCCGAGCCGCGCGTACTCGGCCAGCGCGGCGCAGTCGCCGATGCGTACCTCGGCGGTGCGGTCGGCCGCGCCCCTGCCGAGCGCGAAGGTGCCCGACGTGCCCGCGCTGCGGACCACGCCGGGGACGGCGGCCAGCCGGGCCAGCGCCGCGCCGGGGTCGGCCAGCTCGGCGAGGTTGACGAACACCTGGGCCCGGGAGGTGTCCTGGCCGGTGCGGGTGGTGAACCGCGCCTCCACCCCGGCGACGAGCATCTGCAGGCCGATGCTGCCCGCCACCGCCACCGCCACGCCGCTGACCAGTCGCGCGGAGGTGGCGCTGTCCAGTTGCAACCGGCGCACCGCGAGCTGCCACGGGACGGGGCCGCCGCGCAGCCGGCGTACGGCGAGGTCGACCAGCCAGGGCAGCAGGGTGACCGTGCCGACCAGCAGCAGCACCGCCCCGGCCGCCACCTGGTAGTCGGCGGTGTCGGCACGGCCCTCGCCGACGCCGGTCAGCGGGTAGAGCAGGGCCTGCCCGGCGGCCGGCAGCAGCAGCCGCCACCACAGGCGGCGACGCACGGTCGCGCCCTGGCGGCTCACCCCGAGGGGCTCGACCACGACCCGGCGCAGCGCGACGAGCGCCACCAGCACGGCGAGCACCGGCACCGCGACCGCGACCGCCGCCACCAGGGCAGGGGCGGGGCGCAGGTCCGCCGCGTACACGCTGATGTCGCGGAGGGTGACCAGCGGGGCGAGCTGGCGGCCGGCGGCGAACAGGACGCCGCCGATGGCGAGGCCGAACACCGCGCCGGCCGCCGCCTCTCCCGCGGCGATCCGCCGGATCATCGCGGTGTCCGCGCCGAGCAGGCGCAGGGCGGCGAGCCGGCGGTCCCGGCGGTCCCCGCCGAAGCGGACCGCCGCGCCGACGAAGACGACGATCGGCAGCAGCAGCACCACGACGACGACCACGACGAGGACCATCAGCACGGGCGAGAACTCCTCGCCGGGCTCCCCGCCGCCGAAGCTGTCGCGCCGCACGGCCCCCTGGTCGGTCAGGTCCGCGCTGCCGAGATAGAAGGCCAGCTCACCCGGGCCGGAGAGGCCCTGCGCGCCGATCGTGCCGGTGACCTGCGCGCCGCGGAGCCGGGGCGCGAACAGCGGGCCGTCGGGCGAGTCGAGCAGGTCCCGGAGCGCCGGGGAGACGACCACCTCGCCGGCCCCGGGCAGCCGGGTCAACCCCGGCGGGACCGGCGCGGCCGGCCCCTCGGCGCGCACGATCCGGCCGCGCACCGGATGGTCCCGGAACTCGGTGTCGGCGAACGCCAGCAGCACCGTGTTGGCGGCCGCGGCCTGCTCGGGTCGCCACCCGGTGTCGTTGCGGGCCTCGGTGCGGACCGCCCGGGCGTCGAGCGCGCCCGGCACGGCGGCGGCCAACAGCAGCATGGCCACCCCGATGCCGACGCCGAGCGCGGTCAGCGCCGCCCGCGTCCACCCGTCCCGGCCGCCGGTGACGGCCATCCGCGCGCCCAGCCACAGGTCGGCCAGGACCCGGCCGCGCCGGCCCGGCGGTTGGACCCCGGTCACGCCGCCGCCTCCAGGCTGCGGGTGCGGCCGTCGCGCACCACGACCTCCCGATCCGAGTACGCGGCGACCCGCGCCTCGTGCGTCACCAGGACCACGGCGGCACCCGTGTCCCGGGCCGCCCCGGTCAGCAGCCGCATCACCCGCTCGCCGTGCAGCGAGTCGAGCGCGCCGGTCGGCTCGTCGGCGAAGATGACCCGGGGGCCGGTGACCAGCGCCCGGGCCACGGCGACCCGCTGGCCCTGCCCACCGGACACCTCGCCGGGGCGCTTGCCGGCCACCTCGGTGACCTCCAGCCGGTCGAGCCACTCGGCGGCGCGCCGCTCCGCCTCCCGCCGGCCGACCCGCTCCAGCCGCAGCGGCAGGGCCACGTTCTCCAGGCAGGTCAGTTCGGGCACGAGCTGCCCGAACTGGAACACGAAGCCGAACTGCCCCCGCCGCAGCGCGCTGAGCTCCCGGTCCGACAGGGTGGTCAGGTCCGCGCCCCGGTAGCGCACCCGCCCGGAGTCGGGGCGGACGATGCCGGCGAGGCAGTGCAGCAGGGTCGACTTGCCGGAGCCGGACGGGCCCAGCACCGCCAGCACCTCGCCGGCCCGGACGGTCAGCGACGCCCCGGCCAGCGCCGGGGTGGGGCCGAAGGCCCGGTGCAGCTCCTCGGCGACGAGCAGCTCCTCCGCCGGGGTCCCCCGGTCGGCCGCCGCCGTCGTCCCGCCGTCGGCGCGTGGGCCCGTCGCCGCTGCCCCGCCGTCCACGCGCGGGCCCGTCATCGCCGCACCGCCTCGGCCAGCTCGTCCAGCCGGGCCGCCGTCAGCTCCAGCCAGCGCAGGTCGGCCTCCAGGTGGAACAGGGCGTGGTCGCAGATGAGCCGCTCGGCCAGGTCGCCGGAGTCGCGCCGCCGGGTCAGCTCGCGCATCAGCCGCAGGTGCTCGGCGCGCTGCGTGTCGAGCAGGTCGGCGGCGGAGCGGCCGGTGAGCAGCGCCAGCACCACCTTGGTGTAGAGGACGCTGTGCAGGTACGGCTCGGGCTTCTCCGGCTGGGACAGCCAGCGCCGCACGTCGGTGACCCCGGCCTCGGTGATCGCGTACCGCTTGCGGTCGGGGCCCTCGCCGGCCTCGACCGAGTCCACCTCGACGAGGCCGTTGCGCAGCAGCCGGGACAGGGTGGCGTAGACCTGGCCGAAGTGCACCGGGCGGGCCTGGCCGAAGCGCTCGTCGTAGGCGCGTTTCAGGTCGTAGCCGTGGCGGGGGGTGGACTCCAGGAGCCCGAGGAAGGTCTGACCGATCGACATGGCCGCGACTATACACACCACGTATACACGCCGTGGATAGGCAGGTCGGAAGAGGGGCCCTCCCCGTCGGAGAGGGCCCCGCAGCCTTTAGCGGCAGCCTTGCGCGGCGGAAGCGTCAGCCGGCGTCGAGCACCGGCGGGACCCCCGGGTCGCCGTCCCGCCAGACCATGTCGTCCTCCGTCAGCCAGGTCAGCCGCTCGTCGGACTCGTCGTCGTCGGCCCGCCCGCGCCCGCCCAGCACGCCCGTGCGCCCGCCGCCGGTGCCGTTCGCGCCCGCCCGGCCCACGCCCGTGGCGGCCCGGTGCTCCGCCCCCGCCAGGCCACCCGCCGGCCGGGCCGCCACCGTCGCGCCGGTGCGGGCCGACCCGGCCAGGGAGCCGGTGCCGCCGCCGAGCACGCCGACCGACGCCCCGGCGGGCGCGCCGAAGAGCAGCCCCGCCCCGGCCCCGGCCCCGGCCCCGGCCGACGCGGCGGCCGTCACGCCGCCCGCCGCGCCCACCGGGCCGGCCGACAGGCCGCCGTCGAGCGGCACGGCGCCGGCGAGCGACGTGCCCGTGTCGAGGCCGGTGTCGCCGGCCCCGGCCGTGCCGCCCGGCGACACCGAGCCGCCGTCGTCCCCGCCCGGCTGCTGCGTGTCCGGCCCGTCCGTCAGGTTGCCCGGGGCGTCCAGCCATGCCTGGCCCGTGGTCGGGGTGCCGAAGCCGCCGCCCGGCGCGCTCCGCGGCGCGTGGGCCCCGGGACCGGCCGACGGCGTCGACGTGCTGGTGCTCGGGTCGTACGGCAGGTCGCCGTCCGGCGGCGGCGGATCGACCAGCCGGCCGTACGCCGATAGGTCGTAGCCGGCCGCCAGCTCGGCGACCACCTGGACCATCCGCCGGTGCGCCTTCTCCTGCTCGGCCTTGTCCTGCTCGTGCCCCAGGAAGCCGCCGACGATCGCGCCCGGCAGGCCACCGGTGAGGCCGCCCGTGATCGCCCCGGAGACCGTCTTGTCGTGGTCGTCGGTCTCGGCGGGGCTCTCCGCCTCCTTCTGCGCGGCCCGCAGGTCGGTGGCCATCAGCGTCAGCCCCTGACGCACGTCGGCCATCCCCTCGGAGAGGGACGTCGAGTAGTCGACGACCAGCGACACCCGCCGCTGGAACTCCCGGCCGGCGTCGCCCGTCCAGCCGTTGGCCAGCTTCTCCAGGTCGGCCCGCAGGTCGCGGGCGAGGTCGTCGAGGGTGCCCTTCATGGAGCTCCAGCTGCTGGCGAGGCCGTCGATCTGCTCGGGGTCGCCGGCCCGCACCGCGTCGTAGAGCCGCTGGTGGCTGACGTCCTCGTAGCGCGCGGTGTATTCAGACACGAGGGTCGTCCCTCCCGTTCAGCGCGTCGTCGACCCCGGTGAGCGCGGCGGCGATGTCGGCGGCGTTGGCCGCGTTGCGCGCCTCCGTGGTCCGGTAGTTGGTCAGGATCGTGCCGGTCGCGCTCTGCGCCGCCTTCACCGCGTCGCGCAGCCGCTCGACCCGTTGCGCGTAGCTCGTCTGGAGCGCCGAGTAGCGGCGGGCGTTGCTGGTCGCGTCGGCGAACGTGCCCAGATCCGGCGGCCGGCACTGCAACTCGGTGGTGAGCTTCCTGAGCACGGCCTCGGCCTCGCTGAGCCGCGCGGCCAACCGTCGCTGGAAGTCCTCCAGGGACAGTACGTCGACTGTCGTGCGCCCGGTCATGGCATTCCCCGTACGTCGTCGATAACCGTTGGCGAGGATCAGGTTAGTGGACGGCGACCAGACCGGGCGACCCGTGACGACGCCCCACGGCGGCCCCTGCGCGCCCGGGCGGCAGCACCGAGGTGCCCGCCAGCAGCGGTTACGCGCCCGCCGGCAGCGGCTACGTGCCCGGGGCGAAGTAGGCCAGCGCGTCCTGGCGTTCCAGGGCGGGACCCGTCGGGATCAGGGCCAGCAGCGACGCGGGCACCGCCAGCGGCTGAACCCCGCCGTAGCCGAGGGCGGTCAGCGCGTCGCCCGACCGGGTGCCCAGCGGGTGGCGTACCCCCTGGGCGGTGACCAGGTAGACCGTCGAGCCCGGCGCGCCCGCGCCGCCCTCCCCGGCACCCGGCGCGGCCTGGACCAGCACGCCCCGGCCGCCCGGCAGCAGCACCTGCTCGGCGGTGCGGACCGCGTCGCCGGCCCCCTGCCGGACCGGGTTCCCGGCCGGGCCGGTCAGCTCGGTCGGCGCCCGGTCGAAGATCTCCAGGGTGGTGGTGGGCGGCGCGTCGGCCGCCGACCGGCGGTAGGTGGCGCAGAGCACCGTCCGGCCCGCCTGCACCGGGTGCAGCGCCGGCAGGGTGCGCGGCGTGCCCTCCGCCTCCACCCGCTGCCGGGTCAGCAGCCGGCCGGCCTCGTCCGGGGTGATGTCGGTGATCCGGCCGCCGTCGCGCAGCAGCAGCAGGGCGCTGACCTCGCCGATCGACGCCAGCCCCTCCCGGGTCAGCACGTAGTGCTGGCCGGCGGCCCGGAACACGTCGCCGACCTTGGCCGGCCCGTCGCCCACGGCCTGCCGGCCGGTCTCGCCCTCGCCGGGCAGCTGCGGCTCGCGGAGCACCGGCCCCGCCGGCACCGCGTTGAGCAGCTGCTCGCCGACCGTGAGCGTGGTGGCCCCGGCCATCCGCAGCGCGGCGGCCGCCGGGTCCCCGCCGGCGATCCGCAGCCGGGCGTCGCCGGTGAGCAGGTAACGCCGGCCGTCCACGGTGGCCAGCACCGCGCGGTCGCCCAGCGGCGTGCCGCCGGCGAGCGGCCGGTCGATCACCAGGTGGGTGGTCGACCGGTCGGGGGCGGCCGGGTCCGGCACGTCGCAGACCGACCAGGGCAGCCCGACCAGCGCCTTGCGGTCGGGCAGCGCGTCCGGCGCGCCGACGATCCCGATGGTGCGCCCGCGCGGCCGGTCCGCGATGGACGCCCGCGACATGGTCCGCACCGTCGGGTCCGCCGCGTCGAGGACGAGCCGGGCCGAGGCGTAGTTCAGGGTCGGGTGCAGCAGGCCGTCGACGTAGACGTACGTCGCCCCGGTCTCCCGCTCGATCACCAGCGTGTTCGCCTCCAGCGGCGCGGCGTTGCCGGTGAGCTGGCCGTACGCGCCGACGCCGCCGAGCACCACCGCCGCGGCGACCACGCTGCCGACCACCGCCAGCCCGAGCCGCCGCATCGGCAGGTTCGTCGTCTCGGGGTCGCCGGAGAGCAGCGCGGAGACGATCCGGCGGGTGACGAAGCGGTACGCCTGCACCTGGTCGCGGCGGGTCCGCATGAGCTACCTCCGGCGGCGGGTCGGGCCGCGACGATCGAGCCCGACGACGGGGTGGGCCGTGGCGATCAGGTCCGAGCGTCGCCACGGGCTTCCCTACGATAAGGGGCCGCCGGCCGGTCACCGGGGCCACCGCCCGGGGACGGCCTCACCGCCCGTCCGGGACGGGAGCCACCACCCGCGCCGGCTGCCAGCAGACCCGCTGTCGAGAAGGGACGCCGCCGATGACGCAGGTGCAGGCGCCACCCGGTCGCCCGGCCGCCGGCCCGGCCGATCCGCCCGCCCGGCCCGCGCCGCCCGACCGCGCGGTGGTCCCCGCCGACCGGCGCAGCCGGGGCCGGCTCGGCCCGGTCGTCGTCGGCCAGCTCGTCGTGGCGGAGCTGGCCGCCGTGGCCGGCTACGCCGCGCTCGGCGGACCCACGTGGCTGGCCGCCGTCGTCGGGGTCGTCGCGGTGGCGGCCGTCGCCGCCGCCTTCGCCCGCCGGGGCGGCCGCTGGTGGTACGAGGACCTGCTGCTGCGCCGCCGGCTGCGGCTGCGCCGGGAGGAGGCGCGGGCGGCGGCCGGCGGCGACCCGGGCGACACCCGGCTGGCCGTCGTCGCCCCCGAGCTGACCATGGTCGAGCTGACCGAGCGCGGCACCCGCCTCGGCGTCGGCCAGGACGTCCGGGGCTGGTTCGCCGCCGTGGCGCTGGACCCGCCCCCCGGCGCGCCCGCCGGCTCGGTCGACGCGGCGACGGTGGACCGGGCCCTGGCCGTGCTCGCCGACTTCACCGCGCCGGTGTCGCTGGCCCAGGTCGTCTCGCACACCCTCGTCTGGTACCCGGCCCCGGGCGCGCCCCCGGCCGCCCACCGCACCGTCTGGGTGGCCGTGCGGCTGTCGGTGCGCGACGCCCGCACCGAGGCGGTGACCCGGGGCGGCGGGACGCTCGGCGTGCACCGCACCGTCGCGGCGGCGGTCGGCCGGCTCGGCAAGTCGCTGCACGCCGCCGGCCTGGGCCACCGGGTCCTGGGCCGGGACGAGCTGCGCGCCGCGCTGCTCTCGGCGGCCGGGCTGGACCTGACGCCCGAGCCGCAGGCGGAGACCTGGACCGGGCTGCGCGGCGGCGGCTGGACCCAGCGCTGCCTGGCCCTGCGCCCCCGCGCCGGTGCCACCTGGGGGCCCCTGGTGGACGCCGTCACCGCCACCGCCGCGCCGTCGCACACGTTCGCGGCGGTGGTCCGCCCCGGCGACCGGCCCGGCCCGCCGCTGCTGCGCGTCGCCGCCCCGGCCGACCACGTCGGGGCGCTGGTCGAGGTGGTCCGGGACGTCGCCCGCCGGGCGGGCGTCCCGGCCCGGCCGCTGGACGGCGAGCACGGCCCCGCCGCCTGGGGCACCGCCCCGACGGCCCGCCGCGTCCTCGACCACCGCCCCGACTGAGCCGCGACGGGGTCAGGGGCGGAGGTTGACGATCCAGCCGTAGAGGCCGCAGACCCAGACCGCCAGGGGCACCAGCGAGATGATGAGCAGCACCTCGACGATGTCCAGCAGCCGCCCCCACACCGGCGAGATCCGCTTGCCCGCCACGGTCAGGCCGTAGATCAGGCTGACCACGGCCGCCACCACCAGCCCGCCGAGGACCACGCCGAGCCGGACGGCCGCGCCGCCCGCGGCGAAGGTGGCCGCCGCCGTGAGGCCCAGCCCGAGGCCGCCGGCCAGCAGCACCGGCACGCGCTGGGCGCGACCGAGGAACGGCCGGGCGCGCAGCAGCGACAGCAGGGCCAGCACCAGGCAGAGCAGCACCGCTGGCAGCCGGCCGTCGAGGGCGAGCACGACCTCCCCGCCCAGCACCAGCAGCGCGACCGTCCACAGCAGGCCGGTGAGGAACTCGTCGGCCCGCTCGCTGCGCCGCAGCACGCTGCGGCCGTCGACGGTCTCGGTGTCGGTCTTCAGGTCGTCCGGGCCGGTCGGGATGGACGGCACGGGCAGCCGGGCCAGCCGGTACGCCGCCATCGGCAGGGCCGGCAGGGTGGCGAACGCGACCGTGGCGACCACCGCGGCGGCGGCCGGCGCGCCCACCGAGAACGCCAGGCCCACCACCGCGCCGAAGCCGACCGCCCCGCCGACGGCGACCGCGGCGAAGAACAGCGGCAGCCGGTCGCCGACCGCCAGCGCGGCGACCGCGCCGAACACCACCACGGCGGTCGCGGCGAGCAGCACGTGCGGGGCGGCCAGCTCGCCCAGGCCCCGGTCGCCGGCCAGCACCAGCAGGCCGCCGACGGCGGCGTACCCGAGGCCGACCAGGGCCAGCACCGCGCCGGTGCGGCTGTCGCCGGCCGCCCGGGACAGCACGGCCGCGCCGACCAGCAGGGCGACCGCCACCAGCAGGGCGGCGATCGCCCCGGGCAGCTGCGGCGGGCCCGCGAACAGGGTCGCCAGCGCGCCGGCCGACAGCGCCGCCGCCGCGAACAGCACCGCGAACGCGCGGCTCGTGCTCACCTGCCAGCTTCCCGGGCGCTGGTTCGTCGCGGTCGCCACGGCGTCCACCACGTCGTCGAAGACGATCTCCGGGGCCGCCGCCGCGCGGGGGTTGAAGTAGAGCACCTCGCCGTCGCGGACGCCGAGCTGCGCGGCCGTCCGACCACCGTCGAGGGGCTGCCCGCCGAGCCGGGCCAGGCTCCAGCCGCCGTGCCGCGCCCCCTCGTCGGCGAGGTCCTCACCCGCGTACCGCAGCAGGGTCGGCAGCAGGTCCGCCAACGGCACGTCGGCGGGGAGGGCGAGGTCCATCCTGGTCCGGGGCGCCACGATGGTGACCCGGCTCAGGCCGCCGGTCGCCGTCCTCGTCGCCACTGTGGCCTCCTCGCGTTCGCCTGCGCTCCACCCGGCCCGGGCCGCCGCCGAAGCGGGTCCCCGACGCCCACGGGAGATTACCTACGATGACCCCCACGTACGATGCCCACCCGACGGCCCGCGCCCGGTCGTCGCGCCACCCCGGCCGCACGTCACGCCGCGCCGGCCGGCGTCCGGGCCGCTTCTGGGGGAGGAGAACGCCGTGAGCACCGTCGTGTTCCGTCGGCTTCCGCGTCAGCCGGGGCCCGCCCTGCCGCGCGGCGAGGTGCTGCTCGAATCCCCGCCGGAGCTGCCCGAGCCGACCCCCCGGGGCATGGGCCAGCTGCTGATGATCCTGCCGATGGTCTGCGGCGTCGGCGCGATGGCGTTCCTCTACGCCGGCCGGGGCGGCGGCATGATGACGTACGTCGCGGGTGGGCTCTTCGGGGTCTCCATGCTCGGCATGGCGGTCGGCTCGCTGAGCAACGGCGGCAACGACAAGGCCGAGCTGAACGCCGAGCGCCGCGACTACATGCGCTACCTGGCCCAGATGCGCAAGCGCACCCGGCGCGCGGCCGAGCAGCAGCGGGCCGCGATGACGTGGCGGCACCCGGAGCCCGACGCGCTCTGGTCGATCGCCGCGTCCCGCCGGCTGTGGGAACGCCGGGTCACCGAGGACGACTTCGGCGAGGCGCGGATCGCGGTCGGCCCGCAGCGGCTGGCGGTGGAGATCGTGCCGCCGGAGACGAAGCCGGTGGAGGACCTGGAGCCGATGAGCGCGATCGCGCTGCGCCGGTTCGTCCGCGCCCACTCCACGGTGCCGGACCTGCCCACCGCGCTGTCGGTGCGGGCGTTCTCCCGGGTGGTGCTGCGCGGCGAGCGGGAGCCGGTCCTCGACCTGGCCCGGGCGACGATCGGCCAGCTCGCCACCTTCCACGCCCCGGACGACCTGGTCGTCGTCGTGGTCGCCGCCGACGACCGGCAGCCGGCCTGGGACTGGGTGAAGTGGCTGCCGCACGCCCAGCACCCCGGCCGCACCGACGCCGCCGGGGCCCGCCGTCTCGTCTTCGCCACCCTCGCCGAGGCCGAGGAGTCCCTCGCCGACGAGTTGGCCGGCCGGCACCGGTTCAGCCCGGACGCCAAGCCGCTGACCACCGCGCCGCACCTGCTGGTGGTCGTCGACGGCGGCGAGGTCGCCGCCACCTGCCAGCTCACCGGCCCGAGCCTGCTCGGCACCACCGTCGTGGACCTCTCCGGGGCCGTGCCCCGCGACGCCGGCCGCTGGCTGCTCTGCCTCGACGTCGGCGACGGCACCGCCGTCGACCTGGTCCGGGGTGCCACCAGCACCCGGCTGGGCCGCCCCGACCGGCTCACCGCCGCCGCGGCCGAGGGGCTGGCCCGGCAGCTCGCCCCCTACCGCCTCTCCCAGCAGCAGGCCGGCGCGGAGGAGCCGCTGGCCCGCAGCACCGAGCTGCCGGACCTGCTCGGCGTCGGCGACGCCGCCACCGTCGACGTGCGGCAGACGTGGCGGCCGCGCAGCCACCGCGACCGGCTGCGCATCCCCCTCGGCGTCGGCCCCGACGGCACCGTCGTCGAGCTGGACTTCAAGGAGTCCGCCCACGAGGGCATGGGCCCGCACGGCCTGGTCATCGGCGCGACCGGCTCCGGCAAGAGCGAGCTGCTGCGTACGGTGGTCGCCGCCCTCGCCGTCACCCACTCCTCGGAGGAGCTGAACTTCGTCCTGGTCGACTTCAAGGGCGGCGCGACGTTCGCCTCCCTGGACGCGCTGCCGCACACCAGCGCGGTGATCACCAACCTCTCCGACGAGCTGCCGCTGGTCGACCGGATGCGCGACGCCCTGGCCGGCGAGATGAACCGCCGCCAGGAGGTGCTGCGGGCCGCCGGCAACTACGTCTCCCGCTACGAGTACGAGAAGGCGCGGGCCGCCGGCGAGGCGCTGGAGCCGATGCCGAGCCTGCTCATCATCTGCGACGAGTTCAGCGAGCTGCTCGCCGCGAAGCCCGACTTCATCGACCTGTTCGTGATGATCGGCCGGCTGGGCCGGTCGCTGGGCGTGCACCTGCTGCTCGCCAGCCAGCGGCTGGAGGAGGGCAAGCTGCGCGGCCTCGACACGCACCTGTCGTACCGGGTCGGCCTGCGCACCTTCTCGGCGGTGGAGAGCCGGATCGTGCTCGGCGTGCCCGACGCGTACGAGCTGCCCAGCGCCCCCGGCCACGGCTACCTCAAGACCGACACCGCCACCATGCTGCGGTTCCGCGCCGCGTACGTGTCCGGCCCGTACCGGGCCCCGGGGGAGCAGGCGCGCTCGGCGCAGGCGCTGGTGCGCCGCCGCATCGTGCCGTACGGCACGGAGTTCGTGCCGGCGCCCGCCCCGGACCTGGCGGCGGAGCCGGTGGCCGAGCCGGAGCAGCCGGCCGAGGGCAAGGCCGTGGCCACGCTCGACGTGCTGATCGGTCGGCTCGCCGGCCAGGGCCGCCCCGCCCACCAGGTGTGGCTGCCGCCGCTGTCGGAGCCGCCGAGCCTTGCGGACCTGCTCGGCCAGCTCGCCGTCGACCCGACGTACGGCCTGACCACCGCCGGCTGGGCGGGCCGGGGGCGGCTCACCGTCCCGGTCGGGGTGGTCGACCGCCCGTACGAGCAGCGCCGTGACCCGATGATGGTGGAGCTGGCCGGGGCGGGCGGCAACGTGGTGATCGTCGGCGCGTCGCTGTCCGGCAAGAGCACCCTGCTGCGGTCGCTGCTCGCCTCGCTGGCGCTCACCCACACCCCGCGCGAGGCGCAGTTCTTCTGCCTCGACTTCGGCGGCGGGGCGCTGCGCAGCCTGGAGGGGCTGCCGCACACGGCGGGGGTGGCCGGCCGGCGGGACACCGAGGCGGTCCGCCGCACGGTCGCCGAGGTGGTCGGGATCATCGACGAGCGGGAGCAGCGGTTCGCCCGGCACGGCATCGACTCGGTGGCCGCCTACCGGCGTCGCCGGGCGGCCGGCGAGTTCGCCGACGACCCGTTCGGCGACGTGTTCCTCGTGGTGGACGGCTGGAACACGCTGCGCCAGGAGTACGAGGAGCTGGAGCAGACCATCACCAACCTGGCCAACCGGGGGCTGGGCTTCGGCATCCACGTGGTGATCACGGCGGTGCGCTGGGCGGAGATCCGGATCAACCTGCGCGACCTGCTCGGCACGAAGCTGGAGCTGCGACTCGGCGACGCGGCCGAGTCGGAGATCGACCGGCGGGCCGCGCAGAACGTGCCGGAGAAGACCCCCGGCCGCGGCCTGACCCGCGACAAGCTGCACTTCCTGGCGGCGGTGTCGCGGATCGACGGCCGCCGCGACGTCGACGACCTGACCGAGGCGTCGGTCGCCCTGGCCGGGCACGTGGCGCGGGCGTGGCCGGGCACCCCCGCCCCGAAGGTACGGCTGCTGCCGCGCCGGCTGCCGCTGGCCGAGCTGGCCCGGGTGGCCGACCGCACCGCGCCGGGCCTGCCGATCGGGGTCGACGAGTCGGCGCTCGCGCCGGTCTACCTGGACCTGGCCAGCGAGCCGCACCTGACCGTGTTCGGCGACGCCGAGTGCGGCAAGACCAACCTGCTGCGGGTGATCGCCCGGGGGATCGTCGAGCGCTACACCCCGGCGCAGGCCCGCCTGGTCATCGCCGACTACCGGCGCGGCCTGCTCGGCGCGGTCGAGGGCGAGCACCTGCTCGACTACGCCCCGTCCAACCAGGTCTTCGCCCAGGGCCTCGCGTCGATCCGCAGCGCGCTGTCCAACCGGCTGCCCGGCCCGGACGTCACCACCGCCCAGTTGCGCGACCGGAGCTGGTGGAAGGGGCCGGACCTCTACCTCCTGGTCGACGACTACGACCTGGTGGCCTCCGGCGGCAACAACCCGCTCAGCGCGCTGCACGAGCTGCTGCCGCAGGCCCGCGACATCGGCCTGCACCTGATCGTCGCCCGCCGGGTCGGCGGCGTGGCGCGGGCGTTGTACGAGCCGGTGCTGCAACGCCTGCGCGAGCTCGACTCGCCCGGCCTGCTGATGTCCGGCGCGCGGGAGGAGGGGCCGGTCTTCGGCACGCTGCGCCCGAGCCCGCAGCCGCCCGGCCGGGGCACGCTGGTGCGGCGGCGCGACGGCCAGCAACTCGTCCAGACGGCCTGGTCCGAACCGGCCTAGGCCACGGTCCGGCACGGCCGGGGACGGACGCCGGGTGCCCCGGTCCGGTAGCGTCGGGCCGATCGTCGGTTGTGCAGAAGGGACCGTGGTGAGCACCTCGGGGGGATACGGCGGCCTCAACGGCGCCGTCGAGAGCATGCTGCGTCAGGCGCAGGAGCAGCAGCGTCGGCTGGCCGAGTTCCAGCGGCAGCGCGCCGAGCTGCGGGTGACCGGGGAGAGCCCGGACGGCCTGGTCAGCGTCACGGTCGACGGCGAGATGAAGGTCGGCGACATCGAGATCAACGCGCGGGCGATGCGGCTGGACAGCTTCTCCCTCGCGGAGTCGCTCCAGGCGGCGATCGACGCGGCGTACGCGGCCTTCGGCGAGCACCAGCAGGAGCTGCTCACCGAGATGCTCGGCGGCTCCGAGCTGGTCCGGCAGGCCCAGGCCGGCACGCTGACACCCGAGGACTGGTTCCGCCGGTTCGGGGTGGACCTGGGCGACCCGTTCCGCGGCCTGCGCCGCTGAGTCCGGCAGGGAGACACGATGGCGAACACGGTCGACGTCGACGCGATCCGCAGGGCGGGCCAGAAGCTCGACGCCCCGGACGGCCCGATCCAGTACCTGCGCAACGTGCAGTCGCTGCTGGAGAGCGTGAAGCTGCCGGGTGGGTCGCTGACCCTCTTCGGCGGCGCGACCGTCGAGGCGCACAACGCCTCGGTCGACGGCCACCTGGAGAACGTGAAGACCGGCATCGAGCACCTGCACCGGGCGGCCCAGCAGCTCGAACAGACCGCCAACAACTGGGAGAAGTCGGATCAGCCCTGGGTGGTCAAGTGACCGGCCGGGGGCGCGACGGGGGGCAGCACCGATGACGGAGATCCTGATCGCCAACGCGTCCGGCGCGGTGACCGGCACGCACACGGTCGCCGCGACGACGGCCCCGGTGCGGGGCCTGCTCCCGGCGGCCCGGGCCAACTGGATGTGGCTGGTCGGCGCGGGCTTCCTGGGCGTGATGATCGCCTATCTGGAGACGTTCGACAACGACGAGGTCAACAAGTCCATCAAGGAGTGGGGCGACGCCGCCCGCCTGCTCGGCGCGGACCAGTTCGGCGCGGCCCTGGGCGAGGTGCCGCCGTCCGCGGAGGAGTGGGACTTCGACGACCGGGACGCGTTCGAGCTGTTCCTCCGGAAGCTGGGCGCGGAGATCAACTCGCTGGCCGAGGCGTTCAACGCCAACAAGGAGAGCCTCACCGCCGCCCGGGACGCCTTCAACGACGCCGTCGACGCGCTGGTCGAGGCGCTGATCCCGATCCTGATCGCTGTGATCGCGTCGGTCGCCCTCCAGGCGTTCCCGCCGACCGCACCCATCGCCGAGGCCATCGGGGTGGCCGGGCTGACCGTGAGCGTGGCGATCCTCGCCCTGGTCTTCGGCGACATCAGCGCGCTGTTCACCACCGTGATGGCGGGGTTCCAGCACAACAACCGGTTCGCCTTCGTGTCGGACTCCCGCCCGGGCTGGGCGGCCACCGGGACCGACCCCGACATCAAGGACATCAAGATCGACTGGGTCAAGGATTCCAAGTTCTACCAGTGAGAGGCGGGCGACATGGTGACGCTCTTCGTGTTGGCCCTGGTCACCATCCCGGTCTTCCTCGTGTTGGGGCTGGTCGCGCAGCTCACGCGGGCGACCTGGGCGAAGCGGGCCAGCGAGGCGACGGTCCTCGTCGGCATCGCCGCGCTGCTGCCGGTGGTGCTGGACCGGGCCCTGGAGAAGCCGGTGCTCTGGGCGGCCGTGGTGCTGCTGGCCGCGCTGCTGGTGTTCGGCGTGGTGCTGCACGTGCGGTCGTACCGTCGGCCCTCCTGAGCCGGGGCGCGGCCCGGGTCCGCTGGGGACGGTCCACGCTGGGGCGATCCCTCCGGGAGGACCCTGTTCGGGCGGCCACGACGCCGCGGCAGGGCTGCGCGGGTTGGACGAGGTCGGTTACGGTGCATCCTGAATGTCCGTCGGTGGGGTTGGTCGCCTTGCCACGGGGGAGGGGCGCGGCAGAGTTCCGCCGCCACAACGATGACGGAAGGGTGTGAAGCATGGCGTTCGAGGTCGACGCATCGACTCTGCATACCGCGGCGAATGACGTGCGGTCCACGCGCGGCGATGTCGACGGTGAGCTGAAGAAGCTGTGGAACGTGGTCGACGACCTGGCGATGGCCTGGAAGGGGCAGGCGTCCTCCGGCTTCCAGCAGCTCATGCTGCGCTGGAACGAGGACACCGCCAAGCTGCTGACCGCGATGGACAACATCGCCGACCTGCTCGACAAGTCCGGCACGACCCACCAGGTCAACGACGAGGAACAGCAGCAGATGCTGGACAAGTTCCACGCTGCGCTGAACCCGTGACCGGCAGCCAGGCGTAGGGGAGGAAATCATGAGCATCAAAGTTGACTACGCGGTCCTCGAAAGCAGCCACCAGCAGATGACCGCGATCTCGCGGACCATCGACGAGAAGCTCGACACGCTGCGCTCCATGCTCAGCAAGCTGCACTGGGAAGGCGAGGACCGCACCGCCTACGAGCAGCACCAGGCGCAGTGGGACGCCGCCGTCCGGGACATCAACAAGATCCTGAACGACATCGGCGGCGCGGTCGGCATCGCCCGCGAGAACTACGTCACCACGGAGATGAGCAACTCCCGGGTGTGGAACAGCTGAGCTGACGCCGACGCGGCTCCGGTCCGGCTCGACCGGGCCGGAGCCGTTCTGCGTGACGGCAGACGAGGGCCGGGGGAGGACGATGCACACGGGGGGACACCGGCGACCGCTGCGGCGGTCCGCCGCCATGCTGGCGCTGGCCGCCGTGGCCGGCGGCCTGCTGACCGCGCCTGCCCCGGCGCGCGCCGCCGACACGGTGCGCGGCCTCCAGTGGCACCTCGACACGCTGCGCATCCCCGAGGCGCACAAGCTGACCAGGGGCGCGGGCGTCACGGTCGCGGTGATCGACGGCGGGGTCTACGCCGCCCACCCCGACCTGCGGGGGCAGGTCCTGAGGGGCACCTCGCGGTCCAGCGGGGTGCGGGCCGACGGCCAGGCCGACCCGGACCGCGAGAAGGGCCACGGCACCGCGATGGCCGGCATCATCGCCGGCCGGGGCGGCGGGTCCATGCGGCTGCTCGGCATCGCCCCGGAGGCGAAGATCCTGCCGGTCGCCCTCGGCGAGCCGCGCGAGTGGGACATCGCGGGCGGCATCCGCTGGGCGGCCGACGCCGGAGCAGGCGTGATCAACCTGTCCGTCGGCACCCCCGGCGACGACCCCCAGGTCACCGAGGCCGTCGAGTACGCGCTCGGCAAGGGCGCGGTGCTGGTGGCCGCCGCCGGCAACCGCGCCGCCAGCCAGGGCGTGCCGACGCCGGCCAACGTCCCCGGCGTGCTCGCGGTCGCGGGCACCGGGAAGAACGGCTCGCGGTGGAGCGGGTCGGTCACCGGCCCGGAGGTGGGGATCGCCGCGCCCGGCGAACGGATCATCAGCACGGTGCCGCCGCCGGTGTCGCCGAACGGCTACGGCGTGGGCGACGGCAGCAGCAACGCGTCGGCGATCGTCTCCGGGGTCGCCGCGCTGGTGCGGTCCCGCTATCCGCGGCTCGACGCCGCCAACGTGGTCAACCGGCTGATCCGCACCGCGCGGGACCGGGGCGCCCCGGGCCGCGACCCGGAGTACGGCTTCGGCGGCGTCGACGTGCTGGCCGCGCTGACCGCCGCCGTGCCCGAGGTGACCGGCAACCCGCTGCTGACCGGCGCGTCCGCGAAGCCGGGTGGCCCCGCCGCGACCGACGACGGCGACGACCCCGCCGACGGGCGGCCGGCGGTCTCCGTGAGCTTGGGCGACAACGCCCCGTTCCGGCTGGCGCTCTGCCTGCTCGTGGTGCTCCTGGCCGGCGCGTTGGTGGTGGGGCTGGTCGTGGTCAACCGCCGGGCGGCGCGCCGCCGTGTCCCGCCCGGCCCGTACCCGCCGGGGCCCTACGCGTCCGGGCCGTACCCGCCGGGGCCACCGCTCGGCGTCCCACCGCCGCACCCGCCCGGGCCGCACCCGCCGGGGCCGCCGCCGCAGGCACGGCCGCCCGGCCCGGCGGGGCCGCAGCCGCGCTGACACCGACACCTGAGAAACGGGGCCAGGGAGGGGCATCATGAGCGACGAACAGCACGATCCGGACCGGGTGGAGATCGACCTGCCCGTGCCGCTGCCGGTCAACGCGGCCTACCCGGGGATGGTCGACATCCGGGGGATCAGCTTCGACCGCATCGGCGTCGACCAGGCCGAGACGCCGAGCGGGCTGGTTGCCGGCGCGGGCGAGAAGGGCGTCGAGACGGAGTGGGACGCCGGCAACCTCGACTCCGCGATCACCTGGCTGGAGACGCACGCCAGCTACCTCAACCGGCTCTCCTACGACATGGCCGACATCTCCGACAAGCTCGGCGGCGGCGAGGCCGTCGCCGGCAAGGGGCCGCTCGGTGGCTTCCCGTACGCCCTGCAACTCGCCCAGCGGCACCAGCAGGTCTACAGCGGCACCGAGAGCGGGCTGCGCACCCTCTCGGAGAACCTCTACTCGGCGGCCGAGGCGCTGCGCACCGTGAAGCGCAACTACGAGACCGCCGAGGGGGCCAACAAGATGACCGCGCAGGAGATGCAGCAGGCCTTCACCGACGCCGCCCGCGGCGGCAGCTAGATCGACGGGAGCGGAACGTGGGCGACAAGAGCTGGGAGGACATGGCCCGGGAGGTGCTCGTCGACGGCCGCCCGGCCGACGTGCAGAGCGCCGCGCTGGGCTGGAAGGAGCTGATCAAGAACGTCGATCAGGTCCGGGAGAGCCTGGAGAAGAACGTGAAGGACCTCGGCGTGGTCTGGAAGGGCCCGGCCTACGAGGCGTTCAAGACGCACATCGAGGGGCTCGCCAAGAACGCCAGGTCGATGGTCGACGACATCGACAACCCGGGGCGGGGCAAGGTCAGCATCGTGACCACCCTGGAGACGGCCGCCAGCCAGCTGGAGGACGCCCAGAACAAGATGCCGATCCCGGCGGCCTGCGTCGGTGACGTCCTGGCGGCCCGCAACGGCGAGATCACCCTCGGGGTGGGGCTGTTCGAGACCCGGGTCACGGCGGAGGTCATGGGCAGCTGGCCCGTCGAGCAGCTCGGCAAGGTGGGCGACTGGGTCACGGGCTGGTTCTCCGACCAGGAGGGCGACGCCCGCAAGGTCTACGACGAGGTCAACGGCAACTTCAAGGACCGCACGATGGAGGCGCCGGGCTCGGTGACCCCCAGCAGCCTGAGCACGGGCCCCACGGAGGTGCCGGACCTCGGCGGCGGCCCGGGCGCCGGTGGCGTCGGTGGGGTCCCGTCGGTGGGCGGCATGCCGTCGACCGGCGGCGTCGGCGGCGGTTCCCCGGGCGGCATCGGCACCCTGCCGGAGGTCGGCGACGGCAAGCCCGACTTCGGGTCGACGACCCACCCGGACCTCACCCCCGTCGCCGACCTTCCCGACACCGGGTCCGTGGACCCGGGCGGGCTGGACGACGACTACGGGACGGGCCTGGCCGGTGCCGGCGGGCCGGCCACCACCGGCCTCGGCGGGGGCGGGCTGGGCGGCGGCAGCGGCGCGGGCCTGTCGACCGGCGGCGCGGGCGGCGGCATTCCCGGCGGCGGTGCGCTCGGCAAGACGGTCAGCCCGGGGCTGCCGCCGATGCTCGGCGGCGGCGCGGCCGGCGCGGGCCGGGCGGCGGGCCGGGGCGCGGGCGGTCGGCTGGGCGCGGGCAAGCCGGGCATGGGCGGCATGGTGGCCCCCGGCACGGCCGGCGGTGCCGGTGCCCGGGGCGCGGGCGGCCGGGGCGCGGCGGGTGCCGGCCGGCCGGGCGGCGCGACGGCCGGGCGGGGCGGCCTGGCCGGCGCGGCGGGCGGGGCCGGCTACGGCGAGGAGGAGCAGGTGCGCAACACCTGGCTGGAGGAGGACGAGGACGTCTGGGGCGCGGGCGGCGACGCCACCCCCGGCATCCTGCGCTGACCGTGCGGCCGGCCGGGGTCAGCTTTCGACGGTGGAGGGGCGGCGGCCCGGCCGCCAGCCCCGACGCCGTCCCCGGGCCAGGATCGGCCTGACGGCCAGCAGCGCGCCGGCCAGGACCGCGCCGACCGCCGCCACCCAGACCGCCACGGCCCGCTGCCAGCCCAGCGGGTCGCGCGGCGGGGCGGGCGCGGCCAGCGCCCCGGGCGGCGGGTCGCTGCGCGTGCCGAGCACGCTGGTCACCGCCCGGTAGGGGTTCACCACCCCGTACCCGACCTCGGCGTTGTGCCCGTCCGGGGGGTTGTCCGCAGTGCGGGTGAGCCGGTAGCCCACCCCGTCCGGCGTGAGATCCGGATGCGCGGCGCGGACCAGCGCGGCCACCCCCGAGACGTACGCGGCGGCGAAGCTCGTGCCGCCCTGCGGCTCGGCGAGGTAGCCCTGCCCCCGGGGCGCGGGGCCGACGATGTCCAGCCCCGGGGCGGCGATGTCCACGTAGTCCCCGCTGACCGAGCTGCCGACGTGGCCGCCCTGCGCGTCGACGCCGGCCACGGCGATGACCCCGGGATACGCCGCCGGGTAGGCCGGCAGGTCCTGCTGCTGCTCCTGGCGGTTGCCGGCGGCGGCCACCACGACGACGCCCTTGGCGAGGGCGTACTCGACGGCGGCGGCCAGCTCCGGGCGGGGCAGGGTGACCAGGGACAGGTTGATCACGTCGGCGCCCTGGTCGACGGCCCAGCGGATGGCCAGGCCGATCTGTGCCGGCAGGCCCTCGTCGTTGGTGCGCCGGGTGTCCGGCAGCACGCGTACGGGCAGGATCCGGGCGGCCGGCGCGATGCCGGTGAACGGCGAGCCGGTGCCCTCCCGGCCGGCGATGATGCCGGCGACGATCGTGCCGTGCCCGGCCGCGTCGCACTGCCCCGCGTTGCTGGGCAGCGCGTTGAAGTCCCGGCCGGGGCGCACCTGGCCGCGTAGCAGCGGGTGGGTGGCCGACACGCCGGAGTCGACGACCGCCACGGTGACGCCCTCGCCCCGGGTGACCCGCCAGGCCGAGGCCGGGTCGAGCCGGGTCAGCGCCCAGGGCGCCCCGGTGGGCGCGGGGTTCCCGGTCGGCCCGCAGGTCGGGGCGGCCGACGCCGGGGCGGGCGGCACGACGGCGGCGGCGAGCAGCGCCGCCAGCGCGGGCGGCGCGACCCGCCGCAGCCCGGCCCGCCCGGTCACCCGGCGTCCCGCCCGGCCTGGCCCGGGGCGTGCCCACCTGGGGCCTGCCGCCCGGCTTGGTCCGGGGTGCGCCGTTCGCCCTGGTCCGGGGCCGGTCGTTCGGCCTCGTCCGGTGTACGCCGTTCGGCCCCGTCCGGGGTGCGCCGTTCGGCCTGCTCGGTGGTGAAGAGGGCGAGCAGGTCGCCGACCTGGCGGTCCGCCTCGGCCGGGTGGCGGAAGTGGCCGCTGGGGTTGACCGTGTATTCGTTGCGCCGGCCGACCCGGGTCCGCCGCAGGTAGCCGCCGGCCTCCAGGTCGGCCACGATCGCCTGGGCCGCGCGCTCGGTCACGCCCACCTCGTCCGCGACGTCCCGCAGCCGGGCGGTCGGGTTGCGGGCGATGGCGAGCAGGACGTGGCCGTGGTTGGTGAGGAACGTCCAGTTCCGGGTGCTCCCGTTCCCGCCTGCTGTCGTCGCCATGTCCGACATGTTAGGGCTCGGCGACGACGCCCACGCTCCTGGGCCTGCGCGGACCGAGGCACGGGCCTGCGCAACCCCTTCCCAACGCAGGAAATGTGTATCACGTAACGCTTGACGTGCCTTTTGCTGCGTGTGACCGTGGGGGAACTGGTCGTGCGCGTGAATGACGAGGTGATGGGGCATGGAGCAGTCCAGCATGTCGATGGCCCAGGCGGGCTCCGGGCAGCTCGATCCCCGCACGTCCGTCGGGCGACCGGGCGAACCGGGTACCCCGGGTGCTCGCTGCACCCCGGCCCGGGCCCTCGCCGAGCTGCACGCCGGCAACCACCGCTTCGTCACCGGGGCGCCGCGCCACCCCAACCAGGACGCCGACCACCGGGCGGCCGTCGCCGACGGCCAGAACCCGTTCGCGGTGATCGTCGGCTGCTCCGACTCCCGCCTCGCCGCCGAGATCATCTTCGACCGCGGCCTGGGTGACCTCTTCGTGGTGCGCACCGCCGGGCACACCGTCGGCCCCGAGGTGCTGGGCAGCGTCGAGTACGCCGTGACCGTGCTGGGCACCCCCCTGGTGGTGGTGCTCGGCCACGACTCCTGCGGGGCGGTGCAGGCGGCCAAGGCGGCGGCCGGCACCGGCAGCGAGCCCGCCGGAAACCTGCGGGCCGTGGTGGACGCCGTGGTGCCCAGCCTGCACCGGGCCGCCGAGCGGGGCGTCGAGAGCATCGACGAGATCGTCGACATCCACATCGCGTGCACGGTCGAGGCGATGCTCGACCGGTCGCCCGTGCTGGCCGCCGAGGTCGACGCGGGCCGGTGCGCGGTCGTCGGGATGTCGTACCGGCTCAGTGCCGGCGGGGTGCGGACGGTGGCCGCCGTGCCGGCCGCCATGGCCACGGACCCCACCCCGGCTGCTGCCGCCGCCTGAGACGCGCCGCCCGCCGCTGTCACCGGCCGCCTACCGCCGCCCGCCGCTGTCGCCCGCCGCCCAGCGCCGCACCGACGCCCAGTGCTGTGACCTGAGCCCGGCGCGCCCGGGACGCGACGCGAGAGGGGCCGCCCCGTAGCGGAGCGGCCCCTCTCGTCGTGCGCGGCGCGTCGCCTCAGAGCAGCGACATGTGCACGTGGTCGGTGTGGTTGGACGGCCCGCTGTAGGAACTCCAGCCGTTCGCCGGGAACCAGATCTGCCGGTTCCAGATGACGTAGTAGATGCCGAGCCGGTCGGCGTTGCGGATGAGGAACGCGGCGAGGTTGTTGCCGTACATCCGGGTGTCGTTGTTGTGCCAGGGGGAGAAGCCGCTGTTCTGGAGCGACCAGTCGCAGGCCCGGCCCTTGGGGTGCTCCCACGGCCCGCCCGGCCGGTAGCAGCCCACGAACCGGTTGAAGCCGGCCCGCTTGACCTCCTTGTAGGCGTGCAGCGTGCGGGGTGTCACGCAGCCGGAGGTGGTGGGGTCGTTCTCGCTGCACGACTCCGGCCGCCAGGTGCCGTCCGACGTCCGGCCCGGCGCGATCCGCGCGACCGGGGACGTGGCGTTGACCAGGCCGCCGGTGAAGCCCTTGCCGCCGACCAGCGCGAGCGCCTTCTCGGCGTCGTGCTTCTTCTTCGCCATGACCGACGCCTGCTTCTGCTGCTCGCGCACCTCGGCGTCGAGCGCGAGCTTGGCCTGCTCGGCGCGGTTCTTCGCCGCGCTGACCTCGGCCAGCTTGTTGGCGTTGACCATGTTCAGCTCGTCGAGGGCGGAGGCGCGCTTGACGAACGAGTCCGGGCTGTTGCTCTCCAGCAGCATCGCCATCGCGCCGACCCGCCCGGTCCGGTACGACTGCGCGGCCATCTCGCCGACCTGCGGCGCGAGCGCGTCCAGCTCCTCCTGGGCCTTCCGCACCTCGTCGGCGAGCTGGGCCTGGCGCTTCTTGGACTTTTCGAGCTTCGACTTGGCCTGGACGTAGTCCCGGTTCGTCGCCTCGATCACGTCGGTGATGAGCTGGGGCTCGTCGTCCTCCTCGTGCCCCGAGGGCTGGGGGGCGGCGGCGGGCAGGGCGAGCGCCGGGGCGGCCGGCCCGGCGACGACCGCCAGGGCAGCGAGCACGGCCACCACGGGTGTCAACCAGCGGTGCAGGGGTGCCGTCACAGTGTTCCCTTCCATCGACCGCCGACCGGGTTAGCTGACGGGTTCGGGGCGGAAGCGGCCCCTACCGCTCGCGCGGATTCACCCCGGGCACCTGGTTCCCCGGCTCGCCTCGCGGCGATTGGGCGGCGGCACCGCAGGCGCCGCTTCGCGCCTTCGGCGGTGACCGGCAGCGAGGTTACCCGAGAGCACATGCGGGGAGCTACGTCCGGATGCCGACTAAAAGCGTCATTTCGTAATCGCCGTCGGTAATCAGTGATGCGCTTCTCAGGGCGGATGCCGCCGCCGGTCACGCTGCGCAGTGTCACCATGCGGTCTCCGTGCCTCCTTCTCGGTGCGGCCGTCCGGCCGGGGGGTGGGTGGGGGCGTGGTCGTCGGGGAACCCCTCGGCCGCCCGGCCGCCGCCGAGCGCCTCCAGCGCGAGATCGCGGTCCGCGGTCCGCCGCCCGCCCCCGTGGGTACGCGCCGCCGGCACGTCCCCGCCGCCCGCCGGGCGGGTCCGGGGCGCGGCCCCCTGCCCCGCCGTGGGTCCCGCCGCCGCCGTGCGTCCTGCCGCCGTGACCACGGCGGCCAGCCCGGTGGTGAGCGGCACGGCGGCGATCAGGCCCAGCGTGGCGACCGCGCTGCGGACGATCTCCTGGGCGAGGAACTCGCTGGTCAGGATCTCGGTCACGGGGCGGGAGTCGGCGGTGAGCAGGAGCAGCAGCGGCAGCGACGCACCCGCGTACGCCAGCACGATCGTGTTGACCGTCGAGGCGATGTGCGCCCGGCCGACGCGGGTGGCCGCCCGGTAGAGCTGCAACCGGGACAGCCCCGGGTTGGCGTGCGCCAGCTCGGTGACGGTGGCCGCCTGGGTCACGGTGACGTCGTCGAGCACCCCGAGCGACCCGATGATGATGCCGGCCAGGAGCAGGCCGTGCAGGTCCACGTCGCCCCGGAACATCGACAGGGTGGTGGCGTCCTCGCTGCCGTACCCGGTGAGGTGGGTGGCGGCCGTGGCCAGCGTGCCCAGCAGGCCGGTGAGAACCAGGCTGCCCAGGGTGCCGAGGACCGCCACCGACGTCTGCGCGGTGACCCCGTGGGTGAGGTACAGCACCACGAACATGATCAGCGCGGAGCCGACGACGGCGATCGGCAGCGGCGACCCGCCCGCGCCGATGCCGGGCAGCACGAAGGTCAGCAGGATGGCGAAGGTGGCGGCGAGCCCGGCGAGGGCGGCCACCCCCCGCCAACGGCCGAACGCGACGATCGCCAGCGCGAACACCACCGCCAGCCAGATCAGCGGGGCGCCACGCTGGTGCTCGGCGATGTTGTAGGCGCTCGCGGTCGGGTCCGCCGGATCGGTGAGTTTCACCAGCACGATCCGGTCGTCGACGGCGACGGTGGGCGCGCCGGGGCCCGTCGGGACCGGCGTCTCGACCTGCCGCCCGGCGTCCGGCCCCTGCTCCACCCGGACGGTCACGGTGCCGCACGGGCCGTCCGCGACGCCCGGCCCGCCGCCCTCCGGCGTCTCGGGCTGCGGCGGGCACTCCTCGGTGACCACCCGGGTCACCGTGCCGTGGTAGCGGGGCACCGGCGAACCGCCGTCGACCTCCGGGCCGCCGTCGCGGGGCCACAGGACGACCGCCGCGATCACGGTGATCACGAAGAGGGGCACCACGGTCGCGACGAGGACCCGCCGCACCCCCGGCGGGGTGGGCGGGGCGGGTCGGTTGTGGTCGGCGCCCATCGACGATCTCCAAACGGTGTCAGCGCGGGATACGGCCCGGCGGCCCGGACGGTTCAGCGTGGCGGGCGATCGGTCGGCGCCGGCCGCCCGGCTCCCGCCGCCCGGCCCGCCCGGCCTTCCGTTCCTCCGGCCGCCCGGTCTCCCGTTCCGCCGGCCCCGGGTCTCCCTCTCCGTCGGCCCCGGTCTCCCGCTCCGCCGGCCGTCCGGAGCGGCATCCCGCGTCCCACCGCCCGGAATCGTAGCCACCCTCACCTGCGAATGCAGGTCGACCGACACCATGTCGGCGACATGGCGGTGTTCCGGCCGCCGTGATACCGCCACATGGCCGACATGCCGCCGGATCGACGGGCGGCAGGGCATGTTGGAGACATGGCCCACGACGCGCACGCCAATCGCACCGGGCACCCCACCCATGTCGGGCACCCCACCCATGCCGAGCGCGACAACCATGCCGGGCACGGCGGGCACGACAAGCACGCCGGGCACGACCCGGAGATGTTCCGCCGCCGGTTCTGGGCCTGCCTCGCGTTGACCCTGCCGATCGTCGTCACCAGCCACATGGTGATGGACTGGTTCGGCTACTCGCTGGAGTTCCCCGGCCGGGCCCTGGTCGGCCCGGTGCTCGGCTCGGCGGTCTTCTGGTGGGGCGGGTGGCCGTTCCTGGTCGGCGCGGTCCGGGAGCTGCGCGACCGGGCACCGGGCATGATGCTGCTCATCGCGATGGCGATCAGCGTGGCATACGTCGCGTCGCTGGCCACCAGCGCCGGCGCGTTCGACCTCGACTTCTGGTGGGAGCTGGCGGCGCTGGTCACCATCATGCTGCTCGGGCACTGGCAGGAGATGAGGGCGATCGGCCAGGCCCGGGGCGCCCTCGCGGCGCTGGCCGCGCTGCTGCCCGACGACGCGGAGCGGGTCCGCCCGGACGGCGGCACCGAGCGGGTCCCGGTCGCCGGGCTGCGCGTCGGCGACGTGCTGCTGGTCCGGCCGGGCGGTCGGGTGCCGGCCGACGGCCGGGTCGTCGACGGCGACGCCGAGCTGGACGAATCCATGATCACGGGCGAGTCCCGCCCGGTCACCCGGTCGGCCGGCGACCGGGTGGTGGCGGGCACGGTGGCCACGGATTCGGCGATCCGGGTCGAGGTCGAGGCCACCGGCGAGGAGACCACCCTCGCCGGCATCCAGCGCATGGTCGCCGAGGCGCAGCGCTCCAGCGGCCGGGCCCAGGTGCTCGCCGACCGCTTCGCGGCCTGGCTGTTCTACGTCGCGACCGCCACCGCCGTGCTGACGGTCGTGGTCTGGTCCGCCCTGGGCGACCCCGACGAGGCCGTCGTGCGGACCGTCACGGTGCTGGTCATCGCCTGCCCGCACGCGCTGGGGCTCGCGATCCCGCTGGTCATCGCGCTGTCCACGGCGGTGGCGGCACGCTCCGGTATCCTGGTGAAGGACCGTCTCGCGCTGGAGCGGATGCGCACCGTCGACGCGGTGCTGTTCGACAAGACCGGCACCCTGACCCGGGGCGAACACGCCGTGACCGGCGTCGCGGCCGCCGCCGGCACCAGCGAGGACGAACTGCTGCGGCTGGCCGCCGGCGTCGAGGCGGACAGCGAGCACCCGCTGGCCCGCGCGATCGTCGCCGCCGCCGAGCAGCGCGGCGGGCACCCGCCTGCCACCGGCTTTCGCGCCCTGCCAGGCCGTGGGGTGCGGGCCACGATCGACGGCACGGAATACGCGGTGGGCGGGCCTGCGCTGCTGCGCGAGTTGGGCGCGGGCCTCCCCGCCGAGCTGGAGCAGGCCACCGCCGGCTGGGCGGGGCGGGGGGCCGCCGTGCTGCACCTCGTCCGCCTCCCCGGCACGGTGCTCGGCGCGTTCGCCCTCGCCGACGAAGCACGCCCCGAGGCCCGCGAGGCGATCGCCGAGCTGCGCGCCCAGGGCATCCGGACCATCGCGATGATCACCGGGGACGCCCGGGCGGTGGCCGATGCGGTCGCCGCCGACCTCGGCTTCCGTCCCGGGGTCGACGAGGTCTTCGCGGAGGTGCTGCCGGCCGACAAGGACGGAAAGGTGACCGAGCTGCAACGACGCGGGCTGACCGTGGCGATGGTCGGCGACGGGGTCAACGACGCCCCGGCGCTGGCCCGCGCCGACGTGGGCATCGCCATCGGGGCCGGCACGGACGTGGCGATCGAGTCCGCCGGGGTGGTGCTCGCCTCGTCCGACCCGCGCGGGGTGGCGGCGGTCGCCCGGCTCTCCCGGGCCTCCTACCGCAAGATGGTGCAGAACCTGGCCTGGGCGGCCGGCTACAACGTGGTGGCCCTGCCGCTGGCCGCCGGGGTGCTGGCCTGGGCCGGGGTGGCACTGAGCCCGGCGGTCGGGGCGATCCTGATGTCGGCCTCCACGATCGTCGTGGCGTTGAACGCCCAACTGCTCCGCCGGGTCCGCCTCACCCCCGGCTGATGCCGGGCAGGGGTGAGGGCCTCAACGAGTGTTGGTGAGTGGAGTGCCGGGCACAGGCCCGGCTCGTGGTGCCGGGTCACCTTCCGCGCCCGCATCCGCGAGGCGGCGTGGGTCGACCTCGGCCGAGGCTCTAGCGTGGTGGTGTGCGGACGAGGGCGGTGGCGGGCGGGCGGTGGGGCCGCCTGGCGCTGCTGCTCTGCACCCTGGTCGGCCTCGCCGCCATGCACACCCTCGGCCACGGCGCGCACTCCGGCGGCACCCACTCCGGCCACGACGGGGCCACACCGCGCGACGCCCACCCGGCCCCGGCGGCGCTCGCCGACGGCACGGGTGCTCCCGTGGCGCTCGCCAGCGGAATGGGTGTCCCCGTGGCGCTTGTCGGCGGCGCGGCTGTTCCCGTGGCGCTTGCCGGGGGCGCGGATGCGCTCCGGGCGTTCGCCGGTGGAGTGGCCGTCCGCGTCGGCGTGGTCGCCGCCGTCACCGTGGGTGCCCACACCGGCTGTCCGGCTGGTGGGTGTGCGCCCGACCGGCTGCTCGCGGACGGTGGTCGCGCCGACGGGTCGTCCGGGTGGAGCGCCTGCCTGGCGGTGCTCGGCGCGCTCGGGGCGGCCCTGCTCGTCGCCGTGCTCCTGCTGACCGGGGCCCGGGCGGCCGGTCCGCCCGGCAGGCGGCCCGATGGCGGGCCCGCCGGACCGCGCGCCCCGCCACCCCGCCCGCTCGGCCTTCGGCTTGCCGAGGTCTCGGTGTCGCGTACGTAGGACGCCCCGGCGCGGTGCCCGGCTCCGCCGGTGACCCGTGTCTCCGTCCTGCCCATGTACGTGACCGAGACCGAAGGATCCACCATGACCACTCGTACGTTCGCGCGCCGCGTCGCCCTTGCCGGCGTGGCCCTGACCGCCGTCCTCGGCCTGGCCGCCTGCGGCTCCACCGAGCACGGCTCGCCCAGCCACGACGAGCCGGCCGCCGCCGGCACGACCACGACCGGCACCACCACGGCTGGTGCCACTGCCGCCGGGACTCCGACGCGCGGGGCGGCTGCGTTCGGCGACGCCGACGTGATGTTCGCCCAGATGATGATCCCGCACCACCGGCAGGCCGTGGAGATGGCCGAGTTGGCCGAGACCCGCGCCGCCGACCCGGAGGTCAAGCGGCTCGCCGCCGCGATCAAGGTCGCCCAGGCACCGGAGATCGCCACCATGACCGGCTGGCTGACCGGGTGGGGCCGGCCGGTCCCGTCGCCCGCCCCGGGGCACGGGCACGACATGCCGGAGATGGACCACGAGATGCTGGGGATGATGTCCGAGGCGGACATGGCGAAGCTGGCCGGCGCGCGCGGCGTCGGCTTCGACCGGCAGTTCCTGACCATGATGATCGCCCACCACGAGGGCGCGATCGCCATGGCGAGGGAGGAGTTGGCCGAGGGGGCGAACCCTGCTGCCAAGGCGCTGGCCCAGCAGATCGCCACCAGCCAGCAGGGCGAAGTCGACCAGATGAGGAAGATCCTCGCCCGGCTCTGACGGCCGGGCACCACGCGTCATGCCGGCGAGGTGGGGGTATCCGCAGCTCGGGATGCCCCCATGTCGCCGACATGAAGTCGATCAAGCGCCCTGTCGGCGCGCGGGGCGAGCCCCGAGCCGCGCTGGGCGGGGTCAGTAGGCGCGGGGTCAGCGGGGCCGGGGGCGTCGGGCGGGCCGGGCGGGGGTCAGCCGCGCTTCATGAGGCGGCCGACGGCGGCCATCATCTCGGTGGCCATCGCGTCGGCCCGGCCCTCGACGGCGCCCTCGTGCATGCAGTGCCGGGCGTGCCCGTCGAGCAGGCCGAGGGCGACCTTGTCCAGGGCCGCCTGGATCGCGGAGATCTGGGTGAGCACGTCGATGCAGTAGCGGTCCTCGTCGACCATCTTCTCGATGCCACGGACCTGACCCTCCACGCGGCGGAGCCGCGCGAGCAACTGGTCCTTGCTGGCGGTGTACCCCCGGGTCGGGGTGGGCACGGGTCCGGTCATGCGGCCGAGGTTAGCATACCCCTTGGGGGTATGGTACGGTTCCCTGCGTCAGATACCCCCACCCGGTATTGCTGGCGTTTCGAAGGTGGCCGGCCCGCCTCCCGGTTACCCCCCGGGGGTAACGTGAGGTGCAGCGGAAGGAGAGAGCGATGGTCAGCACGACGTACGAGGTGCGGGGAATGAGCTGCGGGCACTGCGCCGGCTCGGTCGTCACCGAGGTCGGCGCGATCGAGGGCGTCACCAACGTCAAGGTCGACCTGGAGGGCGGCCGGGTCACCGTCACCAGCGACAACCCGCTGGACACCGAAACCGTGCGCGCCGCCGTCGACGAGGCCGGATACACCCTCGTCGGCGCGTGACGCCGCCCCTGCGGAGAGAACGAGGCACACGATGAACACGGCGACGAAGCTGAGCGGTTTCGCCCTCGGCCTGGCCGCGGTGTTCGGCGCGGCGTACGGGGTCGGCCAGGTGGTCGGCCCCGTCACCCCGGCCGCCGACACCCGTCACGACGCCGACCACGCCAGCGGCGCCACCGGGGCCGACGCCGGGGACGCCCCCACCGCCCACCTGCCCGGCGGGCTGCTCGTCTCCGACCGCGGCTACACCCTCGCCCCGCTGGCCGCGCCGGCTGGCGAGTTCGCCTTCCGGATCACCGGCCCCGACGGGCGGCCGGTCACCCGCTACGAGGTCGCCCACGACAAGCCGATGCACCTGGTCGTCGCCCGGCGGGACCTCTCCGGCTTCCGGCACGTCCACCCCGAGGCGGGGCCGGACGGCACCTGGCGGGTGGCGTCCCCGCTCGCCGGCCCCGGCGTCTGGCGGGCGTTCGCCGACTTCACCCCGACCGGCGGGCCGGCGCTGACCCTCGGCGTCGACGTCACCGTCCCCGGCGCGCTCGACGCCCGGCCGCTGCCACCGCCGGCGACCGCCACGACCGTCGACGGCTACACGGTCACCCTGGACGGCACGGCCGAGCCCGGCCGGGCCAGCCGGCTCACCCTGACCGTCAGCCGGGACGGCACGCCGGTCACCGACCTCCAGCCGTACCTCGGCGCGTACGGGCACCTGGTGGCCCTGCGCCAGGGCGACCTTGCGTACCTGCACGTGCATCCGGCAGGCGCGCCCGGCGACGGGGCGACCCCGGCGGGGCCGGCGGTCAGCTTCTCCGCCGAGTTTCCCTCGGCCGGTGTCTACCGGCTCTACCTCGACTTTCGGCACGGCGACGCGGTGCGCACCGTCGAGTTCACCGTCGTCGCCGACACCCCCGCCGGCCCCGGCGCGTCGGGCGGACCGACGGCGACCGGCGCACCGACGGCGTCCAGCGCACCGGCCACGACCGGTGAACCGAGGGCGACCGGCGCGCCGACGCTGACCGGCACACCGACGGCGACCGGCACACCGGCCGCCACCAGCACCCCGACCGCCGACGCCGGCCACGGCGTCCCCGGGCACGGGCACGACTGACGGGAGGCAGCGATGAGCTCGCCCACGCGACCGCTACCGGTCGCACCGAACCGCATCGAGCTGGCGATCGGCGGCATGACCTGCGCGTCCTGCGCCGCGAGGATCGAGAAGAAGCTCAACCGGATGGACGGCGTGACCGCCACGGTCAACTACGCCACCGAGAAGGCCACCATCTCGTACCCCGGCAACGTCACCCCCGACGACCTGATCGCGACCGTCACCAAGACCGGCTACACGGCCGCCCTGCCGCCCCCGCCCGAGCCGGCCGCCACCACCGTCGCCGAGCCGGTCGACGAGCTGCGCGGGCTGCGTACCCGGCTCTGGGTGTCCGTGGCCCTGGCCGTGCCGGTGGTCGTGCTCGCCATGGTCCCGGCCTGGCAGTTCGACTACTGGCAGTGGCTGTCGCTGACCCTGGCCGCCCCGGTCGTGGTCTACGGCGGACTGCCGTTCCACCGGGCCGCGCTGGTCAACCTGCGCCACGGCGCGGCGACCATGGACACCCTCGTGTCGCTGGGCACCCTGGCCGCGTTCGGCTGGTCGCTGTGGGCGCTGTTCCTCGGCGACGCCGGCCAGCCGGGGATGACCCACCCGTTCCGGCTCGACATCACCCGCACCGACGGGGCCGGCAACATCTACCTGGAGGCGGCGGCCGGGGTGACGGTGTTCATCCTCGCCGGCCGCTACTTCGAGGCCCGCGCCAAGCGGACCGCCGGTGCCGCGCTGCGCGCCCTGCTGGAGCTGGGCGCGCGGGACGTCGCCGTGCTGCGCGACGGCGTGGAGACCCGGGTCCCGGTGGACCGGCTCGTCGTGGGGGACCGGTTCGTGGTCCGCCCCGGCGAGAAGATCGCCACCGACGGGGTGGTCGACGAGGGCACCTCGGCCGTCGACGCCAGCATGCTCACCGGCGAGTCCGTGCCGGTCGAGGTCGGTCCCGGCGACACCGTCGTCGGCGCGACCGTCAACGCCGGGGGCCGGCTGGTGGTCACCGCGACCCGGGTCGGCGGCGACACCCAGCTCGCCCAGATGGCGCGGCTCGTCGAGCAGGCCCAGACCGGCAAGGCCGCCGTGCAGCGGCTGGCCGACCGGATCTCCGGGGTGTTCGTGCCGATCGTGATCGCGCTCGCCGCCGGCACCCTCGGCGGGTGGCTCGGCGCGGGGGCCGGCCCGGCGGCCGCGTTCACCGCCGCCGTGGCGGTGCTGATCATCGCCTGCCCGTGCGCCCTCGGCCTGGCCACCCCGACCGCCCTGCTGGTCGGCACCGGGCGCGGCGCGCAGCTCGGCATCCTGATCAAGGGCCCGGAGATGCTGGAATCCACCCGGCAGGTCGACACGGTGGTGCTGGACAAGACGGGCACCGTCACCACCGGCCGGATGGCCCTGGTCGACGTGGTGGCCGCCGACGGCGAGGACGCCGCCGAGCTGCTCCGGCTCGCCGGGGCGCTGGAGGCCGCGAGCGAGCACCCCGTCGCCCGCGCGGTGGCCGCCGGGGCCGCCGACGCCGGCCCGCTCGCCCCGGTCACCGGCTTCGTCACCGTGGAGGGGCTCGGCGTCACCGGCACGGTCGACGGCCGCGAGCTGACCGTCGGGCGGCCCCGGCTGCTGCGGGAGCGCGGACTCGACGTACCGGAGCAGATCGAACGGGCGGTGACCGGCGCGGAGGCCGCCGGCCGGACGGCCGTGCTGGCCGGCTGGGACGGCCGGGCCCGGGGGATGCTCGCGGTGGCCGACGTGGTGAAAGCGACAAGCGCGGCGGCCGTCGCCGGGCTGCGCGCCCTCGGCCTCACGCCGATCCTGCTCACCGGCGACAACGCCACGGTGGCGCGGGCGGTGGCCGCCGAGGTCGGCATCGCCGAGGTGACCGCCGAGGTGCTGCCCGCCGACAAGGTCGACGTGGTGAAGCAGCTCCAGGCCGCCGGTCGCACCGTGGCGATGATCGGTGACGGGATCAACGACGCCGCCGCCCTCGCCCAGGCCGATCTGGGCCTGGCGATGGGCACCGGCACCGACGTGGCGATCGAGGCCAGCGACCTGACCCTCGTCCGGGGCGACCTGACCGCCGCCGTGGACGCGATCCGGCTGTCCCGCCGCACCCTGGCGATCATCAAGGGCAACCTGTTCTGGGCGTTCGCCTACAACCTGGCCGCCCTCCCGCTGGCCGTCGCCGGCCTGCTCAACCCGATGATCGCGGGGGCGGCGATGGCGTTCTCCTCGGTCTTCGTCGTCGCCAACAGCCTCCGCCTGCGCCGCTTCCGGCCGGCCCGCGTCGGTTGAGGGTTTGGCGGGCCACGTCGGGGTACTGGATGGGTGTTGCACCACCCCAGTGACCAGGACGTTGGAGGTTCATGATGGGTTTCGACGACAAGATCGCCAACGCGTCCGAGGACGCCGCCGGCAAGCTGAAGGAGGGCGCCGGGCGGGCCACCGACGACGAGCGCCTGGAGGCCGAGGGCCGCAACGACCAGGCCAAGGCCAGCCTCAAGCAGGCCGGCGAGAAGATCAAGGACGCTTTCAAGAGCTGATTCCGTACGTCCCGTCGCGCGCGCCGGACCGGCCCCTCCTGTCGGCCCGGCGCGCGTCTGTGCTGCGGCGAGCCGGTGCGCCCGGGGTGGACGGCGACCGGCATGCTGGGACGGTCCACCACCGAACGGGGAGAACATGTCTCGTCCTGCCGTGACCACGCTCCGCGCCGCCGCCCTGGTGGCCCTGCTCGCGCTGGCCGCCGGCTGCCAGTCAGACGGCACCGCAGACGATCCGGCGGCCGGTCCCGCCACCGCCGCGCCCACCGCCGACGCCCCGACCGGTTCCGTCGAGCCGTTCGCCGCCACCTCGACGCCGTCCGCGTCCACGCCCGGCGTGACCGCCGCCAACACCGCCGAGGTGTGCGGGGAGGTCGACCGGCTGATCCTCGCCGGCAGCAAGAAGCTCGCCGCCGACTCGGCCGCCGCCACCAAGGACAAGGAGACCACCCCCGACGAGCTCAACGACCGGCTCAAGCGGACCATCGCGGGGCTGGCCGGCGACGTCCGCAGGCAGGCGGCGCGCGCCGAGGACCCGGAGATCGAGAAGCTGATCGGGGACGTCGCGAAGCAGCTCGACGGGGGCGCGAAGGCGGCCAGCCCGGCGAAGTGGCTGGGGGAGACGTTCGTCGACATCCCGCCGAAGCTGGCCCGGGACTGCCACGCCTGACTCCGCGAGACCCCAGGTTGGAAGACCCTTCGACGGTGCGGGCTTACCGCATTGTCGAGGCCCGGGATGCTTCCGTCGGTCGTTCTCGGCGTCGTTCAGACCGGGAGTCGTTTTGCCGAGGGTTCCTCCTTGGCCTGATGAGACTTGCGCAGCAACGTCGGTTCGGCGGCCCCGCGCCTGCGTCACGCCGGAGAAGGACGAATGCGCATTCCACGATCTGATCGCTGCAGATCGGGGCGCCAGGTGCATCGGGGCGCGTAGGCCGACGCTGCAGGCGGGCGGCGTGGATCGAGCTGTCGACCTAGAATGCGAGGCGACCCGAGACACGCGGCGATCAGACACCGGAGGAAGCCGAGATGGCCGAACCCGTTGACCCGTCCGGCCTCGGCCGGGCGCTCTCCGAAACGATGTCCGCTCTCGATAGCATCACCAGCACGGCCGAGGGCAGCCCGCGGCCAGAGGGGTTCGGTGAAGGTGCCGACGGCATGGTGACCGTGACCGTCGTGCCGCCCGGCGAGGTCGCCGAGTTGACGCTCGACCCCCGGGTGATGCGGCTGCCCAGCGAGACGCTGGCCGAGGAGATCACCTCAGCGGTCAACCAGGCCCTGACCGACCTGCGGGGCAAGGCGACCACCATCGGTCCCATCGACCTGAGTGGCCTCGGTGACACGCTGCGCCGGATCCAGGAGGACACCGGGCGGCGGCTTACTGCGTTCACCGATGCCCTCGTTCAGGCGCAGGACCGGATGGCCGCTCGGGGCGGCCGGTGAACGGGGGGATCGAGGTCGACCCGGATCGACTGAGCGGCTCAGGTCGCGCCCTCCAGGATCTCGCCACCCGGTTCGTCGGTGAGCTGGCCGCGTTTCGCGGTGAGCTGGCCGGCTTCGGCCGACCATGGGGCTCCGACGACATTGGTTCGCTGATCGGCGCGGCTCACGACGAGGTTTCGGCCTGGGCCTTCGAGTGCTTCGACAGCGCGTTGACCGAGATCGGGTCGGCCGGCGTGGATCTGGACGAGATGGGCCAACGGTACGCCGCCGTCGAGCAGGCCATCCGGCAGGGCCTCGACGGGATCCGCCAGCGACTGGACGGCTGACCAATGGCACTGGAACTTCCCGGCGAGCTGCGGTCCCTGCTGGGCGTGCTCGGCTACACCTGGCCCGAGGCCGACGAGGACAAGCTCTTCGAGATGGGGAACGCCTGGATCGCGTTCTCTGGGCGGCTCGGCAGCGTGGTTGTCGAGGCGCAGACGGGTGCTACCGAGGTCTGGGTGGCCAACAGCGGCAAGGACGTCACCGCCTTTCAACAGTGGTGGTCCAAGGAGGACAGCCCGGCGGCAAGCCTCTCGGACGGGGCGACCGCCGCACTGCTCACCGGCACCGGCCTGATCATCTGTGCGGCGATCGTGCTTGCCCTGAAGATCGCGGTCATCGTGCAGTTGGTGATCCTGGCCATCCAGATCGCCCAGGCCGTCGCGACATCCGCCGTGACCTTCGGTGCCTCGCTGCTGGAGATCCCGGTCTTCCAGGCGCTTGCCCGGACCGTGGTGGGGAACCTCATTCAGGAGGTTCTGTGGAAACTGGCCGACGGTTGACGCCGGATGGCGAAGGGATCGGGCAAGTCCAGCGGCCGGTTGATGCGGGCGGCGCTGACGTACCTGCGGAAGGCGAACCGGCGTAATCGCCCCGGGCGGATGAACGCTTACTTCCGGAACCATGTCTTCGGCGGGCACGTCAAGCCAGGCAACCCGAAGGGCTCGGGCTATCACTATCGGCCCGGCGGGCAGGACTTCCCCGGCCGGCGGCTGCGACCCGGCACCACCGTCCGCGACCCGCGCACCGGGGCGTACAAGGCGGAGCCCGAGTTCTTCGACCCGACCATCAACCCGCCTCAGGGCACCTGGAAGCCCAAGGCCGGCAATGGTGGGGTCAGCTCGTTCTTTCCCGACAACTGGACGCCCGCGCAGGTCGACGCGGCCATCCCCGGCGCGTTCCAGAACGCCACCCGGGTGCCGGGCACCAACATGTGGCGCGGGACGTATCGGGGAGTCGTGATCGAGGGTTTCTACAATGGCACGGGCGGGTTCACCCACGGCTGGCCCGTCGTCTGACCTGGAAGGGTTCTGCTGTGAACGGCATCAGGTTCTCGACCGACCAGTACCGGCTGCCGACGTTCGAGGTCGACGACCAGCGCCTGCGGGTTCTCGGCGCCTGGTTGATCACCGACGTCTCCAAGCATCCGCTGGTCTGCCTGGACGCCCTGGCCATGGTCGACGACGTCAGCCAGGGGCGCCCGCCCTTCGAGGAGTGGAGCAGCGAGAACTACGCCGTCTCGATCACCCCGGAGGGCGTCACGCTGCGCAACGAGTGGGTGGAGGGCGAGGAGGCCGGATACCCGCTGGCCGAGTTCCGGGAGGCGGTGGAGGCGTACTGGAGCTTCCTCGCCGGTCTGCCGGAGAATCCCCACCTGGTTCGAGAGCACCGTCCTGACCTGCCCGAGTGGGAAGCGGACCTGCTGAACTGGGAAGGGAAGTGGGGCCGGCCGCACCCGTACCGGGGCCGCCTCTTCTGATCCGCCGTCTGCCTCGGGGGCGTCCCGGGGATCACCCCTACCCGGAATCGGGGACCGTCCACTTGTGACCGCGCAACCCTCCCTGCTAACTTTCCTTTGCATGTGCAAGGGTTGGTTATGAGCGGCGAGCCGCCCATCGGGGACGACCTCCTGCGGGTGCTGGCGACCCTGGCCAACCCGCACCGCCTCCGGGTGGTCGCCGCGCTGGCCAGGGAACGCGCCTACGTCAGCCGGCTGGCACGCGAGCTGGGCATCAGCCGGGCCCTGCTCCAGGTCCACCTGCGCAAGCTGGCGGCGGCCGGGCTGGTCTCCGCGCGCCTGGAGCTTTCCGAGGACGGGAGGGCAATGAAGTACTACGAGGTGAATCCGTTCGTGTTCACCCTCACCCCCGAGGTCATCCGGCGGGCGGCCGAGACGCTGACCCCGCCGGACGCGGCCGGGCAGGAGGGGGGATGACCGGGATGAGCGGCCACGACTGGACCGAGGTGATCGGGGCGGCCGGCATCTTCACCCTGCTCGTCACCGTCGTCACGGTGCTGGTCGTGCAGCTGTCCAAGAACCGCCGGGCCAGGCTGTCCGGCGGGCGCGAGGACGACTACCGCCGGCTCGCCGAGGCGTCGGCGCGGGCCCAGGAGGCCAACGAGCGGCTCCTGGCCACGATCGACGCCCGGCTCGGCGAACTGGCGACCCGGACGGCCGCGCTGGAGCGCGTCCTGCGGGACGTCGACTGAGCGCAGGCAAGCAGTAAGGCCCTGGGCCGCCGAGCGGCAACTCGGCGACCCAGGTGGAAGCAGCATCACCTCGCCCGTGGGCGAGTTCTCTGCGCAATGCTCCTTCGAGGAGAGGACAGCATCTCATGCTGCGTACCCGCAGATCCGCCGCCGGCGGTCCGGCGAGCGTCGGCCTCCGCCGGGCCGTCGGCGCGACGCTGGCGGCGGCCGTCGCCTGCACGTTCCTCGCCGGCGCGCCCGGCGCGGCCCGCGCCGATCCGGCAGCAGAGCCGACGGTACGGCCGACGTCAGGCTCGACGGCGTCCGGGCCGATCCGGTGGGCGCCCTGCCCTGCCGACGGGTCCGCCGAGTGCGGCACCCTGTCGCTGCCGGTGGACTGGGCCGACCCGGCCGGGCAACGGTTCGACCTTGCCCTGGCCCGCCGGCCCGCGACCGACCCCGCCGCCCGGGTCGGCGTGCTGTTCTTCGGCCCCGGCGGCCCGGGGGACTCCGGCGTGCAGAAGGTGGTGGAGAGCGTGCGGTTCAGCGCCGAGCAGCGCCGCCGCTTCGACATCGTCAGCTTCGACCCGCGCGGCGTCGGTCGCAGCAACCCGGTGGTCTGCGCGGCGGACCTGCTCGCCCGGGTCCCACAGGTGATCACCGACCAGGCGCAGTTCGACGCCACCGCACGCGACAACGCGGAGCTGCGGGCGGACTGCCGGGTCCGCACCGGCCCCGTCTTCGACCACCTCGACACCCGCAGCGCGGTACGCGACCTCGACGCCGTCCGGGCCGCCCTCGGCGAGGAGCGGCTGACCTTCCACGGCAGCTCCTACGGCACGCTGCTCGGCGCGCAGTACGCCGACGAGTATCCGCACCGGGTGCGGGCCATGGTGCTGGAGAGCGTGATCGACCACAGCCTGCCGATGCGGCCGTTCCTGGCCAGCCAGGCCGTCGCCGCGCAGGACTCGTTCGACGAGTTCGTGGCCTGGTGCGACCGTTCCGTCGAGTGTGCCCTGCACGGCCAGGACGTCCGGGCCCGCTGGGCGGAGCTGCTCGACCGGGCCGAGCGGGGCGAGCTGCCCGACCCGACGCTGACCCCGTTCGCGCTGACCGCCCGCGCCCAACGTGACCTCTACGGCCCCTACTGGACGGTGCTCGCCGACCGCATCGCGACCTGGTCGGCGGCCCCGGCACCCGCCGTCGCCACCGCCGGCCCAGGAGCAGCGGCAACCGCAGCGAGCCCGCTCGCCGTCTTCTGCCAGGACTGGAGTCTGCCCGTCGGCGACTACGCCGAGTACGCCCGGCTCCTGCGCCGGCTCGCCGCGCTCGCGCCCGACGTCCGGTATCCGCTGGTGGTGCAGGCGCTCGCCCTGTGCCTCGGCGCACCCGTCGGCAACCCGCAGCACCGCCTTCGGGGGCGCACCGACGTGCCGGTGCTGGTGGCGGCCACCCGGCACGACCCGGTGAGCGAGTTCGACCGGGCCGCCGCCGTCGCCCGCCAGCTCCGCGGGGTCCTGCTCGCGTACGAGGGGTGGGGGCACGGCAGCTACACCACCAGCCCCTGCATGGGCAGCGCGATCGACCGCTACCTGGTCGACCTGACGCCCCCCGCCCCCACCACCCACTGCCCGGCACTAACCCCACGCTGACCCCCACCCCGCCCCCACCCCGGCTCGGTGATCAAGAGGTTTGCGTCATCCTGGAGATCAACTCTGACGCTTTTCTCTTGATCACCGGGACGGGGCGAGGCCGGGGTGGGGGCGGGGAGGGGGGAGGCGGGTGGCGCGGGATTCCAGGTAGCGGCGCTCGGGGAGGCTGGTGGTGGACCGGGCCGCCGCCCGGTACGCGTCCCGGGCGGCGGCCTTCTCCCCGGCCAGCTCCAGCAGGTGGCCCCGCACGGCGGCGAGCCGGTGGTGCCCGGCGACGCGCTCGTCGCCGTCGAGCGGGGCGAGCAGGGCCAGCCCGGCGCGCGGGCCGTCCACCATGGCCACCGCCGCCGCCTCGTTGAGGGTGACCATCGGGTTCGGGGCGAGCCGGCCCAGCAGCCGGTAGAGCGCCACGATCTGCCGCCAGTCGGTGTCGGCGGCGCTCGGTGCCTCGGCGTGCACCGCCGCGATCGCCGCCTGGAGCTGGTACGGCCCGGGCGGCGACCAGGTCAGCGCCTCGGTCACCAGGGCGGTGCCCTCGGCGATCGCGGCCCGGTTCCACCGGTCGCGGTCCTGCTCGGCCAGCGGCACCAGCTCACCGTCCGGGCCGGTGCGCGCCTCCCGGTGCGCGTCGGTGAGCAGCATCAGCGCCAGCAGCCCGGCGACCTCGCCGTCGTCGGGCAGCAGCCGGCGCAGCTCCCGGGTCAGCCGGATCGCCTCGGCGGTCAGCTCGGCGCGCTGGAGGTCCGGCCCGCTGGAGGCGGTGTGGCCCTCGTTGAACACGAGGTAGAGCACCTGGAGTACGGCGCGCATCCGCTCGTCGCGTTCGGCGGGCGACGGCAGGACGAACCGGGCCCCGGCCGCCTCGATCCGCTGCTTGGCCCGGCGGATGCGCTGGCTCATCGTCGCCTCGGGCACCAGGTGGGCGCGGGCGATCTGGGCGGTGGTCAGCCCGCCGGCCGCGCGCAGGGTCAGCGCGACCTGCGCCGAACGGTTCAGCGCCGGATGGCAGCAGAGCAGGAGCAGCAGCAGGGTGTCGTCGCCGGCCGGCGGCTGCTCGTCGGGCGGAGGGGCCAGCGCCGCGTACGCCGGCTCCCGGAGGGCCACCGCGACCTCGCGGTCCCGGCGGGCGCGTTCGCTGCGCCAGGCGTCGGTGAGCCGGCGGGTCGCCACGGTGAGCAGCCACGCCCGGGGGTTGTCGGGCATCCCGTCGGTGGGCCACCGGGTCGCGGCGGCGAGCAGCGCCTCCTGCACGGCGTCCTCGCAGGCGTCGAACTGGCCGTGCCGGCGCACGAGCAGGCCGAGGACCTGCGGCGCGAGCCCGCGCAGCAGGTCACCCACGGCCACACCGCCCTGCCCGCCGGGGGCGGCCGGACCGCCCCGGCCGGCGAAGACGCCCACACCATCCGGCCCGCCGGGGGCAGCCGGACCGCAGCCGGCCAGCCCGGCGAAGTGGCTGGGGGAGACGTTCGTCGACATCCCGCCGAAGCTGGCCCGGGAGTGCCACGCCTGACGCGGGTGGATCTCTTTGAAGAACCATCAGGGCTGCGACACCTGCCTTCCCGGCTGCCGGGGCGCTAGGCGGTCTGCGATGCCATATCGGCACAAAGCTTGAAATGCGCCCGTTGTTCCGAATGTCGCTCAGGGGGGCGTTCTGATTCATTCTCGCCTATGATATTCCCAGTCGATCTCGGGAGGTATCTCGCTTGAAAACAATTCCTCGTGCTCTTGTGGTCGCTCTGGTGACTGCCGTCGGGCTGACCGCACTGCTCGTCGCTCCGGCGCCCGTCTCCGCATCGGCCGTGGCTTACAACAAGAGGTCGCAGTATCTGGTGGCCAGCCCGAACGAAGGCAATCGCAGTTGCGTGTCGCGGCGGATTCTCCTGGATGAGGGCACCTACCTCAGGGACCTGGCGCTTGTCGAGGACCCGGGTGGGTCGGGCTATGAGGACGTCATTCACGGCACCATCGGTCTCGGTGCGGGATGGTATTTCTGGGAAGACTGCCTGCAGGGCACCTTCTACGGGACCTACGTGCATACCCAGAAACTCGATCCGGACAACCCCAACTGGTCCACGTCCACGTGGACGTTTGAGCACGCTTTCCTGAACGCCAACGGCGACTTCGGCTGGGGCGGGGCTCTCGAGTTGTTGTGATCATCTCGGCGGGCTCCCGTAGCCTCGGTGAGGCCGCCGCTCGGTGCGCGTGCCGGGCGGCGGCCTTGTCCCCGGCCATCCCCAGCAGGTGGCCCCGCACGGCGGCGAGCCGGTGGTGCCGACCAGTTCGCCCGAGACTCCGTCAACCCCCGCATGATCTCGTCCGCCTCGCCGAAGAGGGTGGCCCGGTCCTGCTCCGACATGCCGTCCACGAAGCCGGGCGGTCGCACGTCAGCAGCAGGTGTTGCCCGGTGTGCGGCCTCACCTGTCGGCCGGGCCCCGTCGGCGCGTCCCGGCGGGGGGTCGGGGCCGGTGTGCCGCGCCCGACACCCGGGCCGGGGCGGATCCGCCCGGGTGCAGCGCCGCCCGGTCGGCGGCGGAGGTGCCGGAGGCCCAACCCTCCTCGTCGGCGACGGTGAGCCGCTTGCTGGTCACCCCGGGGAAGAGGTCGTTCAGCCGCTCCCGCACGGCGGTCGCGCGGGAGGCGAGCACCGGCAGCAGCCGCTCCCCACCCTGTTCCCGGGCGGCCTCCCGGCCCGCCTCGTCGGCGGCGGCCCGCAGCCGCTCGCCGATGCGCAGCGCGAACGCGTTGAGGAACGACTCGTCGTACGCCTTCGTGCGCCGGCTGCCGCCGCGCGTCCGGCGCTCGGTGCGGCCCCGCAGCATGGCGGCGGTGGCCTGCACCAGCAGCGACGTGTAGAGCAGCTCGACGGCGGCCAGGTCGGCGGGGAAACCGAGCACCGTGGCGAAGCCCAGGTCGTCGGACCACACCGACTCACACCGGTTCGCCGCCGCCACCTCCTGCACCAGCAGCGCCTTCGCCCCCGGGTACGGCGGCTCGGTGCCCAGCCGCACGCCGCCGGGCGCGTCGCCCCGCTCGGCCGTCGCCTCGACCAGGGCCGCGTCGATGCTGTGCCGGGCCATCAGCTCCTGAGCCTTGCCGGTCAGCGCCTCCGCCTCCGCCGGGAAGGTCGTCGACTCGGCCTTGGCCAGCAGCGCCCGCACCCGGTCGAGCATCCGCGACCCGCTGCCGCCGCGCCCGACGGCCGTGGCCGGGGCGGTCACGCCGGGCGGCGGGCGCAGCACCGCGATCGGCGGCAGCCCCTCCACCAGCGCCAGCACGTCGACGGCGTCGCGCAGGGCGGCGATCCGGTCGGTGCCCTCCCGGGCCGCCCAGGCCGTCAGGTGTCGCCGGTCGTCGTCCCACCACACGGCCGCGTCGAGGCCGGCGAGCTGGTCGTCCCACCAGAGCGGCACCGGCTCGGGCTGGACCCTGCGCTGGGCGGCGGCCACATCGGCCACGAGCCGCCCGGCCGCCGGGCCGAGCCGACGGGTCGCGATGCGGACCAGGTCGACGGGCTGCCAGCCCCGGGGCCAGAGCCGGCCCACGCCGCGCACCAGGCGCGCGGTCAGGGCCGCGTCGACCGCCGCCGGCCCGTCCGGCACGCCGCCGCCGACCACCAGGCGGTCCAACTGCCGCTCGGCGGCGCGCACGTCGGTGCCGCGCGCCGCCGCGAGGGCGTCGGCGACCAGGGCGTCGGCGTCCGGCACGAGCTGCTCCTCAGGGTCGGGTGGCGCAACGTCCGCTGGCCGGGGCGGAGCCGGTCGGCCAGGTCCCGCCGGAAACCGTACCGCCGGAGCAGCACCCGCCGGGCGTGAGCGCCCCCACCGCCGACGAAATGACCGCCGGACGCCTCATCCGCTCCGGGTCGCCGTCCGTATCCATCCGTGCACGGGTGCGGAATCCGTCCGTGCACCGACAGCGGATCGACGGGACGGAGCGCGAGTTGTCGAGTCGTACCCATGCCAGGTCCGGCCCGGGTGGCCACCGCCGGCGGCGCGCCGCCACCCGGAACGGGCCGCTGGTCGCGTGCGTCGCACTGGCCGTGGTGGCGCTGGCCACGGCCGGTGCCGGGGCCGTCCGCCGGGGCGGGCCGGACCAGGCGGGCCGGCCGGTCGCCGCCGCGGGGGTCGCCGCGCCCACCCTCGCCGCGCCGACCACCCGGGCCCCGGGCCGGTCCGCGACCCCGACCGCGCAGGCGCCGGCCGACATCACCTTCCCACCCCGGGGTACGGGCGACTTCCGCGCCGCCACCCTGCGGGGGGCCGTCGCCGGGCGCTCCGGTGAGCTGCTGCGGTACCGGGTGACCGTGGAGGAGGGGATCGACGGCGTCGACGTGGAGCGGTTCGGCCGGGAGGTGGGCGCGATCCTCGCCGACCCCCGGGGGTGGACCGGGGCGGGCCGGTGGCGGCTGCAACGCGTCGGCCCGGACGACCCGGCCGACTTCACCGTCGCGCTCGCCACCCCGGTGACCCGGGGCGTCCTCTGCGGGGACGTCACCGACCACTACACGTCCTGCCGCAACGGCGACCGGGTGGTGATCAACGTGGCGCGCTGGGCGGGCGGCGTGCCGCAGTTCGACGGCGACCTGGCCTCCTACCGCCGGTATCTGCTCAATCACGAGGTGGGCCACCGGCTCGGCCGGGGGCACGAGCTGTGCCCGGGCGCCGGGGGTCCCGCCCCGGTCATGCAGCAGCAGACCCTGGGCCTGCACGGCTGCCTCCCGAACGCCTGGCCCGAGGTGGACGGTGCCGTGTTCACCGGCCCGCCCGGCCAGTACGACGACCCGGTGCCGGCCGGCTGGTGAGGCCGGCCCGGCGGCCCGTTCGGACCGGGTGGTGCGCTGCCGGCACGCAGGGTGAGTGCGATTGACGACGATGACGGCTACCCTGGGGACGACCGGCACCCGCCTTCTGCTACGAGGGACCGCTGCCGGTGCCGATCAGGGGAGTTCCTTTGGGCCCCGCCATGCCGCTGTCCGTTTCGCCGCCGCCCCCCGGTTGCCTGTCGATCGGCCCGCTCACGGTCGCGCAGGGCCGGGGGCGACTCGTCGTGACCGGGGAGATCGACATCGCTACCTCGGGTGAGCTGGCCTCGGTCCTCGCCGCCCTGCTCGACGGCGCGCCGCCGGCCGCCCTGGAGCTCGACTTCGGCGGCGTCCGGTTCCTCGACTCCTCCGGCATCCTGGTGCTGCTGCGTGCCCAGGGCCGGGCCGCCGACCGGGGCTGCCGCCTCACCGTCGCCGACGTGCAGCCCACGGTCCGCCGGGTCCTGGAGATCACCGGCGTGCTGGAGCTGCTCGGCCTGGGCGTCCCGGCCGACCCGCTGACGACGCCGCGCCGACCCGCTGACGACGCCGCGCCGACCCGCTGACGACGCCGCGCCGACCCGCTGACGACGCCGCGCCGACGCGATGACGCCGGAGGTGCGGGTCGGCGCTCCCGGTCAGGGCCGGTCGGCCAGCTCGCCGGTCTCGATCAGGTCGCGGGCGACGTCGAGCAGTTTCACGTTGAGCCCCTGGCTGGCCCGGACGAGCAGTTCGAACGCCTGCTCCCCGGTCAGCCGGTGCCGCTCCATCAGGATCCCCTTCGCCTGCCCGATCAGGTCCCGCACGTCCAGCGCCTGGGAGAGCTGCGCCAGCTTCCGGGCGTCCCCCATCGCCACCGCCGCGTGCGCGGCGAAGAGCACCCCGATCCGCTCCGACTCGTCGGTGAACGCCCCCGGCTCACGCGCGTAGAGGTTCAGTGCGCCGAGGCTGTCCCGGGCCAGGTAGAGCTGGAACGACAGCATGCTGCGTACGCCCAGCCCGTCGATCCGGCGGACGAAATCCGGCCAGCGGGTCTCCGCGCCGACGTCGGGCATCCGCACGGTGTGGTGCTCGAAGAGCGCCGTCAGGCAGGGGCCCTGACCCGTGTCGTACTGCGCCTGGTCGACCCGGCGTACCAGATTGCCCGTCGCCGCGCTGGTCACCACCCGGTGCCGGCCCTCGACCTCGGTGATCGCGGCGTGCCAGGCGCCCGGCACGGTGCCGACGGCGCACCGGACGATCCCGTGGAGGGTGGCGTCCAGGCCGGGTTCGTCCTGGAGCGCGCGGGCGATCTCGGCGAGGCGGGCGGCGAGGTCGTCGTCCGGCCCGGCGGCGCGCGGCCGGCGGCTCGACGTGGCCCTGATCCGGCGCGACCGGACCGGGTCCGGGCGGCTCTCGACGTCCATGACGGCCCCCTTCCGCCGCCGGCCCCTTCTCCTCTCGCCGACGGCCGTGGACCGATACCCGGGCGGTCGTCCGGCCAATCCCCGCCGACCTCGGCGGCCCACTGCCTGCGAGCGCCCCACCCTCGTCAGCGAGCACCCCACCCTCGTCAGCGGGTGCCGCCTCCCGGCGTCAGCGGGCGCCGCCCGCCTCCCTGGCCTCCCGCCGGGGGAAGGACGCCCAGATGTGCTTCGTGTCGTGGGTGGCGTACCAGCCGACGTCCAGGGAGAAGGCCCGGGCGAGCTGGAGGCCACGGCCGCCGGCCCCCAGGGGGCGGGTGCCGGCCAGCTCGGGCACGGTGGTCAGGTCGTGGTCGGCGACGTCGAGGATGAACAGGTCGTCGTCGTGGAGCAGCCGGACGGTGGTGGGCGGCAGCCCGTGCAGCAGGGCGTTGGTGGCCAGCTCGGTGGCGACGAGCACGATCCGTTCGGGGATGTCGTCGAGCTCCTCGCCCTCGGCGAGCGCGTGGCCGGTCAACGCCTCGTGCAGCGAGGCGCGCAGGGCGCGTAGCTCCGCCCCACTGGCCAGGGCCCAGGTCCGCATCTCGACGGCCCGGGGCGGTGGCGGCGACGTCCGCAGCGATCCCATGACCGGGCAGTACCCTGCGTGCTCGTCGTTCACACGGCCCCCCGGCCGGCCCGTCGCCCGGCGGGCCCGGCCGGGGGCCGCGGTCAGGCCAGCGGCTTGCCGCCGGTCACCCCGAGCACCTCGCCGGTGACGTAGCTGGACTCCTGCGAGGCGAAGAAGACGTACGCGGGGGCCAGCTCGGCCGGCTGGCCGGCCCGGCCCAGCGGGACGTCCTGGCCGAACGACTCGACGGCCTCCTCCGGCATGGTGGCGGGGATCAGCGGCGTCCAGACCGGCCCCGGCGCCACGCAGTTGACCCGGATGCCCCGGTCGGCCAGGTTCTGCGCCAGCCCCTTCGTGAAGTTGACGATGCCGGCCTTGGTGGTGGCGTAGTCGAGCAGCTGCGGGGAGGGCTGGTACGCCTGGATCGACGCGGTGTTGATGATCGTGGAGCCGGGCGCGAGGTGCGGCACGGCGGCCTTGCAGAGCCAGAACAGGGCGTACAGGTTGGTCTTGAGGACCCGGTCGAACTGCTCGGTGGTGATGTCGGTGATGCCGCCCTCCTGCGCCATCTGGTGTGCGGCGTTGTTCACCAGGATGTCCAGCCCGCCCAGCTCGTCGACGGCCCGCCGGACGATCTCCGCGCAGTGCTCCTCCTCGCGGATGTCGCCGGGCACGGTGACCACGGTGCGGCCGGCGGCACGGACGAGGCGGGCGGTCTCCTCGGCGTCGTCCTTCTCCTCCGGCAGGTAGGTGATCAGCACGTCCGCGCCCTCCCGGGCGAAGGCGATGGCCACCGCGCGGCCGATGCCGGAGTCCCCGCCGGTGATCACGGCCCGCTTGCCGGTCAGCCGGCCGGTGCCCCGGTAGCTGTCCTCGCCGTGGTCGGGGGCGTCGGGCATCCGTCCGGTCCGCCCGGGGGCCGACTGCTGTCCGCCGGTCTGCTCGTCGGGGGCGGGAAACTGCTCCTGGGGGTCCTGCCTGTCGTACTGGTCGTGGGTCACGGCCGCATCCCTTTCCTCCGGGGCCGGTGGTACGACAGTGAACTTCCCCGGTAGAGCGGGCCCAACCACGGACCGCTACCGTGTTCCGTGTTCCGGACCGGGGCGAGGCAGTCCAGGTGGAGCGGGACGGGCCGGCCGGCGTAACGGCATGGACACATGTGGGGCACCGCAGGGTGCCCGTTGCGGTCCATGATGTTCGTCGGTTGTTCGCATACCGGTTCACGGACCTGACGGGGAAGAAGACGATGACCGCCAGTACGAATGCTCCGAAAGTCAGCGTGGTGGTGCCGGCCTACAACTCGGGCCCGCACATCGAGAGGCTGATCGCCTCGCTGCTGCGCCAGTCGCTGCCGCCGGGGGAGTTCGAGGCGGTCTTCGTCGACGACGGCTCCACCGATTCGACCGGGGCCCGGCTGGACGAGCTGGCCGCCGAACACCCGCACATCCGGGTGGTGCACATCGAGAACTCCGGTTGGCCGTCGCGGCCGCGCAACGTCGGCGTGGCCAACGCCCGCGGCGAGTACGTCTTCTTCTCCGACGACGACGACTGGTTCGGCGACGAGGCCCTGGAACGCCTCTACGCGTACGCCGTCGAGAACGACGCGGACATCGTGATCGGCAAGATGGCCGGCCACGGGCGCTCGGTGCCGCGTGAGCTGTTCCGCCGGGACCGCCCGGACGCCACGCTGGACAACGCGCCGCTGATCGACAGCCTGACGGCACACAAGCTGTTCCGCCGGTCCTTCCTCGAAGAGCACGAGATCCGCTTCGTGGAGGAGAAGCGCCGGCTGGAGGACCACCTCTTCGTGGTGCGGGCCTTCCTGCTGTCCAAGCGCACCTCCGTGCTGTCGAACTACGTCTGCTACCACCACATCCGCCGGCAGGACGCCGGCAACGTGACGGCGCAGGGGCTGGACCCGGCGGGCTACTACGCCAACCTGCGCGACGTGCTGGACGTCGTCGACGCGCACACCGAGCCGGGGCCGCTGCGCGACAGGCTGCACCGGCGCTGGCTGCGCAACGAGATGGTCAGCCGGCTGCGGGGCAAGCGGTTCCTCCGAGAGCCGGCCGACTGGGTGGAGCAGGTGGCGCTGGAGTGCGGCAAGATCATCCGTGAGCGCTTCGCGCCGGGCGTGGCCGCCGGGCTCCCGCCGCTGCAACGGGCGATCACGGCCCTCACCGCGGCCGACGACGTCGCCGGGCTGCGCGAGCTGGCCGAGTGGGAGGCGGGCGTCCGCGTCCAGGCCCGGGTCGACGACCACCGGGTGGACGGGACGGTCCTCACCGTCGACGTCACCGCGCACCTCGCGTCCGGCGACCAGCCGGTGGCCCTCACCGTCTCCGACGGGCGCTACCAGATCGTCCTGCCCGTCGACCTCGCCCCGGAGATTCTCGACGTCACCGCCCGCCGGGCCATGGCCCGGCTCGACGTGGTGGCCCGGCGCAAGGAGGGCGGCGAGGAGTGCTTCCTGCCGGTCGAGTTCCGGGTCGAGGACGCCCCGGTCCAGGGCGCCGGGCCGGAGCGGGTGCATCTCGTGCACCACGCCACCGCCACGGTGGACTTCGCCACCCTGAACTCGGGCCGGACCGAGGGCACCTGGCTGCTCAAGGCCCGGCTCACCGAGAACGGGTGGACCGAGGACGCGCGGCTCCCGCTGACCTTCCGGTGCGCCGCCGACGGTGCCGCCCCGGTGCGGGTCGTGCCCGCCGCGAAGAAGAAGCCCGCCCTGCACCAGCGCGTACGCAACCGCCTGCGCCGGGTGGCCAACCGCCTGCTGGGCCGGTAAGGAAGGGCCCCCTGTTAACGCATTCGGTATAGCAGGGTTCCCCTCTCACCTCTCTCGTGGACCGGCGGGCATCCCGTGGGGCGGATGAACCGTTTCGCCGCTGCCCGCGTAGTCATCGTCAGCGCCGCGCGGCGTCCAGCCGTACGGCGGGGCGGTGCGGCGGCGGCACCGACGATCCGAGGTGTCCCGGTGGCGGGGCGACGGGAGGACCACCATGACCAGCGACCCGCGGCCCGGACAGCGGACGTTGCGCCGGGCCTGGGGACTCACCCGTTCCCTGGCCATCTACCACGGGCAACCCCACAAGCACCGGCGGGCGCTGGAGCTCTACCGGGAGTTCCTCAAGCCCGGGGACGTCGGCTTCGACATCGGCGCCCACGTCGGCGGCCGGGTACGCACCTGGCGGCGGCTGGGCGCGCGGGTGGTGGCGGTGGAGCCGCAACCCGACTGTCTGCAGGCCCTGCGCCTCTTCTTCGGCCGGGACCCGAACGTGACGATCGTGCCCGAGGCCGTCGGCGCGGACGCCGGCCGGGCACGGCTCGCCCTGTCCACCGCCACCCCGACGGTCTCGACCATGTCGACCGAGTGGATCGAGTCGGTCACGGCAGACAGCAGCTTCTCCGGGGTCCGCTGGGACCGGTCCGTCGAGGTCGACGTGGTGACCCTCGACGACCTCGTCGCCGCGCACGGCGTGCCCGCGTTCTGCAAGATCGACGTCGAGGGCTTCGAGGTGGACGTGCTGTCGGGGCTCAGCCGGCCCCTGCCCGCGCTGTCCTTCGAGTACCTCCCCCCGGCCCACGACGCGGCCCTCGCCGCGCTCGACGTCGTGGACCGGCTGGGCGGCCCGGCCGGCGGGTACCGCTACAACTATTCGCCGGTGGAGACGATGCGCTACGCCGCTGACGAGTGGCTCGACGCGGCCGGGCTGGTGCGGCTGCTGGAGCGGTTCCGCCCGGCGGGCCGCTCCGGCGACGTCTACGCCCGGCTGGGCGGGGCCTGAGGCCGGTCCCGGAGCGGGAGCAGCACGGCGTGTAACCGCCGAGCCGATCCGTTCGGTGGAGTGAGATTCGCTCCGATGGTGGTGCGTTCCGCCGCCGGGATCATGTCTGATAGCGATCGGCCGGATTCCGGCGAGGCACGGGGTGGTGAGGCGCTTTCGCCTCCTACGGTGTTCTCGGCATGCCGGCGGGTGGACGCTGCCGGGGCCGACCCGGTGGGCGATGCGGGCGCTTACAGGGGGTTGTCTCGATGCGTGTTCGGAGCCGCGTCATCGCGGGTCTGGTGGCCGGGACTGTCGTGTTGATCGGCCAACCGGTCATCGCGGCGGTGTCTGCCTGGCAGGCGGGTCTCGCCGCCAAGGCGCTCGTCGTCGAAGTACCGGGGCACACCGGCCTGGTGCCCAGCGCACCGCGTAACGACGTCCCGAGGATCACCGACGGTGAGGTCACCGACATCGAGGTGATCGGTAACCGGGTGTTCGTCGCCGGCTCCTTCACCGGGATCGCCAACGTCGGGCAGACCGCGCTCGCGCAGCGGTGGCTGGCGTCCTACAACATCGACACGGGCAAGGTCGACACCGGCTTCCGGCCGACGTTCGACGGGGCCGTCGAGGCCGTCGAGGCGTCGCCGGACGGCTCGGCGCTCTACGTGACCGGCACGTTCAACACCGTTGGTGGCCTCACCAAGCGCAAGGTCGCCCGGCTCGACCCGGTGACCGGCGCCCCGGTCGCCGGCTTCACCGCGCAGGGCAACGGTCGCGGGACCGCCCTGGCCGTGACCAACAACGCGGTGTACGTGGGCGGCCAGTTCACCAAGATCAACAGCACGAACCGCACCGGCCTGGCGGCGCTGAACCCGACCACGGGGGCGGTGGACGCGGGCTTCGACCTGCAGCTGTCCGGCGGCATCGGCGTCGGCGGCATGCTGACCGTGCAGCAGCTCAAGCTGACCCACGACGGCGCGAAGCTGATGGTCGTGCACACCGGCCGGCAGATCGCCGGCCAGGACCGCTACGGGGTCGGCCTGATCGACACCGCCGCCAAGGCCCTGCTGCCGTGGCGGACCCGGCTGTGGGAGGACAACCTCTCCTTCGTCGGCGGCATCCAGCGGGCCTTCGGCGGCGACATCGCGCCGGACGACTCGTACTTCGTGGTCACCAGCGGCTCGGGCGGCGACCGGCCGCCGATCAACGACACCGCGATGGCGTTCCCGGTGGCCGGCGGCGACAACGTCGAGCCGATCTGGATCTCCCGGCACTTCGACAGCATCTACTCGGTCGCCGTCACCGAGGCGGCCGTGTACGTCGGCGGCCACTTCAGCTGGCAGGAGTCGCCGACCGCCAACGTCCCGTGGCCGGGCCTGGACAACGTCGGGTACGGCACGGGCCAGGGCCTCAGCGGCTACGGCCTCGGCGACCAGGTGGTCCGCCGTGACCACCTCGGCGCGCTCGACCCGGCGACGGGCACCGCCCTGGAGTGGAACCCGGGTTCCAGCTCCTACGAGGGCGAGAAGGCGATGCTGGCCACCCCGCGCGGCCTCTTCGTCGGCGGCGACGGCAACACCAAGGGCGGCCTCACGGTGGGCCGGGTCGGCTTCTTCGACCTGGGCCGGGTGCCGGCGCCCTCGGCGGTGGAGACGACGATCGACACGCCCATCGAGGGCCGGGTGAAGCCCGCCAACGGCTCGTTCACCATCGAGGGCCAGGCGACCGCGCCGTCCGGCGTCAAGAAGGTGCAGGTCGAGATCCAGAACCGCGGCTCCAAGAAGTACCTCCAGCCGGACCTGAAGACGTGGGGCTCCTCCGCCGTCATCGTGTCGACCCTGGCCAGCCCGAACGCCACCTCGACCATGTGGTCGCTGGCCGTCTCGCTGCCCGTCGGCGAATACCAGATCCAGGCGAAGACGTTCGGTCGCACCAGCAGCGAGACCGACGCGACGAAGGCCGTCAAGAAGATCGAGACGTTCAGCTTCGACGACCTGCCCCCGACGACGAAGATCAGCGCGCCGGCCGCCGGCCTGCTCGCCACGAAGACCTTCGTGGCCACCGGCACCGCCACCGACGACAAGGGCGTCGAGGCGCTGACCTACTCGTTCCGCACCCCGGACAACCACTACCTCCAGGACGACGGCACCGTCGCGGCGGTCTACAACACGTTCCGCACCGAGCCGGACGTGATCGGCGCGGTGTCGACCACCTGGCAGGTCGAGGTGACCCTGCCGACCGAGGGCGAGTGGCGGATGACCGCCACCGCCGTCGACACCGCCGGCCAGGCCGACCTCAAGGGCGAGGTCCGCGACTGGATCATCGCGGAGGACGGGGTGGCCCCGACGGTGGCCATCACCGCGCCCGCCGCGATGAACCCGCCCACCGCCGCCGCGCCGCTCACGGTCGCCCCCGGCAGCCCGGTCACCTTCTCCGGCACCGCCAGCGACGACGGCACCCTGAAGTCGGTCGAGGTCTACCTGCGCAACACCACCACCCGAGAGTCGCTGGCCGCCGACGGCACGTGGGGCGTGGACGCGGTCGCGGCCTACCACCGGGTGTCGCCGACGAACCTCAACGCCGCGTCGTACAACTGGTCGTTCACCACGGCGTCGCTCACCCCGGGCGTCTACGACTTCCGGGTCCGCGCCACCGACAACCTGGGCCTGGTCACGACGAACGCCAACCTGGGCAAGCTGAGCGTCACCGCCCAGGTGCCGGGCGACGCCTTCCCGAACGGCAAGCTGAACTTCACCGGCACCGACCAGAACGTCGAGCAGCTGCACCTCGGCCTGGCCGGCACCGCGACCGACGACAAGGGCGTGCAGGGCGTCCGGGTGGCGCTGCGCGACCTGGACACCGGCCGGTACGTGCAGCCCAACGGCACGATGGCGGCGAGCTTTGCCACGGTGAACGCCACGCTCGCCGCGCCCGGCGCGACGAGCACCGCCTTCACCCTGTCGATCGACCTGCCGACCAAGGGCGAGTACAGCGTCGAGGCGTGGGCCGTCGACACGTCGGGCCAGCAGGACAGCTCGACCTCCGGGGCCACCGCCAAGTACCTCGTCTACCCGGGCGACCTCGACCCGCGCCTGGAGCCGAGCCTCAGCCCGACCAACGGCGCGGTCTTCGGCGACTCGCGGATCGTGGTGACCGGGCGCGCGGTGGACGACGTCGGCATGTCGAAGGTGGAGGTGCAGATCGTCAACGGCGCGGGCCAGGGGATGAGCTCCTCCGGCACGTTCGGTGGCGGCTCCGCCCCGTGGATCGCCACGTTCCTCACCAGCCCGGGCTCGCCGGGGTCGAACTTCGCCTACACGTCGCCGGTGGTGCCGGCGGGCAAGTACACCATCTCGGTGCGGGCGGTCGACAACTACGGGCAGCTCCAGCAGCCGGCCACCACCATCTCGGTGACCGTCAGCTGAGCTGACGTCGGTTTCACCCGGGCCGCGTCGGGGCGATCTCCGCCCCGACGCGGCCCGGCCCGCATCCGGCCGCCCGACCGGGAGCGGGCCCCGTCACCGGTCGGGGGCCGTCTCCGCGGCCGGGCGACGGGGGCACCCCCGCAGGGCGTACGCGACGAGCCCGACCACCGCGAGGAGCGTCGCGCAGGCCGTCGCGGCGGTGGTGCCGGCCGGCTGGACCAGCCAGGCGGCGATCTGCCACCGCACCTGGTCGCTCGGCCCCAGCCACGGCAGGAGCGCGACGAGGGTCCAGATCAGCGGGGCGATCCAGGACAGCGCGGCGCCCAGCAGCGCGGCGCCGAGCGCGGTGAGCCCGAGCAGCCCGGCGGTGTTGCGCGCCACCACGCCCAGCGGCTCGAACCGCACGTCGGTGAGCGTGCTGACCAGGAGCAGCGCGACGACCGCGGCGGCGGCCGCCAGCACGTGCCCGGCGCGGCGGGCGGGCCAGTTGACCGACGCGGTGTGGTCGAGCGCGTCGTCGGCGCCGCCGAGCGTGGTGCCGACGGCGACCGCCGCGATCAGCGCGGCGGCGCTGACCACCCGGGCGTTGACGGTCTGCCCGTCGGAGAAGTGCGGCCAGCTCGCCCAGAGCGACCCGATCGCGCAGACCGTGCCGGCCAGCGCCAGGGGGACCCGGCGGGCCCGCAGGTACAGCCGGAGCCACCTCACGGCTGCGCCAGGAACAGCAGCGAGTGGAACCGGTCGATCTCGCAGCCGAGCGCGGCGGCCCGGGCCGCCTGCACCCGCTTCCGCTGCTCGTCGGAGGGCAGGTTCCGCAGCTCCCGGAGGGCGGCGTCCGCCTTCTCCCGCTCCTCGGGGGCCGTCGACCCCCGACCGAGGTCCGGCTGCCCGCCGGTGAGCCAGGCGACGGCGACCGCACGGGCCAGGAAGGTCGGGTACCCGGTCTCGCACTCCCGCCACCAGGCGGCGTCGAGCAGCGCTGCCGACAGCTCGTCGGGCGAGACGTCGGAGAAGCCGGTCCAGCCGATCGAGAGGGCGTCGAAGACCAGGGTTCCGTCGTCGCGGACGTGGTTCGCGTCCGACCGGACCGTGTTGTCGACCAGCTGCCGGCCCTCCTCCACGCGGGTGGGTGCGGTGCCGGGCAGCTTCGCGTCGATGAGGGCCAGCGTCTTCCGGGCCGGGCCGACGACCTCGGGCAGCAGCGCGGCGTGCGCCCGGGTCACACAGACCTGGGGGCCGTCGTCGTCGCAGACCAGCTCGACGGCGGCCGGATCGAGCACGGCCGACCCGGAGTATCCGCCGGTGGGCAGCAACGGCACCGCGACGGCGGCGCCGACCACGGCCGGCAGCACGGCCAGTGCGACGGCGCGGCGGCCGACCGCGCCGAGCAGCAGCAGCCCGGTCGTGGCGAGGGCCGCCAGCCACAGCGCCTGGAGCAGGCTGACCGACGACGGGATCGTCTTGAAGTCGTTCAACGAATTGATGGCCGGGGCCAGCAGCAGCGCCGCCGGGTCGGGCCGGACCTTGACGAAGTTCTCGTCGTAGCCGGACATCGAGACGTAGTCGGGCACGAAGGTCAGCACGGCGAACGCGACCACCGCGAGGACGGGGGCGGTGGCCACCCGGGGCACCGCCCGGCCGGCGGCCATGCCCAGCCAGCCGGCGGCGACCAGCGCGAGCGCGCCGACCGCGGTGATCGGGATCGTCGAGACGGGGAAGTATCCGGCGCTCGGCGCCACCCAGGGGATCCCGAGGAGGAACGTCAGCAGGTACACGGTGACCAGCGCGAGCGCGTATCCGGCGGCGAGCGGGACGCTGCGCCGCCACCGGGGGCGGACGGTGGTGCCGAACAGCTCGTCGACCCGGTGCCGCCGGTCGCGGCGTCCCAGCCAGGCGCCGCCGGCCAGCGCCAGCGGCATCAGCATCATCAGCGTGGACCGGGCGTACACCGCCAACTGCGTCCACCGTCCCGCGTACCCACCGGTGACGGTCAGCATGAGCGCGGCGCCGACGATCACCAGCAGCAGGGCGATGCCGGGGACCGCCGAGCGGCGTACCTCGATCCGCATGATCCGCCCGGTCATGCCGCCACCCGCTCCCGGTGGGCGCGCAGCAGCGCCGAGTAGCCGCGCTCGGTGGCGCTGTCCCCGGCGTCGCCGGTGCCGCCCTGCGCGGCGAGCTGCGCCGTGGTGCCCTGCCACACCAGCCGGCCCTCGTGGACCAGCACCACGTCGCTACAGGCCACGGCGACGTCCTCGACCAGGTGGGTGGAGACCAGCACGCAGCTGTCCGACCCGATGTCGCGGAGCAACTCGCGGAAGTCGAGCCGCTGCTCGGGGTCGAGGCCGACGGTCGGCTCGTCGAGCAGCAGCAGCTCCGGGTCGTTGACGATCGCCTGGGCGATCCCGGCGCGGCGCACCATGCCGCCGGAGAGCGTCTTCATCCGGGAGTCGGCCCGGTCGGTCAGGCCCACCCGGTCGACGGCCCGCTGGACCGCGCCGGGGATGTCGGCCTTCGGCATCTCCTTGAGCCAGGCCATGTACTCGACGAACTCCCGGACGGTGAAGCGCGGGTAGAAGCCGAAGTGTTGCGGCAGGTAGCCCAGCCTGCGGCGGACCCGACGCAGGTCAGCGCGGCCGCTGACGTCCTCGCCCAGCAGGTCGAGCCGCCCGCCGGCGGGCTTCACCACGGTGGCGAGCGCCCGCATCAGGGTGGTCTTGCCGGCGCCGTTCGGGCCGAGCAGCCCGTGCACACCGGTGCCCAGCGCCAGGTCGAGCCCGTTGACGGCGAGGCGTCGGCCGGCGCGGACCGCCAGGTTGTCGGCGTGTACGGTCCACGCGTACGTGGTCGGTGCGGTCTCCGCCGCGCTGACGGCACGCATCATCATCTCTCCGTTCGTCGTGTCGTCGGCGGTGCCCGCCGACGGAGAAGGGTGGCGCCGGCCCGGGCGACCGGGGTCGCCGGTGACGCCCGGGCCGGTCAGCTCCGGTCGGCGCGCAGCCGACTGTGGTCGGTGGCCCGCAGGAGCACCGCCGCGCTCAGCGCGACGGTGGCCAGCGCCCAGCCAGGCCAGCTACGGGTCTCGAGGAAGATCGGCAGCTCCTGGCCGACCAGGCTCGGGGTGATCACGCCGGCGGACCAGGCGACCGCCAGGCCGAGCGCCGCCCGGTCCACCCCGACCAGCCCGCCCAGCGCCAGGGCGCCCGCGGTGAAGGCCAAGCACGGCAGCAGCCACACCGCCGGCGCGTGCCCGGTCCACCAGCCCGCCACGGCCAGCACCGGGACGACCGCCGTCAGGATCGCCAGGGCCCGGCGCAGCAGCAGCGACAGCCCGGCGCGGGGCGTGGTGGCGATCAGTTCCCAGGCCGGATCGGTGCGTCGGCTCCACGCGGCGGCCACCATCAGCAGCGGCGCCAGCGGCGCGACCAGCAGCACCGGGGACGGCATCCGGACCGACACCATCTCCAGCAGGACGGCGACGAGCACCAGCGCGGTGGCCGTGGCCAGCCAGGGCAGGAGCCGCGCGGCGACACCGGTGCGCCGCAGCCGGCGACGACGCACCGGTCCGGGCCCGGCGTCGACCCCGGCGGCGATCCCGACGGCCACCCGGTCCAGCAGTTGCCGGGCGGCCGGGTCGACCGCGCCGGCCAGCAGCGCCCGGCAGCCGGCGCAGGACTCCAGGTGCGCCTCGACGGCCCAGACGGTGACGTCGTCGACGCCGTCGTCGCCGGTGGCGTACCGGGAGAGGAGGACGGGGGTGGGGTGGTCGGTCATGACAGCGCCTCCCGTAGCGCGATGCGGGCCCGCCGCGCGTACGTCTTCACGGTGCCCTCCGGCATGCCGAGCAGCACCGAGGTCTCCCGCGTGGTCAGCCCGTCGAGCACCATGGCGCGCAGCACCCGGCGCAGGTTGGGCGGCAGCGCCAGCAGGGCCTGCTCCAGGTCGGCGTCCATCCCGCCGGCCAGCGCCTCCTCCTCGGCGGCGGGGGCGACGGTGGCGAAGGTCTGCACCGTCGGGACCCGAGCGGCGCGGGCGCGGGCACGGAACGCGTCGACCAGCCGGTGCGCGGCGATCGTCCAGAGCCAGCCGACGGCGCTGCCGCCGCCCGAGTGCCGGGCCTGGCTGGCGGCCGACCGCCACACCGCGAGGTAGGTGTCCTGGAGCACCTCGGCAACCACGTCGTCGTCGGCGCAGCGCCGCCGCAGCCGGGCGGTCAACCAGGGCGACGTGCGGCGGTACAGCTCGTCGAAGGCCCGCCGGTCGCCCCGGGCGACGCGGCGCAGCAGCGCACCCTCGTCGAGGGTCTCCAAGCTCTGTCTCACAACAGGCAAGACGATCCCCGGCCCCGCCCCGGTTTCCCAAATGCGGTGAGGCACGTCACACCGAACGGATGTCTCCGCCGGTCCGCCGCCGGGTTGTGGCGGGGTGGCCCGGGTCGACGGGGTCGGGAGCGGGTGCTCCGGCGGCGGCGCTGTTACCGATAACATAGACGCTGATAGTTATCTGGCCCGGGGTTGCCCGGTCCGGCGTCCGCGGCGGCCGGCTCCGCCGCCGAAGAGGAGACAACGATGAGACGTACCACTTCCCGCCGGCGGTGGGTGACCGCCCTGGCGGCCGGGCTCCTGCTGGTCGGCGCCGCCGTGGGCCTGCACGCCCCGGCGGGCCAGGCGTTGGAGAACGGGGTGGCCCGCACCCCGCCGATGGGCTGGAACAGCTGGAACACGTTCGGTTGCAACATCAACGAGGCGTTGATCCGGCAGATGGCGGACGCGATCGTCAGCACCGGCATGCGGGACCTGGGCTACCAGTACGTGGTGGTGGACGACTGCTGGTTCAACCCCAACCGGGACTCCGCCGGCAACCTCCAGGGCGATCCGGGGCGCTTCCCCAGCAGGATGAAGGCGCTGGGGGACTACATCCACGGCAAGGGCCTCAAGTTCGGCATCTACCAGGTGCCGGTGGACAAGACCTGCGCGCAGTACTTCGGCGGGTACCCGGGGGCGACCGGCAGCCGGGGGCACGAGGTCCAGGACGCGCGGCAGTTCGCCGCCTGGGGGGTCGACTTCCTCAAGTACGACTGGTGCTCCCCGGAGGGCTCGATCAACGACCAGGTCGCGACGTTCGCGAAGATGCGCGACGCGCTGGCGGCGACCGACCGGCCGATCGTGTACAGCATCAACCCGAACAGCATCCACGCGAAGACGGGTCCCCAGCGCAACTGGGGCGACGTGGCGAACATGTGGCGGACCACGGAGGACATCACCAACGCGTGGAACACCGGGCAGACCAACGGCTACCCGATGGGGATCCAGAACATCATCGACGTGACCGTGCCGCTGGCGTCGTACGCCCGGCCGGGCGCGTTCAACGACCCGGACATGATGGAGGTCGGTCGGGGCGGGATGACCGACACGGAGATGCGTAGCCACTTCGCGATGTGGGCGATCATGGCGTCGCCGCTCATCGCGGGCAACGACATCCGGTCGATGAACGCGGCGACGCAGACCATCCTCAAGAACCAGAACCTGATCGCGATCAACCAGGACCCCCTCGGCCTCCAGGGGGTGCAGGTGTCCAACGACGGCACCCGCCGGGTGCTGGCGAAGAAGCTGGCCGACGGCGACGTGGCGGTGGCGCTGTTCAACCAGGGCAGCGCGACCACGACGGTCTCGACCACGGCCCCCGCGATCGGCATGAGCCCCGGCACCCTCACCCTGCGCGACGCGTGGACCAACGGCACCAGCACCACCACCACCGGGACGATCTCGGCCAGCGTCCCGAGCCACGGCACGGTCGTCTACCGGGTCAGCGGCCCGGGCAGCACCCCGCCCCCCACCACGACCCCGCCGCCCACCCCGCCCTCGCCCACTCCGCCGCCCACGACGGGCCCGCCGGCGGCCGGGTGCCGGGTCGGCGCGACCGTCAACGCGTGGAGCACGGGCCTGACCGAGGACATCACGATCACCAACACGGGCAGCTCGGCGATCAACGGGTGGTCCCTGGCGTTCACCCTGCCGGCCGGGCAGAGCATCACCGGCGGCTGGAACGCCACCTACGCCCCGACCAGCGGGCAGGTCAGCGCCACCAACGTCAGCTACAACGCGGCGATCCCGCCCGGCGGCTCGGTGTCCATCGGCTTCCAGGCCAACCACACCGGCGACTCGGCCGCACCGGCGGCCTTCACCCTCAACGGCAGCCCCTGCTCCCGCGCCTGACGCGCGGGCCCAGCCCGGTGCGCGCGTGCGGCGCACCGGGCGGGGCCGGTCACGCCCGGCGGCGGGCGACCAGCACGGCGTCGTGGATGGTGACCTCGCGGCCCTCCGGGTCGACCGTGTTCCGGGCCCGGGTCTCGGTGGCCAGCACCTGCCAGGCGGCGGGGTCGAGGGCGGACGCGACCTCCTCGGCGGTGTACATCGCGTCCGGGAAGTGCATCCGGTGGGCGGTGGTGCGCAGGTCACGCGGGTGGTGCCCGACGATCAGCAGCGTCCCGCCCGGCGCGACCGCCGCGGCGAGCCGCGCGAACAGCTCCCGCCGCGCCGCGCCCGGCAGGTGCATGAACTGCGCCGACACCAGGTCGTACGCGCCCTCGGCCGGCGGCCGGACGCGCAGGTCGGCGTGCAGCCACTCGATGCGGTCGGCGACCTCGGGGCCCGCCGCCGCGGCGTGGGCGGCGGCCCGCTCCAGGGCGGTGGCGGAGATGTCGACCGCCGTGACCCGCCAGCCCCGCCCGGCGAGCCAGCCGGCGTCGGCGCCCTCGCCGCAGCCGACGTCGAGCGCCCGGCCCGCCGGCAGCCCGGTGATCTCCGCGACGAGCTGGGGGTTCGGTCGGCCGCTCCAGACCGTCGGCCGGGCGCGGTAGCGCTCCTCCCAGGCGGCCTCCTCGAACATCGTCCGCAGCCGCTCCCGGTAGGCGTCGACGGCGGCGCGGCCCTCCTCGGCGACGAGGTCGGCGTTGACCGCCGCGCCGGCGGTCAGGCCCGCCGCGGCGGAGGAGACGACCTGGGCGCGCACGTCGGCCACGTTGCCCGCGACCCACACCCCGGGCACGGCGGTGGCCCCGGTCGGGTCGGCCGGCACCTGGCTGCCGATCACCTGCCCGCCGAACTCGACGTCGACCGGCTTGCACCCCAGCGACTCCAGCACCGCGGCGCGGGCGGTGAACCGGGGCGCGACGACCACCGCGTCGAGCGCGACGACCTCGCCGGAGGCCAGCCGTACGCCGGTCAGGGTGTCGTCGGTGACCTCGACCGCCGCGACCGGGCCCGGCACGACGGTGATCTCCCGGGCGGCGAGCCGCTCGGCGTCCTCGGCGGCGAGCGTCGCGTCGTGCAGCAGGAGCAGCACGTGCGGGCTCCACTGCCGCCACAGCTCCCCCTGGTGCACGGCTGTCGGCCCGGTGGCCAGGACGCCGATGCGCCGGTCCCGGACCTCCCAGCCGTGGCAGTACGGGCAGTGCAGCACGTCGCGCCCCCACCGCTCGGCCAGCCCCGGCACGTCGGGCAGCTCGTCGACGAGCCCGGTCGCCACCAGCAGCCGCCGCGCCCGCACGGCCCGCCCGCCGTCCAGCGTGACCACGAAGCCGGTGCCCTCCCGGGCCGCCGCCTCGACCCGGCCGGCGACGATCTCGCCGCCGTAGCGGGTCACCTCGTCGCGCCCGGCCGCCACCAGCTCGGCCGGCGGGGTGCCCTCCCGGCCCAGGTAGTTGTGCACGTGCCCGGCCGGGGCGTTGCGCGGCTGCCCGGCGTCCACCACCAGCACCGACCGCCGCGCCCGGGCGAGGGCCAGGGCCCCGCTCAGCCCGGCCGCGCCCCCGCCGACCACCACCACGTCGTACGCCTCGTCCACCGTGCGCCTCCTCCACTCGTCGTGCGCCCACCGTGCCGCGCGGCCCGCCGATCCGACAAGAGAAGTTGCCGGAACGGCAAAACGCCAGGCGGCGGGTGGTCCCGCCGGAGGGGATTGCGGGGCGTGTTACCTAGAACTACTATGCATTGCAGTTCTAGGGATAGGTGGTCGGATGCACATCACCAAGGACCTCGTCGCCGCCTCGGCGACGCCGCTCGTGCTGGGGATCCTCGCCGAGGGCGAGAGCTACGGCTACGCGATCCTCAAGCAGGTCAACGAGCTTTCGGGCGGGCGGCTGGAGTGGACCGAGGGTCTGCTCTACCCGCTGCTGCACCGCCTGGAGCGGCTCGGGCACGTCGAGTCGTACTGGCAGACCCCGCCCGGGGGACGCCGCCGCAAGTACTACCGCATCACCGACCAGGGCCGGGCCGAGCTGGTCGAGCAGCACCGCCAGTGGGCCGCGGTCGTCGACGCCCTGCGCGGCGTCTGGAACACGACCCGGTCCATCAACCCGATCGTGGCACCGGCCTGGGAGGCGGGACGATGACCCTCGACAGCGACAGCGACCTGGAAGGCCAGATCGCGCAGTGGCGGGCCTACACGCGCCGCCGCCGGGAGCTGCACCACGCCGACACCGAGGAGCTGGAGGACCACCTGCGCAGCCGGATCACCGAGCTGACCGAGGCGGGACTGCGCACCGACGAGGCGTTCCTCATCGCCGTCAAGCGCATGGGCAGCCTCGACGAGCTGTCGCGGGAGTTCGCCCGCGAGCACTCCGAGCGGTTGTGGAAGCAACTCGTGCTGCCCGGGGAGCCGGACGCGCCCGCCGCCGCCCGCACCCGCCGCGAACTGCCCGTCATGGTGCTCTGCGCGGCCCTCGCGGCACTCGCGATCAAGGTGCCGAGCTGGTTCGGGCTCGACCTGGCCGACGAGGACGCCGCCTTCTACGCCCGCAACCTGAGCCTGTTCGCGCTGCCGGCGCTGGCCGCGTACTTCGCCTGGCAGCGCCGGGTCGGCGTCCGTGTCGTCGGGGCGCTCGCGGCGCTGTTCGCCCTCGGCGGGGTCGCCGCGAACGCGTACCCGCTCGCCGGGGACTCGCAGTCGTTCGGGCTCACGGCGATCCACCTGCCGCTCGCGCTGTGGCTGGTCGTCGGCGTGGCCTACGTGGGCGGTGACTGGCGCTCCGAGCGGCGCCGGATGGACTTCATCCGGTTCACCGGCGAGTGGGTGATCTACTTCAGCCTCCTCGCCCTGGGCGGTGGCGTGCTCACGGCCTTCACCGCCGGCACCTTCCGGGCCATCGGCATCGACGCCGAGGGCTTCATCAGCTCGTGGCTGCTGCCGTGCGGCGGGATGGCGGCGGTCGTCGTGTCGGCGTGGCTGGTGGAGGCGAAGCAGAGCGTCATCGAGAACATGGCCCCGGTGCTGACCCGGGTCTTCACCCCGCTGTTCGCCGCCACCCTGGTGGCGTTCCTGGCCGCCGTCGCGTGGACCACCAGCGGCATCGACGTCGAGCGCGACGTGCTCATCCTGTTCGACCTGCTGCTCGTCGTCGTGCTGGGCCTGCTGCTGTACGCCATCTCCGCCCGCGACGCCGTGGCCCGGCCCGGCCTGTTCGACCGCCTGCAACTGGCGCTCGTCGTCAGCGCCCTGGTCATCGACGTCCTGGTGCTGGTGGCGATCACCGGCCGGATCACCGAGTGGGGCTTCAGCCCCAACAAGACGGCGGCGCTGGGCGAGAACATCGTCCTGCTGACCAACCTGGCCTGGTCGGCGTGGCTGTTCCTCGGCTTCGTCCGGGGCCGCACCCCCTTCGCCCGCCTGGAACGCTGGCAGACCCGCTACCTCGCCGTGTACGCCGGCTGGGCCTGGGTCGTCGTCCTGGCCTTCCCGCTCGTGTTCGACTTCGCCTGAGCCCGTGCGCCGCCCCGCCCACTGCGGCGGGGCGGGTCACGGGGTCCAGCGGATGCCGGGGTTCACCTGGCCGGTCCAGTTGAAGATGGCCATGTTGTCCCACTGGTTGCCGGTGCCGTTGATGTTCGCCGGGTCCCACCCGTTGCCGGGGACGGCGTACCAGGTCGGCTCCCAGTAGAAGACGCCGACGGCCCCGGCGTCGCGGGCGGTGTTCTGCACCCAGGAGAACTCGGTGGCCTGCCCGCTCCAGCTCGCGGGGTGGCCGGCGCAGGGCTCGCCGCCGTTGATCGCGTTCGGCTCGCCGTCGGCGTTCGCTGCGGTGAACGGGTACGCCGTCTCGGTGAGGACGACGGGCCTGCCGTAGCGGGTCCGCGCGTCGGTGATGACGTTGTAGAGGTTGGCCAGGCTGCCGTGCCACATGCAGTAGTAGGACAGGGCGGTCAGGTCCCACTGGACGCCCTTGGCCCGGATGCCGTCGTAGAACCAGCGCGCGTTGGCCATGCTGTCCGCGTTGGCGGTGTGGACGATCACCTGGGTGCCGCCGTTGCACTGCTTCGTGGCCTGGTAGCCGGCCTTGAGCAGCAGGCTGAGGTTGGTGAAGTCGTTGTTGACGACCTTGCCGTCGTTCCACAGCATGCCCACGTTGATCTCGTTGCCGATCTGCACGCTGTCCGGCGTGGTGCCCTGCGCCTTGAGGCTCGCGCAGACGTCGTAGGTGTAGTTGTAGACGTCGGTCTGCAACTGGCCGATGCCGTGGCTGGCCCAGGCGGCGGGCTTGTACTGCTTGCCCGGGTCGGCCCAGGTGTCCGAGTAGTGGAAGTCGATCATCAGCTTGAGGCCCTTGGCCTTCACCGTCCGCGCGTACGCCAGCACCCGGGCCTTGTTGTTCCAGCCGCTGGCGGGGTTGTTCCAGACCCGGAGCCGGACGTAGTTGACGCCGAGGCCCTTGAGGATGTCCAGCGGGTCCCGCGCCGTGCCGGCGGCGTCGTAGTAGCGCGCGCCGAGGTCCAGGCTGCGCTGCACGCTGGAGACGTCCGCGCCCAGCATGGTGAGCGTGTTCGCGGCCGACGCCGGCGCGGGCGGCACGAGCAGGGCGGCCGGCAGGGCGACCAGCGCGAGGAACGCGGCGATCCAGGCGTGCGGGCGGGAGCGGTGCCGGGTCATCCCGACCTCCTCGGTGGCGGGCGCGGGGCCGGGGCGCGGCACCGCCGGACATCAATTGATGTCAATATATACCACAGGTGGCGGGCCCGTCAGGCGTTCCGCTCCGGGTGGTCGCCCGCCGCCGTCGGGGCGGCAGCCTGGTCGACCGGGCTCACCGCGAACGGGTGCCGCAGCCGCCGCATCGCCTCCTCGCTGCCGTCGAAGGTCACGCCCCGGTCGTCGAGGTCGTCGGCGGTCGGCGTGACGAGGAACAGGGCCGAGCGGTCGTCGTCGTGGAAAGTCATGCGGAGATCCCGTTTCTGGAGAGGAAGAACCTGGGCGGCTGCGGGTGGTGGTGCCGCATGGCCCCCAGTCGGCGCTCACACCGGCGCCCGATCACGATGCCTGACGGCGGAGGGACCTCCTGCCGACACCGTCACTCCGCACCATACCCGGCGCCGCCCGCATCCACGGCGGCCGGACGTCGCCGGACTCAGTCCGTCGAGGCCCCCACCGTGGTCGCGGACGCCCGGCCCTCCTGCCGGGCCCGGTCGAGCAGCAGGTCGAGCCGCCGCTGCCGCCGCCGACGGACGGCCCGCAGCGCCAGGGCGACCGCGACGAGAACGGCCAGCAGGGCGAGCTGCGGCCACGGCACCGCCCAGACCGTCACGGTGGCCGTGGCCTGCCGGACGTCGGCGACGGTCCCGTCGCCGAGTGCCGCCGGGGTCACCGTCACGGTCGTGCGCAGCGGGCCCAGCCCCCAGACGCCGCCGACGCTGGCCTCGGCCACGCGGCTGCCGCCGGGCAGCAGCTCCGCCACCTCGACGGTGGTGTCCCGCCCGGCGAGGCCGAACGCCTCCGAGACGGTCACCCGGCCCGTGCCGGCGGCCCAGACGTTGCCGCCGTTGGTCACCGCGTACCGCAGGCGCAGCGTGCCCGGCGCGAACGGGTTCCAGGACCGGGAGTACGTGGCGGTGAGGTCGTCGACGGCCAGGGCCGCCGTGGCCGTGCCGCTGGCGCGCAGCATGACCCGGAAGCCGACCCGGCTCTCGACGGCGACCGTGCCGCCGGTGCTGGTGACCGACGCCGCGATGCCCGCCGGATGGTCGCCCGGCGCGGCGTCGGCGGGCACGGTGATCGTGAAGGGCACCACCTTCGTCTCGTTCGCGCCGACGGTGACCGTGTCGCGCACCGAGATCCAGGTGCCGCCGTCCTTCGACGTCTCGGTCGAGGGCAGCATGTTGAAGCGGCCCTTGTCGGTGAGATAGCCGTCGGCGGCCTGGAGGCGGAAGACCGCGGCGGCGGCGCTGAAGTTGCGCACGGCCAGGTGTTCCGTCACCACCTGGCCGGGGTCGAGGGTGCGCTCGATCCACCGCCGGCCGTCCGGACCGTCCGGGTCGGCCGGCTGTACCGCCCAGGTCAGCTTCGGCGCGGCGGGTTCCGCGCCGGCGTCGGCGGGCGCGACCGGCACGGCGACGAGCACCGCCGCCAGCACGGCGAGCAGCCTCGGCAGCGCCTGCGGCACGGAACGGATCATCGGGCGTCCTCCGGCGGGGTGCGGGGGCGGGGCCGCTGCCGGCCCCACCCCCGCACGTGATCATTCGAACAGGGACAGGGTCAACGTCGAGGTGTACGCGCCCGCGGCGACGTCCGCCGGGGTGCGCAGGTACAGGTCGGCGTTGACCGAGTACGAGTCACCGGCGACCGCCCCCGAGTCGTACGTCGACATCAGCAGCTCCTGGTCGGCCAGGCCGACATTGTTGCCGGGCTGGGTCGGCTCGTCCAGGACGGTCACGACCTCCTCGCCCTCGGTCACCGAGCCGGTGGCGCCGCCGTCGATCAGCCGCGGCTTCCAGCCGAGGTGACCGGCGCTGATCGGGGCCTGCCCGGAGCTGCCGACGAAGTCGCTCGCGCTGCCGACCACGGCCCAGGCCGCGCCGGCCGGGACCTCGTCGGCGGTGCGGGTGTCGGTGACCGTCACCGTCGGCAGGGTGCCGACGAACTGGCGCACCAGCAGGGTCGAGCCGTCCTCGGACAGCGCCACCGAGTCGCCCGCGACCGACAGAGCGAGCACGCCCGGCTCCCGGATCTCCTCGATGTCGACCGTCACCCGCACGTCGGCGCCGTCCTCCGCCAGGGCCGGTGCCGGCAGCGCCGCCGCTCCGGCCAGGATGGCGGCCGCGGCACCCGCCGCGTACAGCCGCTTACGCTTCCATGTGTTCATTCGATCTCCGTTGACGTCCGTGGTGGGTGGGGTTGGTGGTCATCCGCCGCAGCTCTGGGCGGGGTGGGTGGTGGTGACTTCGGTGGTGACGGTGGTGCCGTCGACGGTGCCGGTGGCGCGGATGGTGGCGGTGCCGGCGGGGATGGAGGTGGCGCGGGTGGTGAAGGACTGGTAGGCGTTGGCGCCGGGTGCGACGTTGGTGACGGTGCGGGTGCCGTAGGGGGTTTCGAGGGTGATGTCGACGGGTGCGGTGTGGCCGTTGGTGGCCTGTACGGCGACGTAGGCGCGGCCGCCGACGCAGCGGGTCTGCGCGCTCGCCGTCACCGGCAGCTCGGGCTGGGCGGTCGCGGCCGCGAACTTCCAGGAGTCGAGCTCGAAGAGGTCCGTGCCGGTGGGGCCGGCGTAGGTGAAGTAGACGTCGTGCACGCCGCTGACGCCCTGGAGCGCGGCGGTCACCTCGGCCCACTCGCCGACGGGCGTGTCGACCTCGACCGTGCCGACCACGGGGCCCGCCACGTCGTCCAGGCGCACCTGGATCCGGCCGCCGGCGGCCAGCGCCCGCACCTTGGCCGTCACGCTCGCCGCGCCGGCCGTGCCGAAGTCGACGGACGACAGCGCCGTCCAGTCGCCGTTGTCGATGTCGCGCACCGCCAGGTTCGGCGCGGAGGTGCCGAACTGGGCGGAGCCGCCGTCGACCTTCGCGGTCGCGATGCCCTTGCTCCAGCCGAAGGTCTCCGCCTCGAACACCCGGTACGGGTTGAAGTCCCGGACCTGGTCCACGCCCGCGTAGGTGCCCACGACCTGCTGGATCGTGCCGTCCGGGTTGAACGTCAGCTCCTGGATGTGCGGGCTGCGGTAGCCCTGCGTGGTGTTGCCGTTGATGCGCTTGTTGAGCGTCGGGGCGTGGTAGGTGAAGTAGTACTTGCCCCCGAACTCGAACACCGACTGGTGGTTGTTGCCACCGGTGCCGGCGCCGAAGAACTGCGACTGGTTCGGGAACAGCACGCCCGCGTAGGTCTCCTTCGGCCAGGACATCGGGTCGTCCGAGATCAGGTAGCCGATCTGGCCGCCGCCGGGGTAGCCGGGCAGCGGGGTCTGGTTGCCGCCGAAGTCCGCCCCGCCGAAGTGCGACGAGTACGACAGGTAGTACTTGCCCTGGCGCTTGAAGACCTGGGCCGCCTCGAACGAGACCGGGGTGTCGACCACCACGGCCGAGCCCTGGGTCGAGACCATGTCGTCGCCGAGCCTGATCGCCCGGATGTTCTTCGGGTTGTTGAAGCGCTCGGCGGCCGGCATGCTCGTCGACGCGGGGCCGCCACCGAAGTAGAGGTAGGCCTGGCCGTCGTCGTCCACCAGCGGGGCCGGGTCGAACTTCCACGCGACGTCCTCGGCGCCGGGGGTGCTGCCGTTGATCAGCGTGCTCGTCCGCTCGCTGGTCCACGGGCCGAGCGGCGACTCACCCGTGATCACGTTGCTGGAGCCGCCGCCGTTGGCGTAGTAGAGGAAGAACTTCTCCTTCCCGTTCACCATCTTCTTGGCCATGCCGGGCGCCCACGAGTTGCCGGTGAACGGCGCGACGCCGTTCGGGCCGGCGACCTGGATCTCGCCGTGGTCCGTCCAGTTCACGAGGTCCTCGGAGGAGATCAGCGTGATCTGGTTGATGTTGCCGTAGTTGATGCTCGGCGAGATGCCCGTGACCGGGTCGGGCGCGTAGCCCTGGGTGTCGTTGGTCAGGTACAGGTAGACCCGGCCGTCGTGCACGAAGCCGAAGCCGTCGGCGCCGAACTTGTGCCCGATCAACGGGTTGTGCTCGCCGGGCAGCTTGCCGACGACCTCGATGGTCCTCGACGGCGGCGGGGGCGGCGGAGCGCCGATCACCGACACGTCGTCGAGCTTGAAGTCCATGAGGTGCAGGGCCGGGTCGGTGGACGGGGTGCTCGTCCACGGCGTCTCGAAGAAGATCCGGGCCGTCGACACGTTCTGCGACGCGGGGATGGTGAACGTCCCGTTGAACTGCGCCCACTGCCCCTTCGTCGCGGTCACGCTCACCAGGTTGGTGTAGGTGGACCCGCCGTAGTGCATGGTGGCGAAGAACTGCTTCGTCGCGGGCCCGGCGGCGTTCTCGTACTTGATCCGGGCCGTCAGGGCGTAGGTCTGCCCCGCCTGCACCTTGCCGCTGAGGTCCTGCATCGGCCCGGAGCCGGTCGTCGCCCGGCCGGTGACGAGCGCCGCGCCCGACCCGGCGTAGGCGTCCGACGTCGCCGACAGCGTCGCGCCGTCGGTCGAGTTGCCGTTGTTCACGAACCAGTCGGCGACGCCGGCCTCGAACCCGCCGTTGACGATGAGGTTCTCCTCGGCGGCCTGGGCCGGTGCCGACGCGGCGGCCAGTCCCGCGGCCAGCATGACGCCGACCGCCGCGATCGCGGTCACCCGTCGCCGGGCGGCCCCTCGCAAGCGTTGTCTCACTCGGTGTGCTCCTTCGTTCGGACGTGCACGTGGTGGTGGTACGCCGGTCGCGTCTTCGGACCGGTCGGCTATGCGCCGCAGCTCTGGGCGGGGTGGGTGGTGGTGACGACGGTGGTGACGGTGGTGCCGTCGACGGTGCCGGTGGCGCGGATGGTGGCGGTGCCGGCGGGGATGGAGGTGGCGCGGGTGGTGAAGGACTGGTAGGCGTTGGTGCCGGGTGCGACGTTGGTGACGGTGCGGGTGCCGTAGGGGGTTTCGAGGGTGATGTCGACGGGTGCGGTGTGGCCGTTGGTGGCCTGTACGGCGACGTAGGCGCGGCCGCCGACGCAGCGGGTCTGCGCGCTCGCCGTCACCGGCAGCTCGGGCGCGGCCCGGAGCACGCCGAGCCGCGCCAGCTGGAAGCTGAGCGACCGCTCCGGCGCGTCGATCTGGTTCTGGGTGCCGAACCGGCCGGCCCGGGCGGCCTTGGCGGTGGCGAGGGCGGCCCGCATCGCCGCCCAGGCGTCCGCCGGGTAGTGGCGGCTGTCGAGCGTCTCGGCGTGCGCGACGGCCGCGTCGAGCGCGTCGGTGTCCAGCGGCAGGCCCTGCGCGGTCAGCGTGTCGCTGAGCAGGTAGTGGTCGAAGTCGACCCGCCCGCCCGTGGTCTGCGTCGCGTAGTTGAACAGCCCGACCCGGTGGCCCATGAAGTGCGCGAGGCTGCCGTCGAGCGTCTGCGGGCCGACCCGGCTGCCGAGCTGCGTCCAGGTGAGCCCGTCGAGGCTGTAGTAGAAGGTGGTCCAGAGCTGCCCGACCGGCGCGGCGAAGTCCAGGTCGGCCTTCACGTGCACCACGGTCGCGTCGCCCAGCGGCACCGTCGTGCCCGGCAGGAAGCTCTCCAGCGCGGCCTGGTCGAGGTCGACCGCGAACGGCTGCCCCCGGTTGACCACGCCGAGGGTGTTCCGGCCGTCGACGCGCTTGACCGCCACGTACGAGAAGCCCCGGTTGTAGGCGGCCAGGCCGGCGACGTCGCCGTCGCGCATGCCGGAGATGTCCATCCGGGTCTCGGCCGACTGGCGCGGGCCGAAGGTGCGCTGCGACAGGGTGTTGCGGGCCTCCTCGAACCAGGCGAGCTCGGCCCGGTTCGACAGCTTCGTGTAGACGTACTCGCCGGTGACGACCTTGCCGGTGGTCAGCCGCAGCCAGCCCTCCCGGTCGGTGAGCGACCAGTACCGGTTGTCCGGGGCGTGGTTCCACTCCCAGGCCAGGTCCAGCCGCGAGCCGTTCGGGGCGATCTCCGCCTCGGTCGGGTGTTCGGTGGTCACCGGCTGCCCGACGACCGAGAGGTCGTCGATCAGGTATTCCACGCTGGACGACGCCGGCTGCGGGTTGCCCCACGGCGTCTCCACCGCGAACTTGACGTTGGCGAGGTTCGCCGTCGCCGGGAACGTGTACCGGCCGGTGACCGTCGTCCACTGCCCGGCCGGGACGGTGCCGAAGGCCATCACCTGCACGCCGGAGCCCCAGTCGGCGGCCAGGTTGAACCGGACGCTGGCCGGGCCCGAGGCGTACTTGATCTTCGCCGACACCGTGTAGGTCACGCCGTGCTGGAGCTTGCCGGCGAGATTCTGGTGGGGGCCGGAGCCGTTGAGCGTGCGGTTGCCGACCCGCAGCGCCGCCGAGCCCGAGGCGGCGTCGGCCGGGTCGAGGGCGAGGGTGGCCCCGAACTGCGCGGCCCACGGCGAGACGCTGCCGGACTCGAAGCCGGCGTTGCCGAGCAGCTCGACGCCGAGGAGCGACTCGTCGAGGTCGGGCGGCGTCGGGATCGTCCACTCCTCGTCCTGGTACGCCTTGTGCGGCGCGTCGTTGGCGAAGTCGTCCGAGGCGACGATGCTCTTCTGCCGTTCGAGGGTCTCCTCGGCCGGGCTGAGCCGGATCGGCTTGTCGAACAGGCCGTCGACCGGCACGACCCCGTTGTTGCCGAACGTCGGCCACCCGTCGGACCAGGTGGCCGGGATGAGCGCGGGGATGCGGCCGATCGGGAACGTGTCGCGGAAGAACATCCCGTGCCAGTCGGTCCCGCCGCCGGTGCGCGCGACCGGCACGAGGCTGCCTTGGGCGAAGCCGTTGGAGTTGAGCACGCCGCGCGCCTCGTAGGTGTTGCCCCCGCCGGCCGAGGTGTACCGCCCGAGCAGGTCCTTCGAGCGGAACATGACGACCTGACGCCCCTGGCCGGAGGGCCAGGTGATGATCACGGCGTAGTACCAGCCGTCGATGTGGTAGAACTGCGCGCCCTCGAACAGGCCGCCGATGAACGGCTGGCCGGCGTAGTCGGCCGCCGTGAAGATGTTCGGGTAGTCCTGCTCGATCGCGGTCAGGCCGGCGTTGAGGCGGACGGCGCTGGTGCCGCCCGAGCCGTAGAAGATGTAGGGCGTGCCGTCGACGTCGAAGAAGAGCGACGGGTCGTGCAGGCCACGGCCGAGGGCGGTGCGCTGCCACGCGCCGTTCTCGATGTCGTCGGTGCGGTAGATGTACGCGCCGTTGAGGTTGTTGGTGTTGAACGCGACGTAGTACATGCCGTCGTGGTAGCGCAGGGACGACGCCCACTGCCCCTGCCCGTAGGAGTTCTGGCCGTTGCGCAGGGAGAACGAGTCGCCGATGCTGGCCCGGTCGAAGACGTAGTTGACCGTCTCCCAGTTGACGAGGTCGTACGACTTCATGATCGGCGCACCGGGGCTCAGGTGCATCGTCGTGCTGATCATGTAGTAGATGTCCCGGCCCTCGTCGTTGTCGGCGGCCGGGACCCGCTCGACGCTGATGTCCGGCACGTCGGAGCGCAGCAGCGGCACGGAATATCTGCCGTCGCCCCGGTCGGTCGACGTGTGGGACGACTCCGGGGACCAGTCGTCCGCCGCCTGCGCCGCCGTGCCGGCGGTCACGAGGCCGGCGCACAGCAGGAGGGCACCCACCGCCGCCAGCGAGACCCGTCGTAGCCCTCCGGAGGCACCACGACTCACGGTTACCTTCATGCGAACTCCTGCCGCCAACGTAACGGGAAGCTCATAGTGTTATCGCTCACATGCGCTGTCAAGACGTTCCCGAGACTTGCCGGAAATCTTCGTGAAACAGGCGTGATGCAGCGTGGAAGCGCTCCCGAAGTGGCAGATCAGGCGCGCTGTGATCAGGTGCAAGTCGCCCACTTCCTGACGAGTCGCCTGAGCGCGACCTATCCGGCAAGAGCTGTCGAGTGCCGAATATCGGGCCTACATGTTTGCGCTAACACGATTCGGTCCACAGAGCGTCACGAAATGACGGTGTCGTCCCCTCACAAACACCCGGCCGGCGCAATTAAGAATGAGTCATGTCGATGTGCCGATGCATTTTCCGGGGTGCCGGGCCGCCCGTCGGACGCCACCGAGGAGGGCTGACCCGGCAGCCGGCCGCCGGGCAGACTGCGAGACGGCCCGCACCGCGCGGGCCACCTCGACCCCGGGAGGCAGCAGATGACTCCGGCCCAGGCCCACCCGACCCCCGGCGCCGCCGGCTGGAGCGACGGCGCGTTCACCAACCCGGTGCTCGCCGGCCTGCACCCGGACCCGAGCGTCTGCCGGGTCGGCGACGACTACTACCTGGCCTGCTCCAGCTTCGAGTACTTCCCCGGGGTGCCCATCTTCCACAGCCGCGACCTCGTGCACTGGGAACAGATCGGCAATGTGCTGGACCGGCCCAGCCAACTGGTGCTGCCCGCGACGATGCCGTCGTCCGCCGGCATCTACGCGCCGACGCTGCGCCACCACGCCGGCCGCTTCTGGCTTGTCGTCACCAACTGCGCCGAGGGCGGCGGCAACCTGATCTGCACCGCCACCGACCCCGCCGGCGACTGGTCGGATCCCGTCCGGCTGCCCGGCATCGCCGGAATCGACCCGGACCTCGCCTGGGACGACGACGGCACCTGCTGGTGCACCTACGCCGGCATCGAGCAGGTGCGCATCGACCCGCACACCGGGCGGACGCTCGGCGGGCCCCGCCGCCTGTGGTCCGGCGCGCCCGGGGCCCAGGCCCCGGAGGCCCCGCACCTGTACCGGATCGGCGGCTACTGGTATCTGCTGATCGCCGAGGGCGGCACCGAACGCGGGCACGCCGTCTCGATCGCCCGCTCGACCGCGCCCGACGGGCCCTACGAGCCCTGCCCCGCCAACCCCGTCCTCACCCACCGGGGCACCAACCGCCCGATCCAGAACACCGGCCACGCCGACCTCGTCGAGGCGGCCGACGGGACGTGGTGGATGGTGCTGCTCGGCGTACGCCCCGGCGGCGGCACCCCCGGCTGGCACGTGCTCGGGCGGGAGACGTTCCTGGCCCCGGTGACCTGGGTCGACGACTGGCCGGTGGTGGGCGCGGTCGAGCCGGTCATGCCGGCCCCGTCGTGGCCCGCACGCCCGGTGCCGCCCCCGCCCGTGCGGGACGACTTCGACGCCGACGGGCTGCACCCGCGCTGGGTGTCGGTGCGGTCCCGGCCCGCCGGGAGCTGGTCGCTCACGGAGCGGCCGGGCTGGCTCACGCTGCGGGCGCGCGGCGCGTCGCTGGACGAGCCCGACGTCACGTTCGTCGGCCGCCGCCAGCAGCACCTGTCGTGCCGGGTGCGGACGCTTGTCGACGCGACCGGGGGGCGCGGCGGGCTCGCCGTACGCCTCGACGAGCGGCACCACTACGGGATCGAGGCGGGCGACGGCGGGGTGCGGCTGCTCGCGCGGATCGGCTCGGTGCTGTCCACGGTGGCCACCCGGCCGGTCGCCCCCGGCCCGGTGCGGCTGCGCGTCGACGTGGTCTCCCCGTCGCCCGGCGACTGGCATCCGGCCAAGGAGCCCGATGTGCTCCGGTTCGGCATCGAGGCGGCCGACGGCGCGTACGACGTGCTGGGCGAGCTCGACGGCCGGTACCTGTCCACGGAGGTCGCCGGCGGCTTCACCGGCCGGGTCGTCGGCATGTACGCCGGGGCCGGCAGCGTCCGCTTCGACTGGTTCGACTACGCCCCCGGCGATGCCGGGGGCGCGGACGGGACGCCGCCGGCCGGGGCCGGACCGGCGCGCTGACAGCGGGCGGGCCCGGAGCCGGGTGGCTCCGGGCCCGCGTCGTGCCGTGCTCAGGGGCTGGTGCAGGAGACGCCGCTGGGCGCGGGTCCGTCACCGGTGGCGGTGAACCCGAACGTGGTCGAGGCGTTCGGGGCCAACGTGCCGTTGTAGGGGGCGTTCTTGACGGTGACGCTGCCGGTGGTGCCGGTGTTGACGCCGTTCCAGACGCTGCTGATGGCCTGGCCGCTGCCCAGCGTCAGGCGCACGGTCCAGCCGTTCAGCGTGGCGGAGGTGCCGTTGGCCACGGTGACCTCGCCCTGGAAGCCACCGGGCCAGCTGTTGACCGCGCGGTAGGTGGCGGTGCAGGTGCCGGGCTCGCCGGTGGGCGGCGGGGTGGTCGGCGGCGGCGTGGTGGGCGGGGGCGTGGTGGGCGGCGGGGTGGTCGGCGGCGGGGTGGTGGGCGGCGGGGTGGTCGGGGGCGTGGTCGACGCGAACTGGCTGAAGAACTTCCAGATCTCGCCCGAGGTCCAGGTCCGGGAGTCGTTGGGGCTGGAGGAGCCGTCCACCGGGCTGGGGGTGTGGTCGCCGTCGAAGGCGGCCCACTGCACGGGGTAGCCGGCGCGGCAGCCGGAGTAGAGGGTCGTGATGTGGGTGAGGCTGCCCCGGCTCGGCTCGCGGGGGCTCTGCGCGGTGCAGCCGTTGTTCCTGACGAACGTGTCGCGCAGCGACCGGCCCGCCGAGATGTTCAGCACGCTGTCGTAGATGCCGTGGATGCCGAAGTACGCTACCGGCTGGGTGCCGGGGTTGCAGCCGCTGAGGTTGGCCCCGGACAGGACGCTGACCGCCCGGATGACGGTGGGCCGGGCGCAGGCCACCGCGTAGCTCATGGCCCCGCCGTAGCTCCAGCCGAGCGCGAAGCGCTGCGTCGTGTCGACGCAGAGGTCGTTCTCGACCACCCGGGAGATGTCGTCGAACAGGGTCAGGTCACGGCCGTTGGTGTTGGCCCAGCCGTTGTCGATGCCCTGCGGCGCGACGAAGATCGTGCTGTTGTTCGACAGCGGCAGCAGCCCGTAGTAGCCGGCCGAGGCGACGTTGTTGGCCGAGCCGTTCAGCCAGTGGAAGCCGAAGATCAGCCGGTAGGGGCGGTTCCTGTCGTACCCGTCGGGGATCCGCAGGATGTAGCTGCGGTTCTGTCCGCTGCTGGAGATCGTGCGCGTGCCGCTGGTCAGCGTGGGGGCCTTCCCACAGCCGGCGGTCGCCGCGAGCGTGCCGTTGGTGGCGGCCTCCGCCGCCTCGCCGAGGCCGCCGGTCAGCACGCCGCCGGCGGTGGCCACGACGAGCGCCGCCGCGGCCGCGACGGAGGAGAGAACGTATCTGTGTTTCCAGTGCCTCGCCATGCCTGGCTCCTTTCATCGGTCGTCCTGTGCGGGTGGGGTGGGGTCGGATCGCCGGCCGGGGCCGGGGTGGCGTGGGACGACATGGCCGTGACGCTGCCGCGCGTCGCCCTGCCCTGGGGGCGACCGTGCCGCCCGTCGCCCTGCCCTGGGGCGACCGTGCCGCGCGTGCCGGAAGTGGTGCAGCCGTGTTAACGCTCACGCATCGATGGTCGTATGTTTTCAGAAAGTTGCGGATTCATCAAGCGATAGTTTCGATCTTGGGTCGGCGGTGCGCACGCGCGGCGCGGCGCGTGCGCGCAGCGTGATCGATCGACTACTTCTCCCGGCGGTGCAACTCCCCGGGCGGTCGGCTCCGTTCTACCTCCGTCACGAGGAGGCAGGCGACTTGAAAGCCGATGACGAACAGGCGTTCCGCGAGTTCGTGACGTCACAGATGGCGTCGCTGCGCAAGCTGGCGTACATGACCTGCGGCGACTGGCACACGGCGGAGGACGCCGTGGCCAATGCGCTGATCAAGCTCTATCCCCGCTGGCGGAGGCTGGAACGGCCCGATCTCTACGTCAAGACCATGGTCTACCGGGCCGCGATCGACGAGACCCGCCGGCCCTGGCGGCGCGAGCGGTCGGTCGGCGACGCCATGCCGGACGTCGCGCTGCGGGACCCGGCCGCCGCGACCGACGAGCGGATGCGCCTGCGGGCGGCGCTCGACGCCGTGCCGGCCCGGCAGCGGGCCGCGGTCGTGCTCCGGCACTACCTGGGCCTGAGCCTGGAGGACACGGCCGGCGTCCTCGACTGCACGGTCGGCACGGCCAAGAGCCAGGTCTCCCGTGGCCTGGCGAAGCTGCGCGAGGCCCTCGCCAGCGAGCACATCAGTCTCAGCGGGAAGCAGATGGAGGAGTGGACCAGTGCAGTTGCGTGATTTCGTGGACGCCGTGACGGGTGAGGAGCCGCCGATGGTCCGTACCGTCGACGACATCGTCGCGGCCGGGCGGCGGGCGGAGCGGCGACGTCGGGCCGGCTTCGCCTCGGCGGGCGCGGCCGGTCTCGTCGTGGTCGCGGTCGCCGGCGCGTTCCTGCTGCCGGCCTTCGGCGCCGGGCGGGACACCGCCGCCGCGCCGGCCGGCGCGGCGGCGGCCCGGCCGGGCGAGGCGAAGTGGCCCGCCGCCGCGCCGTTCACCTTCACCTTCCAGGGGTACGACGCCGGCACGCTGCACGTGCAGGACCCGATCGTGGCGTCCACCACCTACCAGATCGCCTCCGTCTACTCCGACCTCCACACCTCGAACGACAAGCCCGTCACGGCGGAGGAGGCCGAGGCGCAGGGCGACAGCGTCGAGCAGAAGAAGCGGGCCGCCCGGGGGAAGCCGAGCCTGTGGGCGTACCTGACCGTCTACCGGCCGGGGGCCTTCGACCCCGCCGGGATCAGGAACGGCAGGAAGGTCACCGTGGCCGGGCACCGGGCCGTCGAGGCGACGCTGCCGGTCGGCCTCGACCCGCAGGGCCCGGCGGTCGCGGGCAACAAGCTCTTCGCCTGGGAGTACGCCCACGACGCCTGGGCGGCCGTCACGTCGGTTTCCGGCGACGAGGCCACGCCGAGCTTCCAGGACCTCGGGGGCCTGGTCGAGGGCCTCAGGCCCAGCAAGCCGGAGCCGGCCCCGGTGCCGTTCACGGTGGGCTACGTGCCGGCGGGCTACGTGCCGTTGCAGAGCGGCACGCACGCCATGCCCGGCCTCAGCGGCATCGCCGCGGCCCGCGCCGGTGACTACGGCGGCGCGACGTACACCAGGCCGGCCATGCCCACCACGGGCCTCACCGCGCCGTACGACCAGGCCGAGGGCGCCATCAAGGACGGGTTCCACATCTTCGTCACGCCGAGCACCAGCTCGAACCAGTCGCCGGAGCCCGGCACGACGAAGTGCCACCGCAGCACCGACGGCCCCGCGCGCGGTGGCTTCTGCAACGTCTGGAGCGCCGACGGCACCGTCGTCCTCCAGGTCAGCAGCCAGGGCCTCGGCAACAGGCTGCCGCTGGCCGAGGTGGAGAAGATCGCGCGGGGGATCACGGTCGCCGACGTGACGGACGAGTCGACCTGGACCCCGGCCGCGAAGGCCCTGCGCCCGTAGCGGGTCGGCACCGGGGCTGCGACGGTGCCCGGCACGGCCGATCCCCCGGGGGGTGGGGGTGGGGAGCTGAAGCTGGCCCGAGCGCCACGGCGACAACGGCACTGCGCATCACCGGCAGTGCCGTTGTCGCCGTTTCGGGGTGCGGGACGGCCGTCGGCCGCAGCCGAAACTTTCGGGCCTCTCGTTCGAAACTACCGGTTGAAACGTCCGGGGTTGTCTGTCAGCCTTGGTAACCATCGATCGATGTGAACGTTGACCTGGCCCCGTCCCGGCCGGACCCACCACACCCACCCCACCACCAGGAGGTACCGACAGTGCGAGGACACGCGCACCCCCCGCCCCCGGGGAACACCAGGTCAGACCGGGTGCCCCCCGGCTTCCGGGGCCGGCTGGCCAAGCTGGCCGCGGCCGGGATCGCCGCCGCCGTCGGGCTGTTCACCATCGCGGTGGCGACCGGCTCGGCGTCGGCCGCCGACAACCCGTACCAGCGGGGCCCGGACCCCACCCGGGCCAGCGTCGCGTCCGAGAACGGCCCCTTCGCCAACACGTCGGTCGCCGTCCCGACCGGCTACGGCTTCAACGGCGGCCGCATCTACTACCCGACCGACACCAGCCAGGGCACCTTCGGGGCCATCGCGATCTCGCCCGGTTACACCGCGCTGTTCTCGGTCGAGCTGGCCTGGATGGGGCCGTGGCTGGCCTCGCACGGCTTCGTCGTCATCGGCATCGAGACCAACAGCCGCAACGACTTCGACACGGCCCGGGGCACCCAGCTCCTCGCCGCGCTGGACTACCTGACCCAGCAGAGCCCGGTACGCGACCGCGTCGACGCCAGCCGGCTGGCCGTCGCCGGTCACTCCATGGGCGGCGGCGGGGCGCTGAGCGCGGCCATGCGGCGCTCGTCGCTGAAGGCGGCGGTCGGCATCGCGCCGTACTCGCCGTCGTCGAACCTGGCCACCGACCGGGTGCCCACGATGGTCTTCTCCGGGCAGGCGGACACGGTGGTCACCCCGTCCTACGCCACCGGCCTCTACAACAGCCTCCCGACCACGACGGAGAGCGCCTACCTGGAGGTCGCGGGCGCCGACCACGGGTTCATGGTCGGCCGGTCGAACCCGGTGCTGATCCGGACCATGCTGCCGTTCCTCAAGATCTTCATCGACAACGACGCCCGGTACAGCCAGTTCCTCTGCCCGCTGCTGGACTCCAGCGGCGTGGTCACCTACCGCAGCACGTGCCCGCTGCTGCCCACCCCGCCGACCAGCCCGACGGCGACGCCCACCACCACCCCGACCACGCCCCCGCCCACCAGCCCGCCCGGTGCCGCCAGCCAGATCGTCGGCGCGCAGTCGGGCCGGTGCGTCGACGTGCCCAACGCCTCCCGTGCCAACGGCACCCGGGTGCAGCTCTACGACTGCAACCGGCAGTCCAACCAGTCGTGGACGTACACCTCGACCAAGCAACTGCGGGTGTACGGCGACATGTGCCTGGACGCGGCGGGTTCGGGCAACGGCGCGGCGGTCCAGATCTACGGCTGCCACAGCCAGACCAACCAGCAGTGGAACGTCAACTCGAACGGCACCATCAGCAGCGTGCAGTCCGGGCGCTGCCTGGACGTCTGGAGCACGGCCAACGGGGCGCAGATCCAGCTCTACGACTGCCACGGGCAGACCAACCAGCGGTTCAGCCTGACGCCCCTCGCGTGACGATCGTCGTCGACGGGCCCGGGGCGGGCCGGGAGTCCGTTGCAGCCCGACCCGGCCGCACCGCCTGACGCCGTAGTGATCGCCGACCGGCCCCGCTCGTCCGCCGAGCGGGGCCGGTCCCGGTCCCGGTGATCGCCTGCTGCGCAGCACGCCGCTGCCGTTCCTCACCCGGCTCGGTCCTGGGCTGGCGAGGGACCGCGCCTGTGGCGCGCTCATCGACCAGGCTGGCGTCAGAAGCCGGGTCCCGTCCACCCGGCAACCGGTCGACAGCCAGCACCACCGCGCCTCCGCGCGGGACCGGTCGTCGTGACACTCACTGGGACATCGTGCAGCACGAGGCACTGGCCGAGGGATCTGCGGTTCGACCTGGTGGTGATCGCGCCGGTGGCCGCGTACGCCGTGGCGACTCGATGCGCCGGCTACTCGCGCTTGACCCATTGGGTATGCGTGCCCGCATCGGGTCGCCGAGGGCTAGCATCAGGACGCCGCCTGTTACAGGTCGTTGCCCCAGCCCCCCGGCATCAGTTGATTCATGCCGAGGTGAGGCTATGGCCCAGGTGTCCGGCGCGGATTTTGTCATCACCGTACTGACTGCCCCTCGATGCCCCACCGCGTTGGTCTGCCTGGCAGGTGAGATGGACATGGAGGCTGGCCCGGCTTTGTCGGTGATGGGGCGCTCAGGGACCTGACTGAAGGCGGCCCGGTTCCGGGGAGCCGATGCCGTGCTCGGCGCAGAACCGCCGGACGAGCGGGCGGGCGCGTCGCAGGTCGGGGCACTCGCCTCGCGGGACGGCGTCCGTCCCGATTATCCCCTTTTAGTGCACTTCGGCATATTGTCATGCTTTTGTGTGGATACACTCCGGCCCGAGGCTGAGGTGCTCACCGCGAGCGCCGGTACAACTTTCGCATTCTGAATCGTGCCCGCTGGCGGGCTCGTGATTGGTGGGGGCATCCGTGTCGAGATCCGCTTGGCTCGCGTACCGCGTGCGTCGTCGGTCTACCGCGATGTTGATGGCGGGGGCGGTCGCCGCTACGACGATCCTTGTCGGTGTCGTGGGGACACCGGCCTGGGCCCAGTCCCCGGTGCCGTTGGGGGTTGCCGAGACCTACGGGGTGTTGGCCGGTCAGGCGGTCACCGACGTTCCGCCCCCCGTCGGTCCTTCGGTCATCAACGGGGACTTGGGTGTCTGGCCGGGTACGTCGGTTACCGGGGCCCCGGTGGTGAACGGTGCCACGCACGTCGGTGACACAGAGGCGATGCAGGCCCAGGCCGATCTGACCACCGCATACAACTTCGCGGCGGCCGAGCCCACGACCAGCACGGTCGGCGAGCTCGGCGGCCAAACCCTGGTCGCAGGGGTGTACACGTCACCCGCCACCATGTCTCTGACCGGCACCGTCACGCTGGACGGGCAGAACGATCCCAACTCGGTGTTCATCTTCCAGGCGGGATCCGATCTGATCACCGCGGTCGACAGCCGGGTCAGCCTGGTCAACGGGGCCCAGGCGTGCAACGTGTTCTGGCAGGTCAGTAGCTCGGCGACCCTGAACACCCGGACCGTCTTCGTCGGAAGCATCCTGGCGCTGCAATCGGCGACCCTGGGTGAGGGAGCCACCGTCGCTGGACGGGTGTTGGCCCGCAACGGCGCCGTCACGTTGATCCACAACACGATCACGCGACCGTTCTGCGTCGCGTCCATTGCGCCACCGACCATCTCGAAGGCTTTCGGAAATGCGACGATCCCGGCGGACGGGACGACGTCGCTGAGCTTCACCCTCACCAACCCCAACGTGGGTACGGCGTTGACTGGCGTCACCTTCACCGACGCGTTGCCTGCGGGGCTGGTGGTGGCCACTCCGAATGGTCTGACTGGTTCGTGTGGTGGTGGGACGGTCGCTGCGGGGGCTGGTGGTGGCAGCATCAGCTTGTCTGGTGCGACGTTGCCGGCTGGTGGGAGTTGCACGTTCTCGGTGAACGTGACCGGCACGACCAGTGGTACGAAGGTCAACACGACAAGTCCGGTGGACTCGAACGAGAGCGGCCCGGGCGCCGTCGCGTCGGCGAGCGTCACGGTCGGCGCGGCGGTCGTCGCGCCGCCGACGATCGCCAAGGCTTTCGATGACGCGACCATTCCGGCTGGCGGGACGACGTCGCTGGGTTTCACTCTCACCAACCCGAACGTGGATACGCCGTTGACCGGGGTCGGCTTCACCGACGCGTTGCCTGCGGGGCTGGTGGTGGCCACTCCGAATGGTCTGACTGGTTCGTGTGGTGGTGGGACGATTGCTGCGGGGGCTGGTGGTGGCAGCATCAGCTTGTCTGGTGCGACGTTGCCGGCTGGTGGGAGTTGCACGTTCTCGGTGAACGTGACCGGCACGACCAGTGGTACGAAGGTCAACACGACAAGTCCGGTGGACTCGAACGAGAGCGGCCCGGGCGCCGTCGCGTCGGCGAGCGTCACCGTTGCCGTCGCCACGCCACCCACGATCGCCAAAGCCTTCGGGGCCACGACCATCGCCGCGGACGGGACGACGTCGCTGAGCTTCACCCTCAGCAACCCCAACCCGAGCACGCCGTTGACCGGGGTCGGCTTCACCGACGCGTTGCCTGCGGGGCTGGTGGTGGCCACTCCGAATGGTCTGACTGGTTCGTGTGGTGGTGGGACGATCGCTGCGGGGGCTGGTGGTGGCAGCATCAGCTTGTCTGGTGCGACGTTGCCGGCTGGTGGGAGTTGCACGTTCTCGGTGAACGTGACCGGCACGACCAGTGGTACGAAGGTCAACACGACAAGTCCGGTGGACTCGAACGAGAGCGGCCCGGGTGCGCCCGCCGCGGCGAGCATCACCGTCAGGGTTGCGGGAGCGCCGACGATCGCCAAGGCTTTCGAGGACGCGACCATTCCGCTCAACGGAACGACGAGGCTGGAGTTCAGCCTGACCAACCCCAACGCGAACACGACGCTGACCGGTGTCAGCTTCGTCGACAACCTTCCTGCGGGGCTGGTGGTCGCCACTCCCAATGGCGCGCAAACCGACTGCGCCTCCGGCACGATCGCCGCGACTGCCGGGAGCAGCAGCATCAGCCTATTCGGCGCCACCCTGCCGGCCAACGCGAGCTGCACCGTGTCAGTCAACGTCACCGGCACAACCACCGGAACGAAGGTCAACACCACCGCTGCGGTCACCTCGGTCCAGAGTGGTCCGGGCTTGCCTGCCTCGGCAAGTGTCACGGTCGGCGCGGCGGTCGTCGCGCCGCCGACGATCTCGAAGGCTTTCGAAGACGCCACCATTCCGATTGGCGGGACGACCTCATTGGTCTTCACGCTCAGCAACCCCAACGCGCGCACCTCGTTGACCGGGGTCGGTTTCACCGACGCGCTGCCTGCGGGGCTGGTGGTAGCTACTCCCCGCGGTGTGAGTGGATCGTGCGGTAGTGGCACGGTCGCCGCGACCGCCGGTGGCAGCAGCATCCGGCTGACCGGTGCGACGTTGCCGGCTGGCGGGAGTTGCACGTTCTCGGTGAACGTCACCGGCACGACCAGCGGAACGAAGGTGAACACGAGCGGTCCGGTGGACTCGAACGAGAGCGGCCCAGGTGCTACCGCCTCGGCAAGCATCACGGTCGGCGCTGTCGCGGCACCGACGATCGCCAAGACCTTCCAGGATGACATCATCCCCCTCAACGGGACGACGTCACTGAGCTTCACCCTCCGCAACCCCAACCCGGCCATGTCGCTGACCGGAGTCGGTTTCGTCGACAACCTTCCTGCGGGGCTGGTGGTCGCCACGCCCAACGCCGCGCAGACCAACTGCGCCTCCGCAACGGTCACCGCGACTTCCGGCGGTAGCAGCATCAGCTTGGCCGGAGCGACCCTGCCGGCCAACGGGAGTTGCACGGTGTCGGTGAACGTCACCGGCAAGACCGAGGGGAAGAAGGTCAATACGACGGCAGCCACCTCGATCGAGAGCGGCCCAGGCGCTCCTGCCTCGGCAAGCATCACGGTCCGTAAGAGCATTCTGCCCGTCACCGGAAGCCGGATCTCCAGCTACGCCGCGATCGCACTGACCATGCTCGGCCTGGGTGGAGCGCTCATCGTGATGAGTCACCGGCTGGCCCGGCGTCGGCGTCGAACCGCCTAGTGCCTCGTCCTGAACGTTGATCAGGTAATCCGTCAGGTTTTGAGTACCGATGGCCGAGCTGCGCAGGGCGATCGTGGGCGAATGTCCGCCCGGGGAGCCGGACCACATGGAGCGGGGCCGCACCGAGACGGATCGATGACGCAGACCCCCATCGGGTCTGCGTCATCGCCCGGTGCGGCCCCGTTTCCCCGGCTGTCGGCTCCGCCTCAAGCGGTTGAGGTGGCATTGACGTCGGCCAGCCGTTCTTCCGCCGATTGCTGGCCGAGCCCCGTGACTACCTGATCCAGTCGGGCTCAGGCTTCAGGCTGCTGGCCTCTCGTCCTCGGGGGTCACCAGGATCATCCGGCGCCGCCGGGCAGCGAGGAACAACACGCCTCCGACCGCCAGTGCCGCGACGCCGATGCCGCCGATCAGCCCGGCCTGCGGCCCGGTGACCGGCAACCCACCGTCGCCGCCTCCTTCGCCGCCGTCGCCGTCACCGCTCTTCGCGGCCAGCACCACGGCGAACCCGTCCTCGTTGTCGCTGTCGTCCGTGTCGGCCACCCGCACGGCGACGGCGTTCGCGGGCAGCTCGGCCCGAGCAGCCTTGGAGCGGTCGTCCGTCGAGCGCTCGGCGAGGCCCTCCACTTGCACGGTCCCGCCCTGCAGCGTCGCCGGGGCGGCGGCGGACGCCGCAGTCGTCACCAGGTTGAACAGCTCGACCGCCGAGTGGACCGCGTCGTTCGGGTCGGTGTCCTCGGCGGCCGGGACGAGGGTGAGGCTGTCGTAGGTGCAGACCGCCGACCGCCCGGCGTCGGAGAGCACACACTGGGCCGGCGGCCTGGTGAAGGTCGCGCCCTTGGGCAGGCGCAGCGTGACGCGTACCCCGACGACCGTCCGCCGGCCCTGGTTGGCGACGGTGTGCCACACCGCGCCCGTCTCACCCGGGCGCAGCGTCCCGGTGGGCTCGGGCGTGCCGTCGGCCCCGGTCCGCACCGACTGCTTCACGTCCCCGGCGACCACCGAGAGGTCGGCACTGGGCTGGTCGACCAGCTCCAGCGGGAACCACCGGGTGTTGTCGGCCGGATTCGCGTCCTCGCCCGGCCCGCTGGTGACCGAAACCTCGAACCTGCCCGCGTAGGGCTCCGTGGCCCCGGCGGCGGTGGCGTCGATGGGCACGTCGACGGTCTCGCCCGGCCCCGGGATCAGCTCCGGCGACAACTGGCAGTAGAACCCGCCGAAGTCGCCGTCGCACTCGCCCACGCCCCCTCCCGAGTGCCAGATCAGGGTGACCGGCAGGGGGTCGGGGCCCTCCTGCGGCTGGCGGACCCTGACGACGACGTCGCCCGGGGTCTCGTCACCCAGGTTGCTGATCTTCAGATGGGCGACCTTCCGCTCGACCCCCAGCGGGATCGTCGTCCCGGAGGCGTCGACCGCGAGGTCCGGCCCCCGCCCGGCCGCCTCGGCGGGAGCGGCGGGGACGGCCACCCCGGCGAGGAGGAGCAGCGCGGCGGCGACGGTTCGCGGCGGCCGCCGACGACCAAAGCTCATGACAGGACCCTTCGGGACGCGCGGGCAGTGGGGCTGAGAACACTATCGGCGATCGCTTCACTTTCGTCGATCGGCCGTCGCGCCCGTTCGGGCCGTACGCGAGTCGTGCCGTCTCGCGTGACGCCCCAATGAGGTTATTGCCAAGAGTTGGCAACTGCGCGATAGTGGCATCAGTGGGCGGGTGCTCCGGCGACGCGATGATCGGAACCATCGCCGGAGGCCCGCCCGGTTCGTGCGACGACGAGGATCCGAGGAGCTGCCCCGCATGGTCAGGCCCCTGCCCGCGCGCGTGACGGCGACGGCCGTCGCCGCCCTGCTCGCCGTCGCCGGTTGCTCGTCGGGGGCGACATCGTCCGGCGGGACGGGCGACGCCGGCACGCTGGTGGTGGCCACCGCCGGTGAGCCGGACACCCTCAACCCGGTGCTGAACTACGGCGTCGACGGCGCGTCGCTGATCTTCGACGGGCTGGTCGCCCGGGACGCCGGCAACCGGCTGGTGCCGGCCCTGGCCCGCGAGCTGCCGACCGTGTCGGCGGACGGCAGGACCGTGACGGCCAGGCTGCGCGAGGGCGTGCTGTTCCACGACGGCACCCCGCTCACCGCCGAGGACGTCGTCTTCACCTATCGGACGGTGCTGGACCCGAAGGTCGACTCCACCCTCCGCTCGGACCTGGACATGCTCGCCTCCGTGGCCGCACCCGACCCGGCCACCGTGGTGTTCACCCTGAAACACCCGTACGCGCCGTTCCTGCAACGACTGGCGCTGGGCGTCGTGCCGGCGAAGGCGTTCGTCGGGCAGGACGTCAACAAGGCGGGGTTCAACCGCAAGCCGGTCGGCACCGGCCCGTACCGGGTGACGTCGTGGACGCCGGGGGACCGGCTCGTCCTGGCCGCCAACGACAAGCACTGGGGCGGCAGGCCGAAGAACCCGGGTGTCGTGGTGGCGTTCGTCGCCGACGACAACGTGCGCGCCCAGCGGATGCGGGCCGGGGAGTTCGACGCGGCCGAGCTGCCGCCCAGGCTCGCCACCGGCTTCGACGGGCAGGGCGGCTACCGGGTGCACCGGGTCCCGACCGCCGACTACCGGGGCGTGATGCTGCCCATGGGCGGTCCGGTCACCGGCGACCTGGCGATCCGGCGGGCCCTGAACGCGGCGGTGGACCGGCAGGCCATGGTGACCGGCGTGCTCGGCGGCGCGGGGGAGCCGGCGTTCGGGCCGGTGCCGCCCTCCTCGGAGTTCGCCGCGCCGTCGACCGCCGGCAGGCCCGCCGCCGACCCGGCCACCGCGACCGCCACCCTGGACGCCGCCGGCTGGCGGCCCGGCCCGGACGGCATCCGGGTCAGGGACGGCCGGCAGGCCGCGTTCACGCTGATGTACCCGGCCACCGACAGCCTGCGCAAGGAGTTCGCCCTCGCCGTCACCGCCGACGCGAAGAAGGTCGGCGTCAAGGTCACCCCGGAGGGGCTGACCTGGGACGCGATCACCCCACGGATGGGGACCGACGCGCTGGTCATGGGCTACGGCACCCCGTACGACCCGGATTTCGTCTCCTACAAGCTGTTCGGCTCGGCCTTCGCCGGGCAGGGCTTCTTCAACCCCGGCTCCTACCGGTCCGCCGTCGCCGACCGCGCGTTGCAGCAGGGCCGCGACAGCGCCGACCCGGCCGTCCGCAGGGCCGCCTACGCCACCTTCCAGCAGCAGCTCGCCGCCGACGTGCCGTGGGTGTTCCTCACCTACCTCCAGCACACCTACGTCGTGAAGGACACCGTGACGGGCGTGACGCCGCGGGTGGAGCCGCACGAGCACGACGTCGCCAACAGCCTCTGGTGGAACGTGCACGCCTGGACGAAGCAGCCGTGACCGCGGCGACGGCCGGGCGTCGGCGGCTGGCCGGGGCCGGGGCGGTGGTCCGGCGGCGGCTGCTGGTGGCCGTGCCCGTGCTGGCCGCGACCAGCATGGGCATGTTCGCCCTCGGCGCGGCCTCCCCGATCGACCCCGCCCAGCAGTACGCGGGCGCGGCGGCGTTCACCACCAGCGAGGAGAACCTTGCCCAGCTCCGCGCGAACTGGGGCGTCGACGACCCGCTGCCGGTGCAGTACGCCCGCTGGATCGGCAACCTGCTGCGCGGCGACCTGGGCTGGTCCACGAGCCGCCACGAGCCGGTCACCTCCGTGCTGGCCGCCCGCGCCGGCTGGACCCTGCTGCTCGTCGGCGCCGCCCTCGCCCTGGTCCTGGTGGCCAGCGTGCTGCTGGGCACCCTCGCCGCGTACCGGCGCGGCGGCTGGTTCGACCGGGCGCTGCGCGCCGCCGCGTACGCCGTGCAGTCGATGCCGGTGTTCTGGATCGGCCTCGCGGCGATCGCCGTGTTCGCCCTCGCCCTCGGCTGGCTGCCCGCCGGCGGGCTCACCGACATCACCGCCACCGGCACCGACCCCGCCGACGTGGCCCGGCACCTCGTGCTGCCCGTGACGGTGCTGGCGGTCTCCCAGGCCCCGTGGTTCGTGCTGTTCGTCCGCGACGCCGTCGCCGAGAGCCTGCGCGACGATCACGTGCTGGCCGCCCGCGCCCGTGGCCTGCCGGGCCGCACCGTCCTGTTCGGCCACGCGCTGCGCACCGCGCTGCTGCCGTTCCTCACCCTGGTCGGCACGCACCTGCCCGAGCTCGTCGGCGGCGCGGTCCTGGTGGAGACGGTGTTCTCCCTGCCCGGCCTCGGCGCGGTCACCGTCGCGGCCGCGCTGGGCGCGGACTTCCCGTTGCTGGCGGCCACCACCCTGGCCACCACCGTCGTGGTGCTGGCCGCGAACCTCGCCACCGACCTCGCCTACGCCGCCGCCGACCCCCGGGTACGCCTCGATGACTGACCTCGCCCCGCCGCCGGTCGCCACCCCGACCCGCACCCGCCCGGCCCGCCGCCCGCCGGCCCGGTCCCGCCGTGGCCGCCTCGGCGCGGGGGCGGCCGTCGGCGTCCTCGCCGCCGCGGTGGCCGCGTGCCTGCTCGCGCCGCTGCTGTGGCCACTCGACCAGAGTGCGGTGGACCTCGCCCGTACCCGCCTCGCGCCCTCGCCCGACCACCTGGCCGGCACCGACGACCTCGGCCGCGACGTGGCGCTGCGCAGCCTCTACGGCCTGCGGGTGTCGCTGCTGGTCGGCGCGGTCGCCGCCCTGGTGGCCACCGTCGTCGGCGGCCTCGTCGGCGCGGTCGCCGGCACCCTCGGCGGCCGGGTCGACCGGGCCCTCATGCGCGTCGTCGACACCGTCGCCGCCCTGCCGCACCTGCTGCTGGGCATCTTCGTCGTCGCGATGCTGCGCCCCAGCCTCGGCGCCGTCGTCGCCTCGATCGGGCTGACGCACTGGCTGTCCACGGCCCGCATCGTCCGTTCCGAGCTGCTCAGCCTGCGCACCCGCCCGTTCGTCGACGCCGCCATCTCCGGCGGGGCCTCCCGCGCCCGGGTGCTCACCCGGCACCTGCTGCCGCACGTCCTGCCGCGGCTGGCCCTGGCCACCACCCTGATGGTGCCGCACGCCGTCTGGCACGAGACCGCCCTGTCCTTCCTCGGCCTCGGGCTGCCCCCGCACCTCGCCTCCATCGGCAACATGATCAACGACGGGCAGCGGTCCCTGCTCACCGGCGCCTGGTGGGCCAGCATCGTCCCCGGCCTCCTCCTCGTGGCGGTCACCCTCGCCCTCGCCGTGCTCACCGGCCGCTGGCGCGACCGCCTCGACCCCCGCGTCCGGGCGGAGCTGCACCTGTGACCGCCGCCGTCCGCACCGACACCCGCCGCGCGGCGGCCCTGCTGGGCGTCGACGGGCTCACCGTCCGCTTCCGCCTCCCGGGCGGCACCGTGCACGCCGTCACCGACCTGAGCCTCACCCTGCGCCCGGGCGAGCTGCTGGCCGTCGTCGGTGAGTCCGGCTGCGGAAAGTCCGTCCTCGCCCATGCCCTGCTCGGCCTGCTGCCGCGCAACGCCACCGTCACCGGCCGCGCCCACCTGCACCCGCCGGGCGGCCGTCCCGTCGACCTGGTCGACGCCGGTGAACGACACCTCGCCCGCCACGTGCGCGGCCGCGTCGTCGGCCTCGTCCCGCAGAGCCCCGCCACCGCGCTCACCCCGGTGCGCAGCGGCCGGCGGCTGCTGGAGGAGACGCTGCGCGCCCACGGGCATGCCCGCCGCGCCGCCCCCGCCGCCGCCGACCGGATCGCCGCCGCCGTCGGACTCGACCCCGGCGACCTGGACCGCTACCCCCACGAGCTGTCCGGCGGCACGGCCCAGCGGCTGGCCACCGCCCTGGCCCTCGCGCCCGACCCGCCGCTGCTGCTCGCCGACGAACCCACCACCGGCCTCGACCGGCCCCTGGTCGACCACACCCTCGACCTGCTGCGCCGCCGCTGCGACAGCGGCGCGGCCGTCCTGCTCATCACCCACGACCTTGCCGCCGCCCGCCGCGTCGCCGACACCGTCGCCGTCATGTACGCCAGCCGCATCGTCGAACACCGCCCCACCGCCGCCCTGTTCGACGCCCCCGCCCACCCCTACACCGCCGGGCTGCTCGACGCCCTGCCGGACCGGGCCTTCACGCCCGTGCCCGGTCATCCGCCCATGCTCACCGACCTGCCCGACGGCTGCGCCTTCGCCCCACGCTGCCCCCACGCCGGCGACGCCTGCCGCACGCCACCCCGCCTCGTGCCCGACGGCCCGGGGCGGGTCGCCTGCCACCACCGGCTCACCCCCGGAGCACCCGGATGACCGCGACGACCGACGACACCACGCACGGGGCCGCAGCCGGCGGGCTCGCCGCGCACCGGGTCACCGTCCGCTACGGCCGGCAGCGCGTCCTCGACCGGGTCGACCTGCACGTCGCCCCCGGCGAGACGGTCGGACTGCGCGGGCCCTCCGGCAGCGGCAAGTCCACCCTCGCCCGCGTCCTCGCCCTCCTGCACGCCCCCGACAGCGGGCACGTCGCCATCGGCGGGCGGCCCGTCGCCGGCGTCCGGCACCGGGTGCCCGCCGCCCTGCGGACCCGCGTCGCGATCCTGTTCCAGAGCCCCCGCGCCGCCACCGACCCCCGGCTGAGCCTCGCCGACCTCGTCGCCGAACCGCTCCGCGCCACCGGCGTCCCCCGCGACCAGGCGGCCGCCCGTACCGCCGAGCTGGCCGACCTGGTCGGCCTCACCCCCGATCTGCTCGCCCGCCGCCCCCACGCGGTCAGCGACGGGCAACTGCAACGCGCCTGCCTCGCGCGCGCCCTCGTGCACCGGCCCGACTACCTGCTCTGCGACGAGGCCACCGCCATGCTCGACGCCTCCACCCAGGCCCACGTCGCCGCCGTCGTCGGCGACTACCAGCGCCGCACCGGCGCGGGGGTCCTGCTCATCACCCACGACCCGGCCCTGCTGCGCCGCTGGGCGACGCGGGCGGTGGACCTCCCGACGCCGTGACCGGAGCTCTACGCGGTCAACCGGGGGTCACCCCAGGCCAACTCGGGAAGACCGTTGGACCGGCCGCCCGCGACGTTGGCGCCCGCTTGCAGCGGGTTGTCGACGGTGTCCGTCCGGTAGGCCAGCAGTTTCAGCCGCACCGCGTCAGGAGGAAGGTCGATCCTCATCGACCTGGGCTTCCCGAGGGTCGCGCTGACCTTCTTCACCGGGGAGCCGTCGACGAACACCTCGAAGTATCCGACCTGGTCGGCGTCCTGGGCATCGTCGAGGACGCCGACGGTGGCCTCGAAGGTGCGGTATCGGCCGCCGAGGTTGAACTCCACGGTGCCGCGAGGGCTGTTGCAGAACACGGAGCAGCGGTAGACGACGCTGTGGCCGTAGTGCGCTCCCCGGATCTCCGCTGACCCGACATCGATGTCAGACGCCCGGTTGAGCAGGTCCAGATCAGTGGCGTACACGGTCTCCACCGTGGGGCTGGCGGACTGCCCCGGGGTGGCCTCCGGGTGAGGAGACGCCGTGGGCGGCGCAGTGCTGGTGACGCCCAGGGCTGGAGGGGTGGTGGCCCCCGCCGACGGGGACGCTGGCGCGACGAGCTCAGGGCCGTTCTTTCCGGTGACGAAGCTGACGATACCCATCAGGTCGGCGATCAGCCCGATGACGGTGAGCACCGCCACCACGCCGATCATGGCGAGGACACGGTGCAACCAGGACGGTGGTCGTTCAGTCCCCGTGGGGGTGTCGCTCGGCATCGTCATCACCCTCCCCGCCAAGTGTGCCAGCGACGCCCGTGGGGTCCGGGTGAGGGCGCGCTCCGCCGGGCCGGGCCGGCGCGGAGCGCGCGCTGCCGACCTGGCGTCCGTCGGTGTGGCCATCGGGGGCCGCCCGCCGAGCGGCCGCGGAGCCGGCGGGGGGCGTGTCGGGTGCCTGACCTCGGCGGTACGGGCTGGCGGCGTTCCACACGCCGGTGAACTGCTCGTAGAAGTAGTCGAACCACTCGCCCTCGCGTCTGCGGTTCAGTCTGAACGTGGGCCGCAGTTCGTGTTGGCCGCCGAAGGAGCCGAGGCGAACGTCCATGGAGCCGTCGTCGAGTCCGGGATCGTAGGCGTAGAGGGTGTACGGGGGCAGGTAGTCGACCAGGCGCACCTCGAGGGCGTTGCCCTGTTCGAGCCGCCGGTCGAGCAGTCCGAGGTTGATGGCGAGGTGTTCCTCCAGCCTCGTCAGGCCCCAAGCCGGTCCCGCGCGGAAGGCCAGCATGGACATTGCCGCTCCGCCGGGGCGGATCAGCAGAACCTTGACGCGGACGTCGCGGGCCAGCGCCTGCCCGAGATAGTTGTCGAGGAAGGGGATGTGCATCGACAGGGTCGTGCCCCACAGCCATACCTCGTCCTGGGCGCCCTGGATCAGGCGGGAGATCTCGATCAGGTCGTCCTGTTCCACGAAGAACCGGTTGGCGGAGGCGGGCTGCTGCAGATCGCCGAAGCTGCGGTGCCGGGTCTGGATCGACTTCGACTTGTGGATGCGGTCGAGCGCGTCGAGCCACGCCGACACCTCCTGGTCGTCGCGGACGTCGCAGGCGACGAGGAGATTGAGCAGGAGTTGCCTGCCAGGTGGCCGGACTCCGGCGCGGGCCTCTCCGAGCGAAGCCCGGGGCATCGGGCGGTTGTGCGCGATCCCCCACGACTCCAACTCCCGCAGGGACAGATTGCCGTTGCGGGACAACAGGTTCCGGATGCACCCGGCCAGTGCCTCCGTCGTCTGCACCGACTGGAGTTCGGACGCCATGCTGCGGTCGGCCATGGTCCCTCCCCGGGAAAGCTGGATGCGACCGAGTATTGGCGACCTTCGGTGTGTCTGGCACCCGCTCGGGCGTCCGGTCGGACACATCGAGCGTTTGTCGCTCGGCTGAACCCCTGGTGTGCCACCGGACGGTGGTGGTGTCTGAGCCTCAAGGAGACTCTTGTCGGACGGGTGGTCCGAGATGCCTGCTGGTTTCATGCCCACCAACAAGTCGTTCGCGCCAGAATCCTGTCAGCAGAAGGCGCCTTCGGAGGCCGAGAGCGGCCGCGACCGTGTGCTCCGGAACAAGGTGTTCCCGGTGGTGACCGCTGGCGCCGCGTCCGGTGTCGCGCGAGCGCTGACCTCGTGGCTTCTCGACCATGTCAGCCTCTAGCGCGCGGGTATCACCACGGCACATGTGCGCCCAGCGAGAGCCCTCGTTCGCCGGGGCTCACGTGGCCTCGCTGGTGTTTGCACGTCGTCGGGAGCTCCGTGCAAACCCAGCGAGGTGAGCGCTCACATGGCGGACGCGGTGCGACCGAGGCGTTACAGCAGGGACGGTTCGATCAGCCCCGACTTGATCGCGGTGACCACGGCCATCGTCCGATTGGGCGAGCCGAGCTTGAGCAGCAGGCTTGCCACCAGTCGTTTCGCCCCGTGGTCGGAGATGCTCAGGCGACGGGCGATCTGCTTGTTGCTGAGCCCGTCGGCGAGCAGCGCCAGGGTCTCGCTCTCCCGGCTGGTCAGCTTGGCCGGTCGGGCTGCGCGCGCGGGCAGCGGGGCCGCCGCGCGGCGGATCAGTTCGCTCGCGAGTCGGGCCGGGATCTGGCTCTTGCCGACGGCCACCCGGCGGACCGCCTCGTCGATGCTGGTGGGAGTCAGATCCTGGCGGGCCAGGAATCCGTGGGCCCACGGGGGCGCGTCCTTGAGCGCGGTGCGCAGGTCGGTCGCGTCGACCAGGACGAGGACCTTGGTCTGGACGCCGTCCGGTAGTTGGCAGCCGCCGTAGCCGGCCTCCGCGATGATCAGGATGTCGACCGGGGTGGCCGACATGAGCTGGCAGGCCTGTTCCCAGCTCTCGCAGTAGAAATCGTCTCCGACGATGGCCAGGTCGTCCAGTATGGAGTTCAGGCCGCGGCGCACGAGCTCATTGCTGGCGCAGACGGCGACGGTGAGGCGGAGGTCGACCGGCACTTCCCGCGATCCGATCTGGGTCATCGCTTGCGAATCCCCTTCAGGCCGCGGTTCGGCCGGAGTCGGTCGCCGACCGGGTGCGCAGAGAACAGCGGGAGCGGCAGCGCGGTTACCAGACCGCATTCGGCGTTGCCGAACCCTGATCGGTATCCCGAGTCTTCGCTGCTGAGCCTTCCGAGGGAAGGCAGACTTCCGAAATCCACTATGGATCCCCCTTCGTCACCAGCCGACCACGGATTCCCCCGCTGTGGCGTGCGGCGGTCGGCGAGCTTCCGTCCTATATAGACAACCCCCCACGGAGCCGTTGGTCAACAGTTGGCTCATGTGAAACGGCTGAGTGGCCGTATCGATCTTGGCAACGTGGGATATTAATTGACTGTTGTCACTGTTTTGGGTAACGTTTCGGGTTTCGAGCGTGATGAGGACTCTGGTGGGCTGACCGGGTGCGTCCGTGGTGTCCCCTGCGGGGAGTTTCGAGGCGTTCAGACTGGTTGGGGCAGTGCCTTATCCAGGCCGGTCGACGGTCGGGATCCATGATCGTTCGGACGGTGCCGCCCAGGGGGTGCCGCGGCGCACGGTCCGAGGACGGGCGCGGTGGCGTGGCGGCGGCAAGGGTCCGGTTCACGACCGCGTCCGAGGCCGTCGCGGCGCGGGGTTGCCGCACGTGCCTCAGGCGCGGCGACGGGGCGGCCGCCCGCGCCGGCCGGCGGTGCGGTGCGGCTCCCGCGCGGTCAGCCGACGCCGAGCCCGTGCCGGTCCGGCGCGTCGCCCTGGCCGGCCCAGCGGTCGGCGACCGCGACCAGCCGATCGAGGTGGTCCAGCGGGTCGGGGTCGGCCAGCAGCCGGTCGGTCCGGGCGGGGCACGGGCAGTCGCCCCACGCCATCGCCGGGGCCAGCGCGTCGGCCCGGGGGTGCAACCGGAACGCCGACAGCGACTCGACCAGCACCGGACGGCACAGCTCGCAGCTGTCCGGCCGGGACTGCACGACGTCGTCCAACTGCGGGTTGAACCAGGAGATGTCGAGGTCGCCGTAGCCGTCGGGGCCGATGGCGTCGTCGGCGCACGCGGCGAGCAGCCGGACCAGCATCCACAGCGTCGGCGGTTCCCACAGCCCCTGGTCGTGCGCCCAGCCCAGCAGCGTGCCGGCCTTCGCGCTCAGCGGGAAGACCATCTGGGTGCGGTACCCGGCCGCCCGCGCACCGCGTACCCCGGCCAGCGTGTCCAGGTAGGCTTCCCGGGGCGACAGGCCCAGGCCGCCGAGGGTGATGTTGGCGATCGGGTCGAAGCCCAGGTCGAGCAGTGTGCGCGCGGTGTCCAGATAGGCCTGCTGGCGGGTCGGCTTGAGGTGGCACATCGAGCGCACCTGCGGATCCCACGACTCGACGCCGATCTGGCACACCAGCCGCGTGCCGGGGGCGAAGTACCGCCGCAGCCGGTCGAGCTTGTCGCGGTCGCAGACCTCGGGGCGGCTCTCGAACGCGAACGTGGCCGGGCGGCGCGCGGCCGCTGCGCGCAGCAGCCGGTCGCGCATCTCCGCAGGCACCTCCCGGTCGTCGAGCAGGCTCCCGGACGGCGAAAGATACAGGCAGGCGCCCTCGGGAACGGTGGCCAGTTTGCGCTCGACCGAATGGGCAACGACCTCCGGGCGGATTTCGGGGCCGATGCCGTAGTTGCACATGCTGCATTGGCCGGCCCGATCGTACGTGCAGCCTCGGGTGCGGAACCAGAACTGATACATCTGGTATTCGATCCGGGGGGCGCCGAAGGTCACCGGGTAGGTGCGCAGGAATACATTGTTGTATTCGGGGTAGAGTGGGCGTCCAGCGCGAATGGCAATGTTCGCGCGGACCAGCGCGTGGCGAAGGCGACGTTTCTCCGAATCATTCACAGAAATTGCTCCCGCGTCCGGTTGGTGGTTGTGCTCCGACCGCCCGGATACGAGGAATCGGTATCGCCTTTAGGCACCCGTGGCCGGTGAGGACGCCGTTTCGGCATCCTGGGCAAGCCTCGAACCAATTGGCTCGACTCTTCCCCGGCCATGCTACGCAGCGCAGGCGAGACCACCCCCGGTCGTGCGGGGCACACATTCGGGCGATGGTCCGGCGCGACCGGCGGCCATACCCGATCAGCCGGGTTCGGAAGTGCGCGCTTCCCGTCCTTACCCCGGATCGCACCGAGTGCCTATGTTGATCGGCGTCATCCGGCAGCTTGCACGCAGACGGGACGGGACACGTGGCGGAGACTCCACCAGATTTCCTCGGACGGATTCGGTCCGCGCTCGGTGCGCCGGGGCCACTGGTGCTGCTCGGCAACTTCGAGGTCGAGGACCAGTGGGCCCGGGAACAGCCGGGCCTGCCGCGGCTGTCCTCGGCGGGCAGCCGCGCCGTGGTGAACCGGATGGACGAGTTCGCGCTGCTGCTCGGCGACGCGGGCGACACCGTGGTCCTCAAGGCGGCCCCGGATCCGGACTACCTGGCCTACCTGCACGAGCTCGAACTCCCGGTGCCGCGGGTGCTGGCCTGCGGCTCCCAGGATGCCCAGCAGACCGTCACCGAGGACGCGCTGGCCGACTCCCGGCTGGTCGACGAGCTGCGCCGGCTCGCCGCCGGTGGCGCGCGGCTGTGGCCGCACGGCGTCTCCGCGGTGGAGGAGAAGCTGGCCGAGGCCACCGGCCTGCCCCTGGGCGCGCCGGACGCCCGGCTGTGCATCCGGGTGAACAGCAAGATCTACAGCCGACGCGTCGGCGACGAGCTGGGCCTGCGCCAGCCGACGGGGTGGGCCTGTGAAACGCTCGACGAGCTGGAGAAGGTCGCCGGTCCGGTCGCCGAGCTGCTCGCCGCCGGCCACCGGTTCGCCGTGAAGGACGCCCTCGGGGTGTCCGGGCGGGGCATCACCCTGGTGGACGACGTCCGTCGGTTCGAGCGGCTGTGCCGGATGATCCTGGCCCGGGAACGACGAGCCGGTTGCAGCCGGGCCGACGTCGTCGTCGAGGAGTGGGTGGCCAAGGAGACCGACCTCAACTACCAGGTGACGGTCGGCCGCGACGGTGCCGTCCACCTCGACTTCGTCAAGGAGGCGATCACCGAGGGCGGGATCCACAAGGGCCACCGCATCCCGGCCCGGTTGTCCCGGGCGCAGGCCGCCGAGCTGGCCGAGGTCGCCGTCGCGGTCGGCGCGCGGCTGCACCGCGACGGTTACTTCGGCGTGGCCGGGATCGACGCCATGATCGATCCCGACGGCCGGCTCTACCCGTTGGTGGAGATCAACGCCCGGAACAACATGTCGACCTACCAGGTGGGCATCCAGGAGCGGCTGATCCCGCCGGACGCGATCGCGCTGGCCCGGCACTACCCGCTGCGGCTGCGCCAGCCGGTGGCCTTCCACCGGCTGCGGTCGGTGCTGGGCGAACTGCAGTTCGAGCGCCGCAGCGGCGTCGGCTTCCTGGTGAACAACTTCGCCACCGTGAACGCGGCCGCCCCGGCACCCGGCGACGGCCGCGACGGAGCGGCGCACCCGACGTTCGACGGCCGGCTCTACGGCATGGTCGTCGGCCGCTCGGCCGACGAGGTCGCCGAACTGGACCGGCGGGTGGGCGAGCGCGTCGCCGAGCTGGTCGGCGGTGCGGCATGACCGACACCATCGGCGGTCTGGCCGTCACCGACCTGGCCCGCGAGTTCGGCACGCCGCTGTACGTCTACGACGCCGACGTGCTGCGCGAGCGCTACCGGCAACTGCGCGAGGTGCTGCACCCCGAGGTGGGGATCCTGTTCTCCCTGAAGGCGAACCCGAACGTGTCGATCTGCGCGGTGCTGCGGTCGCTCGGGGCCGGAGCCGAGGTGTCGTCACTGGCCGAGCTGCTGATCGCCGGCCGGGCCGGGGTCGCTGCGGAGGACACCATCTTCCTGGGACCGGGCAAGTCCGCCCAGGAGATCGACGCCTGCCTGGCCACCGGGGTGCACGCCATCGTCTGCGAGTCGTGGGGCGAGCTGGCCGAGATCGACGCGCTCGCGGCCCGGCGCGACACCGTCGCCCGGGTCGTGCTGCGGATCAACCCGTCCTTCACCGTCAAGGGTTCGCGGCTCACGATGAGCGGCAAGCCACGCCAGTTCGGCATCGACGAGGAACAGGCGCTGGAGGCTGCGCCCCGGGTGGCCGGGCTGCGGAACGTCCGGCTGATCGGCGTGCACGTCTACATGGGGACCCGCATCCTGGCCGAGGAGGTGGCCGCCGAGAACACCACCCGCATCCTCGACCTGGCCGAACGGGTCGCCGAGCGGCTGGGCTTCGAGCTGGAGACGGTGGACGTGGGCGGCGGTCTCGGGGTCGCCTACTTCGACGGCGAACGCGACCTGGACCTGCGCCGGCTCGCCGACCTCGTCAACCCCGCGTTCGCGGCCTTCCGGGCCCGGCACCCGCGGACCCGGCTGTTCACCGAGCTCGGCCGCTTCCTCACCGCCGAGTCGGGCACCTATCTGGTGCGCGTCCGCCAGGTCAAGGAGTCCATGGGCGAGTGGTTCGCGGTGACCGACGGCGGGACCCACCACCACATGGCGGCGGTCGGCGTCGGCTCGTTCGTCAAGCGGGACTTCCCGATCCGGCTGCTCGGCCGGGAGGCGACCGAACCGGCCCCGAACTGGCGGGTCACCGGCCTGTTGTGCACCCCGAACGACACCCTGTCCACGCACACCCCGCTGCCGCCGCTGCGCCCCGGCGACCTGCTCGGGGTGCTGCGCTCGGGCGCCTACGGGCCCAGCGCCTCACCGGTGCTGTTCCTCAGCCACGGCCATCCGGCCGAGGTGCTGGTCGACGCCGGTCGGCCGTACCTGATCAGGGATCGGGACCGGCCCGCCGACATCGTCGACCGCCAGCGCCTGTACGAGCGGGCACCCGGGGTGCCCTCCGCCTCCATCCCCTGAACCCCTCCTTCCGGAAAGGCACAGGCATGACGAACACCGAAGCCGCCCTGACGCAGGCGCACAGCCGTGTGGTCGACACGCTCGCGGAGATGATCCGACGCGACGTCGGCGCGCTGAGCGCCGACAAGCGCATCGTCGACGACCTCGGTCTGGACTCGACGAGCATCCTCGAGCTGCTGATGAAGCTGGAGGACGAGTTCGGGGTCGAGTTCGACCCGGACACCTTCGAGCCCCGTCACTTCGAGACGATCGGGACGCTCACCGAGTACGTGGCCGGTCAGGCCGAGGAGCAGGAGTAGCATGGCCGACCGCAGCGGCTCGGTCGCGGCCGACCGGTCCGGGACCCGACGCGCCATCGCCGGGCTGGCGCTGCCGATGACGATCGCCGACGTCGTGCTCTTCGTCGAGATCATCGGCGTGGTGGCGCTCCTCGGCCGGGTCAGCAACGAGGCGCTCTACATCCGGTCGTTGACGATGCCGATCCTGCTGCTGTTCGTCGCCATGAGCACGGCGTTCGCCATCACGTACCAGGTCATGGCGTCGATCAGCAGGGGACGCGAACGACCTGAGGACCTGGTTCCGACCGCGGTGGCGCTGTTGCGGGTGTTCGTGGTCACCGGGGTCGTGCTGTGCCTGGTGCTCTACCTCGGTGGCCCCGCGCTGGGCGCGCTGCTGGACGTGCCGGCGGCCGAGCGGGCCGAGTTCGTCCGGTTCCTGCGCTGGACGTCACTGGCCAGCCTGACCGTGGTGCTGCCGGCGCTGTGCTCGGCGGCGCTGCGCGGCTTCGGGCACGCCCGGGCGGCCGCGGTGGTCACCCTCACCAGCGCGGCGGTCGAGTTCGCGCTCGTCGGCCTGCTCGGCTTCGGCGCCGGGCTGGGGCTGTTCAGCGTGCCGATCGCGACCGCGGTGGCGAGCGCGGCCGCGGCGGTCCCCGGCATGTGGTTCATGCGTCGCCACCGGCTGTGGGGTCGCCTCACCGGAGTGCCGGTGCGCGGCGAGGTCGCCGGCTTCCTGCGGGGCGTCGGGCTGCCGGTCGCCCTGTCCTACGTGCTGATCTCGCTGTTCAACGTGGGCATGCTGTGGGTGCTGACGCCCTTCGGCCCGGACACGATCTCGGGCTACGCCGCGGCGTCCACGCTCCAGGCGCTGATCATCATCCCGGGCATCCAGCTCGGCGGGGCGACCGCGATCGTGATCAACCAACGGCGCGGTGCGGGCTCGGTGGACGGGGCGGGGGAGATCCTGCGCGCCGGCCTGGAGCTGACCTTCGTCTTCTACGCGGTGGTGGCGGCGGTCATCTGGCTGCTGCGCGACACGGTCGGGCGGATCGTCTCCGACGACCCGCGGGTGGTCGCCGCGGTCGGGCTCTACATCGGCGTGGTCGCCCTGACCTACCTGGCGCAGGGCCCGGTGCTGGCCTCGCTGACCTTCCTGGAGCACATCGGCAACGGCACGCTCGCCCTGCTGCTCAACGTCATCTACTTCGCCGAGATCGTCGTCGTCGGCGGGGTGCTGGCGCGGGCCCTCGACGACCCGACGGCGCTCTACGCGACCGCCGCCGTGGGCAACGTGGTCGGCCTGGTCGTGGTGGTGATCGCCGTGCGACGGGTGCGCCGGATGCGCCCGGTGGCCATGGTCGAGGCCCCGCTGGCCGGCGGTACGCGATGACGTCGCTGGTCGCGGTGGCGAGCCACATCCCGGAGGCGACGGTGCCGGTGGCCGCGTTCCTGCGCGAGCACGGCATCCCCGAGCCGCGGGTACGGATGTACGAGCGGTTCTTCGGGTTCGACCGGATCCCGCTCGACCCGGCGGCCGGCCCGGCCGACCTGCTGGTCGCGGCGGCGAACGGGCTGCCCGACTTCGCCGCGTACCGGCCGCGGATCCGCTACGTGATCCAGGCGCGAACCATGCCGGTGGTCGCCCCGCACCCGGTCAACCCGCTCGCCGAGGCGTGCCGGCGGCTGGGGCTGGAGGGCGCCACCGCGATCTGCCTCACCCAGCACGCCTGCGCCTCCGGGCTGCTGGCCGTCGAGGTGGCCGGCGAGCTGCTGGCCGCCGACCCCGATCCGCAGGCGCTGGCCCTGCTGGTGGCCGGGGAGAAGGCGTTCACCACGGCGGGCAAGGTGTTGGCCGACACCGGCGTCATGGGCGAGGGCGCCGCCGCCGTCCTGGTCGCCGCCGGTGGTGACCGGGACCGGATGCTGGCCTACGCGACCCGCACCTGCGGGAAGTTCCACCGCGGCGCCTGGCTCGACGAGGAACTGACCGCGGCCTTCCACGACGAGTACCCGGCGCTGCTGGCCGAGGTGATCGACGCCGCGGTGCGCAGCGCCGGGCTCGACCTCGACGACATCGCGCTGATCCTGCCGCACAACGTCAACCGGATGTCGTGGCTGCGGGTGCTGCGGCTGCTCGGCGTGCGCGGCGCCGATCGGCTGTTCATGGACAACCTGGCCGGCTGCGGGCACTGCTTCGGGGCCGACAGCTTCATCAACTACCGGACCGCGGTCGACGCCGGACGGCTGCGGCCGGGCGACCGCTACCTGATGACCTCGGTGGGGCTGGGAGCGACCTTCTCGGCCATGGTCCTCGAGCACTGAGCCCGGTTGCCGCCGCACCGACCCGATCGAGCCCGCAGGAGGAGCCACCGGCATGTACATCACGGTTTCCCGACCGGCCGACAACGGCCGGGCCGGGCCGCGGGATCTGCGCCTGGCCGCGGTCGCCCAGCGCACCGGGATCGACCGGCGCGAGTTCCGCCCGCAGGACCACGACTACTTCCGCGACCTGTACGGCACCTTCGGGCTGGCGGCCGACCAGGAGGGGCTGGCGGCCGGGCGGGTGTCGTTCACCGACCTGGTCGAGGCCGTGCTGCCCGACCTGAAGGGCCACGGCGACCGGTTCGACCTCGCCGTCATGGCCAGCGCGGCGCCGGACGCCGAGCCCGGCTTCCCGATGTGCTTCCTCGACTCGGCCGTCCCGGACGTCGGGCTGGTCTTCGGCGTCGCCGACCTGGGCCTGCTCGGGGTGTTCACCGCGCTGTGGCTGGCCGAGAACCGCAGCCGGCTGGACGCCCGCCGGATCCTGGTGTTCGCCCTGGACCAGGCCAGCGTGCTGCACTCCGAACCGGTGCCGGCGCACCTGCGGGTCGCCGAGGACGCGGTGACCGTGCTGGTCCTGGACGCCGACGCGGCGCACCGGGTCGAGACGGCGCAACCGCATCCCGTGCCGCCCGACCAGGTGGCCGCCCGCTGGTCGGCGCTGCTGGCCGGGGAGCGACCCGCAGCGGTCACCGCGCTGGCCGGTCCCGGCCTGGTGGCCGCCTGCGGCGACCGGCTCCCGGCGGGCACCGTCGCGGTGCCCGCCGGACGCCCGGCCAGCGGCATCTGGTCCGTGCTCGCCGCCGAGTGGGACGGCTGGCGTCGCACGGGCCGCCGGGTGCTGCTCGCCGACTACGACCCCGGGCTGGGTCAGTTCGCCCACTGCGCGATCACCGTCGAGGCCGGCCCCGTCGAGCCCGGTGCCGTCGAGCCCGGTGCCGACGGGCACGTCGTCGACCCCGAGGAGCAGGAGAAGCTGCCATGACCAGGACAGGCACGGCCCTCGGCGCAGCGTGGCCGGCGATGCTCGCCGTCGCGCACGCGAGCGGCTGGTCGGCGGCGCTCACGGCGCTGCACGCCGCCGTCGATCCGGGGGTCGTGGTCCTCGGCCCGGCCGGTCACGGGCTGGTGCCCGACGAACTGGCCGCGACCGCGGACCGGCTGCGCCAGGGCGAGTGGGAGTGGGCCCCGGCCGACACCGTCGAGCGCCTGGACACCGGCGTGCCCGGCCTGACCGGGTTGCGGGCCCGCCGGCCGGTGACCGCCGTCCGGGTGCCGGAGGCGCGCTCGTGGACCACCGCGCTGGCCGGGCTGCGCCTCGGCCTGTCCTACCGGCTGCTCGAAGGCGCGCTGCGCTACCTCGACCGGCGGTACACCGGGGACGTGGTGCTGTTGCAGCACAGCGTGGTCAAGAGCGCGGTCGCCGACGTCGTCATGGAGCAGTTGCAGGTGCGCTGCGCGCTCGACGGCGCCGGGCCCGACGGCCTCGACGCCCCGGCCGTCGCCGACCTGCACGCGCAGATCACCGCCGTCGACCGGGCCGGGGTCCGGCTGCTCGGCGCGCACGGCTACGTCGAGGGCGGTCCGGGCAGCACGGTGTACGTGTCCGAGCTGCTCGCCGACGCCTACCGCGCCGGGACCGGGTCGATGCCAGGGGGGTTCGACGAATGACCGAGCTCGAACCGCGGCTCCGCCGGTTGCAGGCCCAGGCCCGGGAATGGGCCGCGGAGATGCGTCCGTACGCCCTCGAGGTGGACCGGGACCCGGACGCGGTCACCCGGGTGGCGCATCTGCCGGCGCTGGCCCGGGTGGCCGCCCTCCAGATCCCGCCGGAGTTCAACCCGGAGCCGCTGGTGCTCGGCGACCAGACCTACTACCTCATGAGCGCGTCCGAGCGGGTCGTCTTCTTCGAGGAGGGGGCCTGCGCCGACCTGGGCATGATGCTTGGCTCGCCGGGCGGTCCCATGAGCGGCGTCGTGGTGGACGCGCTGGGCAGCCAGGAACAGAAGGAGTGGTTCTACGGTCGGCTGCTGCTGCGTCCGACCTGGACGTTCTTCGCCCTCTCCGAGCCCGAGCACGGCTCGGACGCCGCGAACATGGCGACCCGGCTGACGCCGTCCGCCGACCCGGACGGCCCGGCCCGGCTCAACGGCGTCAAGCGCTACGTGGGCAACGCGGGCCGGGCCGAGTTCGGCGTCGTCTTCGCCCGGACCGGGCCCGGTCCGCTGGGGTTCGCGGCCGTGCTCGTCGACGCGACCGCACCGGGGTTCGCCACCACCCCGGTGCGGACCATCGGCGTACGCGGCGCCGGGCTCGGCGAGATCACCCTCGACGACGTCGAGCTGACGCCCGACCGGGTGCTCGGCGCCCACCTGCGGCCCAGCCGGCGCGGGATGGCCGCCTGGCTGCGCACGTTCAACCTGCTGCGCCCCGCGGTGGCGGTCATGGGGGTCGGCGTCGCCCGCGCCGCCTACGAGTACGTGCTGGCCGAGCGCAGCTCGTTGCGGGTCGCCGAGCGGCTGCGCCTGGAGCGGATGGAACGGGCCATCGCCACCACCCGGCGGATGCTGCGCGCCGCGGCCGCCGCGGTCGACCACGACCCGTCCGCCGGGCATCTCGCGTCGGCGGCGAAGGCCACCTCGGCGCGGCTGGCCGAACGCGTGACGCTGGCGGCCCTCGACTTCTTCGGCCCCGGGGCCCGGCTGGAACACCCGCTGCTGGACAAGCTGGTCCGCGACGCCGGTTCGGTGGAGTACATGGAGGGCACCAGCAACATCCAGCGGCTGGGCGTCTTCGGCGGCCTGCTGCGTGGTGCCTTCCCGCCGTTGCAGGCCGCCCGGCTGCCGACCGAGAGCTGATCCGACCCATGCCGACCGCGGAGGACAGGTGGGGACAATGACCGACGACATCGGCGAGCTGATGTCGGTCGTCGCGCACACGATGGGCGACGTGCTGCTGCGTGCGCCGCTGGCGCCGACCGAGGACTTCTTCGACTGCGGCGGCGACTCGATGCGGGCCGTCGAGGTGCTCTCCCGGCTGATCGAGCGCTACGAGCCGGTGGGCGAGGACGCCGTCGAGCGGCTCCGTTCCGAGCTCCTCACGGCGATCTTCGACGACGCCAGCCCCGCCGCGCTGGCCTCGGTCATCGTCGACCACCGGGGCGTCGAGGTGGAGACGTGACGGCGGCCCCGCGCGACGACGTGGCGGCCGGGGCCGGACCCGCCGCGATCGACGAGCTCGCCTACTACGCCGCGCAGAGCCCGGTCACCGACCCGGGACCGCAGGCCGCCCGCCTGGTCGACCTGCCGGCCGACCCGCTGGCCGTGCGCGCCGTGGTACGCGGGCTGTTCACCCACTTCCGCTCCACCGACCTGGCCGCCCTCGGCATCCCGGCCGGCCGGCTGGCCGAGGTCGACCTGCGCTACTCCGAGGCGATGCTGCGGCGCATCGTCGAGCTCGACGACCGGCCGATCGTCGAGGAGCGCCCGCCCAACCGGCGGATGGTCGGCAGCTGCCGCGACTACGCGGTGCTCTACCTGACCCTGCTGCGCCACGCCGGTGTGCCGGCCAGGGCCCGGGCCGGCTTCGCCTCGTACATCATCCCGGGCTGCACCATCGACCACGAGCTCGTCGAGGTGTGGGACGCCGGGCAGCGCCGCTGGCGTCGGGTCGACGTCGAGCTGCCCGACGTGCACGTCGACGAGACCGACGGGGTGAGCTTCAGCTCGTCGGACGTCCCGCCCGACCGCTTCATCGTCGCCGGCGACGCCTGGCTGCGCTGCCGCAGCGGGCTGGCCGACCCGATGTCGTTCGTCGTCGACCCCGACTTCGAGGACGGGCTCACGAAGGGCTGGCCGTTCCTGCGGCACAACCTGGTCGACGACCTGGCCGGGCTGAACAAGGTGGAGATGCTGCGCTGGGACTACTGGGGCATGACCCGCCACGGCGAGATCAACGCCGCGGACGCCGCGCTGCTCGACCGGGTGGCCGCGGTGACCACCCCGGAGGTCCCCTTCGACGAGGCCAGACGGCTGTACGCGGGGGAACCCGAGCTGCTCACCGTGCCCCGGCGGGTGCTCAGCTACAGCCCGTCCGCGCCTACCCCCGTCGAGGTGGAGCTGGTCGGCGGACTGGGCGGCTAGCGACGCCCCGGCGTCTCCGGGGCGGGCCGGCGGGCCGCGGTCAGCGCGAGCTGACGGGCCAGGTAGGGCGCGATCGCGCTGTCCGGGTGGGTGGCGAGCAGCTCCGGCGGGCCGGCCGCGACCAGCCGGCCCCCATCCTCGCCGCCGCCCGGTCCGAGATCGACGAGCCAGTCGCTCGCGGCGGCGAACTCCACGCTGTGCTCGATGACGACCACCGTGTTGTCCCGGTCGACCAGGTCGTGCAGGACGTCGAGCAGCACCTGGACGTCGGAGAAGTGCAGGCCGGTGGTGGGCTCGTCGATCAGGTAGAGGGTCCCGCCCTCGTCGCGCCGGAGCAGCTCGCGGGCGAGCTTCAGCCGTTGCGCCTCCCCGCCGCTGAGGGTGCCGGTGTCCTGCCCGAGCCGCAGATAGCCGAGCCCCACCTGGGACAGCGTGCGGAGCGGACCGGAGATCGCCGGTGCGTCGGCGTAGAGCTCGATCGCCTCTCCGACCTCCAGGGCGAGGGTCTCGGCGATCGTGCGTCCCCGGTGGGTGATCTCCAGGACGCGCGCCGAGTACCGCAGGCCGTCGCAGGACGGGCAGCGCACCGAGACGTCGGCGAGGAACAGCATCTCGATCCGCACCGCGCCCTTGCCCGCGCAGCGGTCGCAGCGCCCGCCCGCCTCGGTGTTGAAGCTGAACATCGCCGTGGAGTACCCGCGCCGCACGGCCTCGTCGGTGCCGGCGAACAGCTTGCGGATCTCGTCGAACACCCCCAGGTAGGTCGCGGGCGTCGACCGGGACGAGCCGCCGATCGAGTCCTGCGTCACGGTCGTCACCCGGCGGACGTGCTCCGCGCCGCGGAGCCGGTCGAACGGGCCGACGGGGGTGCGCCGCCACCGCACCGCGGCGTCGACGGCCGGCTGGAGCGTCCGGGTGATCAGGGAGCTCTTGCCGCTCCCGCTCACGCCGGTGACGCAGGTCAGCACCCCGATCGGGATGATGAGATCGACGCCGCGCAGGTTGTTCAGCCGGGCGCCGGTCAGTTCCAGCCTGCGGTCGTCCGGGCGGCGGCGCTCCGGCCGGGGCGAGACCACCGCCCGCTCGTTGCGAAGGTACGCGCTGGTGGCCGACGTGCCGTGGGCGACGACCTCGGCGGTCGGACCGGACGCGACGACCAGGCCGCCGCGCGTCCCGGCGCCCGGCCCCATGTCGACCAGGTGGTCGGCCGCCTCCATCGTCTCCCTGTCGTGCTCGACGACGAGCACCGTGTTGCCCGCGTCGGCCAGCCGGCGCAGCATCCCGATCAGCCGCCCGTTGTCCCGCGCGTGCAGGCCGATCGACGGCTCGTCCAACACGTAGACGACGCCGACCAGACCCGATCCGAGCTGCCGGGCCAGCCGGAGCCGCTGGCCCTCGCCGGCCGAGAGCGTGGGCGCGGCGCGGTCGAGCGAGAGATAGTGCAGGCCCACCTCGAGGAGGAACTCGACCCGGGCGTCGACCTGGTCGAGCAGTTCGGCGGAGAGCGCGGCCAGGTAGTTGCCCGCCAGCTCGGCGCGGACCTCGCCGACCCAGTCCCGCAGCCGGGAGACCGCCAGCCCGTTGACCTCCGCGATGTTGCGGCCGGCCAGGCGCACCGCGAGCGCCTCCGCACAGTGCCGGGTGCCGCCGCAGGCACCGCACTGCCGCTGGACCATGAAGCCCTGGTAGAACGCCTTGCGCTCGGGCGAGTCGGCATCCCTGAACAGCCGCTCGATGTGCTCGGTCAGATCGCCCAGGATCCGGTCGGCGGCCGCGGCGGCCAGATCCTCCCAGGGGGTGTCCAGGCCCGCCCCCGCCTCGGCCAGCAGGTCCGGCAGATTCCGCTGCGGCCACCAGGTCTTCTTGCCCCGGCGGCGGTCGCCGTAGAAGGTGAGCGCTCCGGAGCGGACCGACTCGCGGGCGTCGCCGACGAGCCGCGCGGTGTCGACGCGGTAGGTGAAGCCGAGCCCCTGGCAGTGGTCGCACATCCCGGCCGGCGAGTTCGGCGTGAACCACTCCGACGACGTCGCGTGCACCTCGGTGCCGCAGTGCGGGCAGACCCAGCCGGCCGCGAGGTGCCGCACCGGCGTCCGATCCCGCAGCACGGTCAGCCGCCGCTCGGCCCGCAGCTCCCGTTCGACGAGGAGCCCGGCGTCGGCCAGCGTGTCGGCGTCCGGGGCGGCGTTCAGCCGCAGCACCTCGGTCTCGCCGCCGTCCGGCTCGGCGGCCACCAGCCGTACCGGCCCCTCGGCCGCAGCCTCGGCCAGCGCGGCGAGGTGCGCGGCGGTGTCCAGCGGCGCGACCCCGGTGCCGCACTTGCGGCAGTCGTGCCGTCCGGTACGGGCGAAGAGCAGGCGCAGGCGGTCGGAGATCTCGGTGATCGTGCCGACGTTCGACCGTGGGTTGCGGCTGATCGTCCGCTGCTCGATCGCCACGGTCGGGCTCAGGCCGCTGACCCAGTCGACCGTGGGCCTGGCGACCTTCGGCAGCCTGCGCCGCACGTGCGCGGAGAGGCTGTCGAGGTACTGCCGATGTCCCTCGGCGTAGATCGTGTCGAACGCCAGCGACGACTTGCCGCTGCCGGAGACTCCGGTGACGACGGTCAGGCCGCCCCGGGGCAGGGACAACTCCCCGATCCGCAGGTTGTGCTGGCGGACACCGCGGAGCACGATGCGATCCGGGTCCCGCACGTGTTCACCCATCGGCTGTCCCTTCCGGTGCTGCGCGGGGCGTTCTCGGCCACCCGGCCGGCGCGGGCGGGGGCGGGCTGCGGGTCACCCCGCCGCCACCCGGGCGGCGGGCACGCAACGGCGCGGAGGCCGCCGCCGTCGACACCGTCGCGCGTGGAGGTCACCATTGACCGTCCACAAAGGAGCCGCGAGCGCTCATCGGGAAACCCTAGGCGAGGCCGATCCGATTGGCGAGTGCCTATTCGGGGATGCCCTCTGGCCTGCCACATCGGGGCACGGGCCGGCCGGTCTGACGACCTCGTGCCGCCCCGGCACGCCTGATACGGTTGCCGGGCACTGCTCCGGACACCCTGCGCCCGGCCACCGCAGGAACCCTGCGAGCTCCGGGGTCCTGTGCGAAAACTCGGCTCCGCGCGATGAGCACGACGTGCCGGTGCTGACGGCGACGCCGCGCTGCTCCGCACGAGCGGCGAGCCGACCGCGGCGCCGGGCCCGACGATTTTGAATCGCGCGTCGCGTCCGGCTCGGCGGCCCACTTCACCACTGCTCCGGAAAGCGGGGAGGTCTCGCAATGGACGACCGAGATGCGGCCGAGGCGCGACGCGTCGCGGCGGATGCCGGGGAGCAGTGCCCGCTGAGCCCGGGGCGTCCCGTGGCGGCGGGCGTGACCGGGGACGGCCCGGCGTGAGCGCGCTCGCCGTGGTGGACCCGGCCACCGGTGCCGTGTTCGCCTCTGCGCCGGCCTGCACCACGGCGGAGCTCGACGCCACGGTCGCCGCCGCCGCGGCGGCCGCTCCCGGGTGGGCCGCGCTCCCGCTCGACGAGCGCCGCGCCCGGCTGCGTGCCTGCGGGGCGGCGCTCGCCGACGCCGCCGAGGAGGTCGCCGCGCTGCTCAGCCGCGAGCAGGGCAAGCCGCTGGCCGCCGCGCGCGCCGAGGTGGACCTGGCCGCCGGCTGGTTCGGGCACACCGCCGATCTGCCCGGCACCGACGAGGTGGTGGCCGCGGGCCCCACGGCGTCGATCATGATCGGCCGGGTGCCGCACGGTGTGGTGGCCGCGATCGCCCCCTCGAACTTCCCGATCATCCTGGCGGTGTGCAAGGTCGCACCGGCGCTGCTGGCGGGCAACGCGGTGGTGCTCAAGCCGTCGCCGGAGACGCCGCTCGCCACGCTGCGGACGGGCGAGCTGCTCGCGCCGCACCTGCCCCCCGGCGTGCTGTCGGTCCTCTCCGGCGACCACGCGCTGGGGCAGGCGCTGACCACGCACCCGGGCATCGACATGGTGTCGTTCACCGGCTCGGTGGGCACCGGGCAGGCGATCGCCGAGCAGGCCGCGGGCCGCTTCCTGCCGGTGGTGCTCGAGCTGGGGGGCAACGACGCCGCGGTGGTGCTGCCCGACGCCGACGTGACGGCGCTGGCCCCGGCGTTGTTCGCCGGTGCGATGGTCAACAGCGGCCAGTTCTGCGCGGCCGTCAAGCGGATCTACGTCAGCGGCGCGCAGGCCGGCGAGCTGGTCACCGCGTTGGCGAAGCTGGCCGCGGCGGCGGTCGTCGGCGACGGCGGCGACCCGGCCACCGAGTACGGCCCGCTGGTGAGCCGGGCCCAGCTCGACCGCGTCAGCGCGCTGGTGGACGAGGCCGCCGCCGCCGGCGCGCGGGTGGTGACCGGCGGCGCCCGGTTGCCCCGGCCCGGCTGGTTCTATCCGCCGACCATCGTCACCGACCTCCCGCCCGGCACCGACCTGGAGCTGGAGGAGCAGTTCGGCCCGGTGATCCCGGTGATCGCCTACGACGACCTCGACGAGGCGATCGCCCGGGCCAACGGCACGCGCTACGGGCTCGGCGCGTCGCTCTGGGGTGACGCCGGGCGTGCCCGTGCGCTGGCGGGCCGGCTGACCTGCGGCACCGTGTGGATCAACACGCACGGGGCGCTGCGCCACGACACCCCGTTCGGTGGGGTGCGCAGCTCCGGGGCCGGCGTCGAGTACGGCTGGTGGGGGCTGCTCGAATACACGCGGATCAAGGTCGTCCACGAGCTCCATCCGGGAGGGTGACTCCCCTCCGCATCCGACACCGGCGGCTCGGCTGCGGTGGGGCCGCTACCCTGGCGGGGCGGCTCCCGCCCGCCCGAACACCCGCGCCGACCGAGGACGTGCATGTCAAGCAGCTGGTCCGTGCACAGCGCCTACTCCGATCCCGGCCGCCACCGGGCGCTGTTCGCGGAGCTGCGCGGCGAGGTGCCGCGCATCTGCGCGGCCGCGCGCAACGTCATCGCGCACTATCGCATCGAGCTGCCCGAGCTGCCCCCGGCGCGGCACGACGAGATTCACAGCCGCTGGTTGGAGGCCATCCTGGAGCTCGACCAGGAGCGCCACCCGGGGCCGCTGACGACGCCGAGGGCGACCGCGGAGAAGGTCGCCGGCTGCTGCCGCGACCACGTGCTGTTCGTCGTCGGCGCGCTGCGCGACCGTGGCGTGGCGGCGCGCAGCCGCGTCGGGTTCGCCTCCTACCTGGCCGAGGGCTACTTCCTGGACCACGTCGTCGCGGAATACCGGGCCGGCGACCGGTGGCGTCGCGTCGACCCCGAGTTCGCCCCCGGCTCGGTCGAGTTCGACGTCGAGGACATGCCCACCGGGCCGGGCGCCCCGTTCCGGACGGCGGCCCAGGTCTGGCTGGCCCACCGGTCGGGGGAGACCGACGCCGAGCTGTACCGGGTGTCCCCGGAGTCGGAGCTGGGTGGGCCAGGGTTCATCCGCGACTGCGTGGTCACCGAGCTCGCCCACCGGCAGAAGGACGAGCTGCTGCTCTGGGACGCCTGGGGCGACGCGGCGCACCAGGTCGACGACCCGCTGGTCGACGAGCTGGCCGAGCTGCTCGTCCGGGCCGACGCCGGCGACGACACCGCCGAGCGCGAGCTGGCCCGGCGCTACCGCGACGACCCGCGCCTGCACCCCGGCGACGCCGTCACCCAGTACTCCCCCTACGGCCAGCCGCCCCGCGCGGTCCGGCTGCGCTGAACCGTCGACGGTCGACGCCATAGCCGTTCGCGCAGGGTCATCCGTGCGCTCGTCCGGATCTTCCGGTTGGCCGCCCGGAGAGCGACCCTGGTCACGGGATCATGAGTCGAAGCCGGAGCGACACGATTCGGGAGACGGTCACATGGCGAATGCGGACTCGATCAATCAAACGGTACGGCCCGCCGACGTCCCGGCCCCGATCGGGGTGGCCGTGCTGGTCGGCAACGAGGTCACCCGACGGGGTCTCGAGTCGATCCTGACCGACCTGCCGGGGGTCGCCGAGGTCTCCTACCACCTGGGTGTGGCCGAGGCCCAGGCTGCGCTCGCGACCGGACGGGTCGACGTCCTGCTGGTCACCAGCTCGGCCGGCAGGGCGGCGCTGTCGGTGGCCGGGGGCGGGGCCAGGGTCCTGGTCCTGGTCGACGACGGCAGCGGCGTCCAGGAGCTGTTCGGCGTCGCGACGCGCCCGCCCGACGGCATCGTGCTGCTGGCCGACCTGACGCCGGACGGGCTGGCCGAGGCGCTGCACCGGACCGCGACCGGGCAGACCCACGTGCCCGACCGGCTGGCCCGCGAGCTGATGGACCAGGCCCGGGTGGAGCTGTCGACGCCGACGCACCCGGCACGGCTCACCGCCCGGGAGAGCGAGGCGATGGGGCTGATGGCCGAGGGCATGAGCAACAAGCAGATCGCCGGACGCCTGGGCATCTCCAGCCACGGGGCCAAGCGGCTGGTGGCCAGCCTGATGCTCAAGCTCGGCTCGCCGAACCGCACCGCGGCCGTGGTCAACGCGATCAAGTCCGGCCTGGTCCGGTGATCAGAACGGGTCCGCCGACGGCAGCAGGATGACCTTGTCGGCGACCCGCGTGTCGAACAGCTCGTAGCCGCGGGCCGCCTCGGCCAGCGGCAGCCGGTGCGAGACCAGGGCGCTCGGGTCGACCCGACCGGTGCGCAGCAGCGCCATCACCGGGTCGCGGGAGCGGATCGGGTTCCCCACCGCGAACCGCAGGGTGAGTTCCTGGACGAACGCCCGGCCGGCCGGGAAGGCGACGTCGTCGGCGCCGTGCGCGCCGACGACCAGCACCGTGCCGTGCGGCCCCGCCGCGTCGACCGCGCAGGCCAGCGCCGCCCCGGAACCGACCGCCTCGATGACGACCGCGGCCTCGTCCCGGCCGCGCATCCGTTGCATCGTCGCGGCGAGCCGTTCGGGCTCCACCACCGCCGGCACCAGCGCGCCGGCCCGCTCCCGCCGGGCCGGGTCGACGTCGCAGACCACGACCGTGGCGCCCAGTTCGGCGGCGCACAGGGCGGCCATCAGCCCGACCGGCCCGGCCCCGACGACCCCGACCAGGCGGTCCGGCCCGACGTGCGCGTCGGTGACCGCGGCGTGGGCGGTGGCCAGGACGTCCCCGGCGAACAGCGCCTGCTCGTCGGTGACCGCCGCCGGCACCGGCCCCAGCACGACGTCGGCGAACGGCACCCGGACGTACTCGGCCTGCCCGCCGGCGACGGCGTCGCCGACGACGGTGGAGTAGCCGAACAGCGTCGCCGACGGGCAGTGGTAGTGCCAGCCGCGCGCGCACCGCGGACACCGGCCGCAGCCGATGAGGTACGAGGCGACGACCCGCTCGCCGACCGCGAACGGCACCTGCGACCCACGCTCGGTGACCACCCCGGCGAATTCGTGCCCGAGCACGGTGCCCGGGGCGAAGCCGGGCATCTCGCCGCGGTAGGGGTGCAGGTCGCTGCCGCAGATCGCGGCGCGGGTGACCCGCACGACGGCGTCGCGTTCGGACTCCAGCCGGGGCATCGGCAGGTCGTCGACGACCTCGACGTGCCGCGGGCCGCGGTAGACGACCCCCCTCATGCCATGCCCACCGTGGTCGAGGCCGCCCTGCGGGGGGTCATCGGGAGTCGTGCCACGGTCCAGCCCTTCTCGGTGAGGTCGACGACCAGATCCGCGTCGGGGTCGTCGCCGTCGCGGCCGACCCGCACGGTCACCGCGCGGTCGCGGTGGTTGACCAGGGCGACGCCGCCGTCGACCGGCACGACCTCGACCTCCGGGTCCGAGCAGCGCACGACGGGACCGACCCCGGCCAGCTCGGTGAGCCGCCGGTAGAACCGTTCCCACGGGGCGAGCGCGAACCGCCCGGCCGCGTCGAGCTGGCGTTCGAACGGGACGTTGGTGAACACCAGCCGGCCCGCGCCGACGGCGTTGACCACGACGGCGGGCGTGCCGTCCGGGTACGTGGCCAGCACCCGGCCGGAGGTCGCCCGGAGCGTGGTGGGCACCGCGCCCGCGACGGCCCAGTCCACCGGCAGCACCTCGCCGTCCCAGCGGATCTCCTGCCGGTCCCGGCCGGTCAGGTCGTAGTCGACGATCTCGGCGCCGACCAGCTCCGCCCCCGGGAAGCCGTGCAGGTGGTCACCCAGCGAGTAGTACACGGTGGCCCCCCGGTGCAGGGCGGCCCGCAGGTGCTCCAGGTCGGCAAGCGTCACCTGGTCGACCGACGGGCAGACCAGCAGGCGGTGCCCGGCGGCCGGAGCCGCCACCACGTCCGCGTCCACGTGCAGGCGTTTGAGCAACAGGTAGGCGAAGAACGGCGAGACGGCGTCGCGGTGGGGATCCAGGTAGGACCCGCCGCCGGCGGGCCGCCCGGTCACCGGCCACACCGCGACCCTGGCCGGTCCGGCCGTGCGGACCAGCGCCGGCGCGGCGTCGACGACCTGCCGGTAGGCCGCCATGGCCGGCTTGGGCGTCCCGTCGGCGCGGTGCAGCCCGACCATGCGCTCGGCCGGGCGTCGGTCGTAGGGCTCGGCGGTGGAGGTGCTGTCCTGCCAGCACCACACGATCACCCCGGCCGCGCCGTTGGCCAGCACCGAGGCGGCCGAGGCGCGCAGGTACGCCGCGGCGACCTCGTCGCTCGCGCCGTAGGTCCCGAGCTCGTCGACCAGGGCCACCCCGTACGCGCCGGCCAGCCGGGCCAGGAACGCCGGCAGCTGGGTGGCCTTCGGCGACAGCGTGGACTCGATGTGCCCGGGCGACCAGAGCGGGAACCCGTGCACCGCCAGCAGGTCGAGGACCCGGCCGGTGGCCGGCCCGAAGGCCGACCCGCCGAGCACGGTCAGCGCGTTGTTGGCCTGGCAGACCAGCACCTCGGGGGCCACCTGCCGGATCGCGCCGACCAGCCGTCCGTACCAGTGGGCGACCTCGGCCGACGTCAGCGTCGCGGCCTCGTCCGGGTCCACGTTGGAGATCTCGTCGCCCAGGTCGAGCGCGAGGACGTTCGCGCGGTCGGCGACCGTGGCGGCCACCGCTCGCACGAACGTCTCCTGGGCCGCCAGCATCTCCGGGTCGCGCCACAGGCTGCGCCCGCCCCGCCACGGCAGGTCCAGCAGTTGGCCGTTCATGAACAGGGTCAACACCGACAGCACGCAGCTCAGCCCGGCGGCGTCGGCCAGCTCGACCAGTCGGCGCAGCCGGGCCAGCGCCTGCGCGTCAACGTGCCCGGGCTCCGGGTGGAAGTCGCGCCAGAAGACGAACACCCGGACGGTGTTGAGGCCGGCGTCGGCGATCCGGCGCAGGTCGGCCGCGACGACGTCGGGATCCCAGTCGACCCACAGCCGGCAGCCGGCACGGACCGGGAAGTAGGTGACCCCGAGGGCGGTGAACGGCTCGTCGTCACGCAGCAGACGGCCCTCGCGCAGGCGGAACGTCATCGCGTCAGCCCTCCCGCGCGGGGGTGCGCAGCGCGGCCGCCAGGGTGTGCACGACCCGCCGCACGTCGTCCTCATCCATCCCGCGATGCAGCGGCAGCGACAGCAGCCGGTCGGCGATGGCGTCGGTGACCGGCAACGGGCTGGCCGCGGCGGCGTAGTAGCTGAGCCGGTGCATCGGCGGGTAGTGCACCGAGGTCTGCACGCCCGCGGCGAGCAGCGCGGCGCGTACCGGACCGCGGTCGGTCCCGGCGGGCAGCACGACCGGCATCAGGTGGTGTGCGGAATCCTCGGCCCCCCGGTCGGCGAACGGCACGACCAGCCCGGGCAGCGCGCCGAGCAGGTCGCGGTAGCCGGCGGTGAGCGCCCGTCGGATCCGGCGGTCGACGCCGAGCCGGCCCAGCTGGACCCGGCCGATCGCCGAGGTCAGGTCGGTCGGCCGGTAGTTCAGCCCGAGGTCGGCGACGTCGTAGCCACCGGACCCGCCGGTCATCCGCTGCTGCGGCGAGGTGCCGATGGAGTGCGAGCGCATCCGGCGGATCCGGTCGAGCAGCGCGGGGTCGCGGGCCAGCACCATGCCGCCCTCGCCCGCGGTGACGTTCTTGGTGGCGTGGAAGCTGAAGCAGCCGACGTCGCCCCAGGTGCCCAGCATCCGGCCGGCCACGCACACGCCCGGCGCGTGCGCGCTGTCCTCGATCAACCGCAGTCGACCGGCCCGGCACAGCTGCGCCAGCGCGGCGATGTCGGCCTGGTAGCCGGCGTAGTGCACGGTGATCACCGCCCGGGTCCGGGGGGTGATCAGCCGTTCCACCTCGGCCGCGGTCAGCACCGGGTCCCCGGCCGCGCGCACGTCGGCGAACACCGGCGTGGCCCGGTGCAGGGCGACGACCTCGGCGGCGGCGACGAAGCCCAGCGCAGGGATGATCACCTCGTCGCCCGGGCCCAGGTCGAGCGCGGCGACGGCCAGGTGCAGCGCGGCGGTCCCGCTGCTCACCGCCACCGCCTGCGGGGCGTCGTGGGCCGCGGCGAACTCCTGCTCGAACGCCTCGGTCACCGGCCCGGCCGACAGCCAGCCGGAGCGCAGCACGGCGACCACGGCGTCGATCTCCTCCTGACCGATCACCGGGTCGGCCAGCCGCACCGCGGCATCCGTCGCGGTGCCCGCCGCCGTCACCGCTCACCGCCGGAGACCGGGAGCCGCGCGGACTCCGTCGGGTAGCCCGCCGCCACCGCGGCCGCCACCTGCGCCCAGGTGTTCTCCCGTCCGACGCGCCGGCGGCCCGCCGCGCCCATCGCGCGGCGTCTCGGCTCGTCGGCCAGCAGGCCGACCAGCGCCTCCGCCAGCGCGCCGGGTTCGGCGTCGACCACCAGGCCGTCCACGCCGTGCCGGACCACCTCGCGCGCGCCCTGGAACGGGCCGCTGACCACCGGCGTGCCGCAGGCCCAGGCCTCGACGAAGACCAGCGGGTACACGTCGGAGGTCGAGGGCAGGCAGAGCAGGTCCGCGGCGGCCAGCAGCTCGTGCTTGACCGTGGCGTCGACGACGCCGAAGTCGTGCAGCCCGTCGGCGGTCGAGGTGGCCGGGCCGTCCGCACCCGGTCCGGCCAGCCAGAACGCCGTCCCCGGGCGGCTGCGCCGGACCAGCGGCGCGGCCGCGAGCAGCACCGGGTAGCCCTTGAACGCGGTCCGGCGGCTCAGGAACAGCACGGTTCCGGTGGCCCCCGCGAAGCGGGCCCGCAGCCCGCTCGGGTCCACCGCCCCGTCCAGGTGCGGGGCCTGCGGGACGTACCGGATCGCCGCCGGGTCCGCTCCGGCGGCGACGACGTTGTCGGCCTCGGCACTGGTCAGCACGTAGACCGCGGCGGCCGCCCGGCAGGCCGCCCGCCCCAGCTCGGGATCGGGCCAGAGCTCGACGGCGGTCGCCGGGGTGAGCACGAACGGGCACCCGAGGTCGGTGGCGGTGCTCAGCGCCACCGCCACCTGCTTCGGGCGGGCGAGGTCGAAGGCGTGGACCACGTCCGGGCGGCCGAACTCGCGCGGGTCGGCGATGCGCGGCCACGGGCCGGCGTCCGGCGGCTGCGGTGGCAGCGAGTCGGTCAGCACGGCGCCCGTGTGCCCGTGCACCGCGAGGTGCTCGGCGGTCTTCCAGGCCATCCGCTCGGCCCCGCTCCACTCGCCGCCGTAGCCGCCGAAGGCGATCAGGACCCGGCTCACGACGCGCTCCGGTGCGCCGCGTACCAGTCGAACGTCGCCCGCAGCCCGGCGTCGAGGGTGACGGCCGGCTCGTAGCCGGTCAGCCCACGCAGCCGGGTCAGGTCGGGCAGCCGGCGGCGCGGGCCGCCGGGGACCGGCCGCACGGCGAACTCGGGGCGCAGCCCGGCGAGGGCGCAGATCCGTCGGGCGAGGTCGAGGATCTCGACCTCCTCCCGGTCGTTGCCGATGTTGACGACCAGCGGATCCGGCTCAGGCAACGCGCACAGCCGCAGCACCGCCTCGACCGCGTCGTCGACGTGGCAGAACGCCCTGGTCTGCTGCCCGCCGTAGAGCGGGAACGGGTCGGTGCCGGCCAGGGCCCGCTCGATCAGCTGCGGCACCACGTGCTCGTTGCCCATCCGTGGGCCGTAGACGTTGTAGAAGCGGGCCACCCGCACCCGGCCCGGCGGGCCGGCGTGCAGGAACAGGTACTCGGCGACGAGCTTGCTCAACGCGTAGGACGTGCGCGGCGATCGCGGCTCGCCCAGCACGAACGGCGCGTCCTCCGGGACCGGCAGTTCGGCCAGCCCCGCGGTCGCGGCGCCGTCGCCGACCTCGCTGGTGGAGCTGAGGAACAGCACGCTCGGCTGGGTCCGGGCGCACCAGTCGAGCAGCGAGACGGTGGCCAGCACGTTGGTGCGCATGGTGTGCACCGGCCGGTCGGTGACCCGCTGCACGCCGACCACCCCGGCCAGGTGGTAGACGGCGTCGCACCGGTCGAGGTCCGCGGGCAGCGGTGTGGTCAGGTCGTGGCGGACCAGCTGCACGTCGCCGGCGAGGGCGTGCAGCTCGGGGTCGTCGGCGCCGCGGGAGAAGTCGTCCAGGACGGTGACCTGCACGCCCTCGTCGAGTAGTCGTCGCACCAGGTGCAGGCCGATGAACCCGGCCCCTCCGGTGACCAGGGCGCGGTCAGCCACGGCCGAGCCGCAGGTAGGTGAGCCCCTCGACGCCGGTGAGCTCGGCGTCGAGCAGGCCCCACATGTCGAACACGACGCCGCGGCCGCGCATCCGGCCCAGCAGCTTGTCCGCGGTGAGCGTGGCGTAGCCGGGGTGGTCGGACAGCAGCACGACCGCGTCGGCGTCGGCCACCCCCTCGTCCAGCCCGACCGGTTGGTAGCCGAGCTCGGCGATCCGCTCCGGGCGGACGATCGGGTCGTGGCCGGCCAGCGTGCGTACCCGGCCGCGCAGCAGGGCGGCGACGTCGGTGGCGGCGCTGCCGCGCACGTCGTCGGTCTCCGGGCGGCCCTTGTAGGCGATGCCACACACCAGGACCTTCGCGTCGGCGAGCCGGCCGGGGTCCGGGTCGGTCAGGGCCGCGACCACCCGCTCGACCGCGTGGCCGGGCACGCGCTCGTTGGTCCGCCGGGCCGCGGCGACCATCGGCATCTCGGTGTGGCCGGCCGTGGCCGCGCTGTGCATCAGCAGGTACGGGTCCTTCGTCAGGCAGCTGCCGCCGACGAAGCCGGGTCGGGACAGGTCGGGCCGGGGGTAACGGAGGTTGGCGGAGGCGATCAGCTCGGTGGCGTCCAGGCCAAAGGCCGTGGCGGCCAGCGCCACCTCGTTGCCGAACCCGTAGATGAGGTCGGTGTGCGCGTTGCAGATCAGCTTGATCATCTCGGCGGCCTCCAGCGAGGACACCAGCACGCGGTCCGGGCAGACCGCCGCGAACAGGGCCTCGGCCCGCTTGGCCGAGGCGTCGTCCAGGCCCCCGATGATCTGCGGGAGCGAGGCCAGCTCGGCCATCGCCGAGCCCTGGATGATCCGTTCGGGGCAGAAGGCCAGCAGCGGGGAGGCCGTGACGCGTCGCATGGCCGGCTCGACGAGATCGCGGCAGGTGCCGACGGGCACGGTGCTGCGTACCACGAGCAGCGTGTCCGGGGTGATCCGCGCGGTCGCGGCGGTGACGGCGGCCCGCAGCGGGCCCAGGTCGCAGCGGCCGGTGGCCGGGTCGACCGCGGTGCCCACGCAGATGATCACCGCGTCGGGCGTCGCGTCGGGCAGCCGGTCGGCCACGGTGAGCGCGCCGTCGTCCAGCGCGGCCAGCGCCTCGGCCAGCCCCGGTTCGAAGAACGGCGGCCGGGCGCGCGTCACCGCGTCCCGGACGTCGGGGTTGACGTCCACTCCGACGACGCGGACTCCGGCGCGGGCCAGGGCGACCGCGAGCGGCAGGCCGACGTAGCCGAGTCCGACGACGGCGACCTCTGGCGGGGGTGTGGTCATGTTCGGGTACTCCTCCTCGTGGCGGTGGTGCCGCCCGGCGCACCGGCGCCCCGACCGGCGATCAGGTCCCGCAGCGCGGGGGCGGCGACCTTGCCGAGCGCGGTGCGCGGCAGCCGGTCGACGGCATGGACGTGGTGCGGGACCTCGTAGGCGGTCAGCCGCTGCCGGCAGCCGGCGACCACCGCCGCCGGGTCGGTGCCGGGCGTCAGCTCGACGACGGCGTGGATCTCCTCGTTGCCGCGGGCGTCCGGCAGCCCGCAGACGTGCACCGCGCGCACGCCGGGCAGCTCACCGATCAGCCGCTCCAGCCTGCGCGGGTTGACCTTGCGGCCGCCGACGTTGATGAAGGTCGCCTTGCGGCCGACGATCGTCACGTCCCCGGCGTCGTCGACGTCGACCAGGTCGCCGGTGTCGTAGTAGCCGTCCGGGCGCAGTGCCTCGGCCCCGCCCCGGCCGACGTAGCCGGTGAACATCGTCGAGGTCCGCACCAGCAGACGCCCGGCGGCGGAGCCCCGGACCGGCTCGACCCGCCACCGCACGCCGGGGACGAAGCCGCCGACCCCCTCGGCCGGCCACGGCCGGGACCGGCCGGACTGGCAGGCGATCAGCCCGGTCTCGGTCGAGCCGTAGACCTGGCGGACCGGGCAGCCGAGGCGACCGCCGGCCGCCCCGGCCGCCGCCGGGGTGAGCGGCCCGCCCGAGCAGAGGGCGACCCGCAGCCGGTCCGGCCGGACCCGCCCGTGCAGGAGGTCCGGGACCAGGCCGTACACGAACGGCGTGGCCAGCAGCGCGGTCGCGCCCGCGTCGAGCCCCTCGACCAGGCCGCGCCCGGTGAACCGCACCAGCAGCGCGAGCGTGCCGCCGGACAGCACCGCGGCGCACAGCGCCCCGACGAACCCGAACGAGTGGGCGAGCGGAACGGCGGCCAGGATCGTGTCCCGCTCGTCCAGGCCGAACAGGTCGCGGTAGAGCGCGCCCCCGCGCAACGCCGCTCCCAGCGGGACCGCGGCCACCCGGGGTTCGCCGGTCGATCCGGAGGTCAGTTGCAGCACGGTCGCCGCACCGGGCGTCCGGTCCGGCCACTCCGCCTGCGGCGCGCCGGCGACCAGGTCCTCGACGGCCAGCCGGCGCAGTTCCCCCGTCGCCGCGGGCCGCGGGCCGTCCACCGCCGCCACCACCGCGCCCGGTCGGGCCGCGTACACCGCGGACAACGGGTCGGCCAGGTAGGAGCTGTCGTGCTCGACCAGGACGACGTCGAACCCGGCGGCCAGCAGGCCGAGCAGCACGGCCGCGTGCGCGCCGGTGTTGACCGTCGCCACCACGACCGCGCGGCCGGCGGGCAGCTCGGCGGTCGCGCGGGCGGCCACCCGCCGCGCGGTCGCGGCCAGTTCCCGCCAGGTCGTCCCGGACCAGCCGGCGGCGGTACGCCAGCGGACGGCCGGGGCGTCCGGGCGCTCGTCGGCGTGGGCCGTCAGCCGCTCCCGCAGCGCGGCGACGGCGTCGTGGTCGGCGTGCGGCGCGCACGCCGGGCGGCGGTCAGTTGGCATGCGAGACCCGGAACTCGTCCCGGTCGACGCCGGGTAGGTAGACCTCGGGGGTGTCGGTGAACTCGGCCACCGCCCGCTCGTAGCGGCCCGGGGTGCCGATGTCGTGCCAGCTGCCGGTGAATCGGTAGGCCCCGACCGCCCGGCCCGCGCCGATCAGCGAGGTGATCAGGTCGGGCATGTCGACCACCGACTCCGCGGCGATGAACGAGCGCACGGACGGGTCGACGACGTAGACACCCATGCTGACGTCGACCCGGACGCGGGGCTTCTCGGTCACCCGGCACACCCGGTCGTCGGCGATCTCGAGGGCACCGGAGTCGATCGTCACCTCGGTCTGCCGACAGGCGATCGTCATCGCGCAGCCGCTGCTCCGGTGCACCCGGTGCACGTCGGCGAAGTCCAGGGTGGTGAGCACGTCGCCGTTGAGCACCAGGGCCGGCTCGTCCCAGTCCGCGACCAGCAGCAGCGGGCCGGCGGTGCCCCGGGGCTGGGCGTCCACCGAGAAGTCGACCACCATGCCCTCCGGGATCGCCCCGAACAGGTGCTCGCGGATGGCCGTCTGCAGGTGCGACACACAGAGCGTGACCCGCTCGACCCCGCAACCGCGCAACTGCCGCAGGAGGATGTCGAGCAGCGGCCGGCCCCCGATGTCCATCAGGATCTTCGGTCGCTCCGCGGTGAGCGGCAGCAGGCGCCGCGCCTTGCCCCCGGCGAAGATGATTGCGCGCACATCAACTCCCACTCATCGGGTCGGCCGGGAATCGGCGACGATCAGCGCAAGCGATCGTCGGCAGTTCTTCCGAGCCTCGGCACGAACGCAATTTTCGATCGGTTGCGGTCGGCCCGAAATGCTCGTCCGGGCGCGCCAACAACCGCACATCCCAGCCATAGCCGAAGGTGCGCCGGCGATCCGGCCGACCGGGCTTGACAGGACACCGGCCGCGGTCGACGCGGCCGGGCGCGCCGCGCGACGGGCACGGTGGACCGGCCCGTCGGCGGGCGGAGAACAGGCGATGGTACGGCGGCTCAGCCGGCCGTCAGCTCGCGGCGCGCACCCTCCGGTGGCGTCGCGGACGGTCCCGACCCCAGCGCCGGACGGCCGATCGGACCCAGCGCCCGGGCCAGCACCCGGGCGGTCTCCAGCACCGTCCGGTCCCCCAGGCGGGGGCCGGCCACCGCGACCCCGATCGGCACGCCGCGCGCGTCCAGGCGGACCGGGACGACGACCGACGGCAGGTAGCACATGCCGGTCACGCCGGCCCACACCAGCTGGTCCCAGTACGGCCGAGGCCGGCCGTCGACGGTGATGGTGCGCTGGGCGAACGGGCGGTGGTCGTGGGCCGGCGCGGTGTTCGGCGCGACCGGCAGCAGCAGGGCGTCGTAGCGACTGAAGAACGCCCGCCAGCGCAGGCCCATCCGGGTGCGCAGCTCGTTGGCGACGATCCAGTCGCGGTGGCTCTGGTGGACGTGCTCGCCGCCGAGCACGCCGGTGGGCGGCCGCATGCCGGCGGCGATCAGCTCGGCCTCCTCGCCGGAGATGTCGTCGATCGCGGTGCCCGCGATGAGCTTGCGGAAGATCTGGTCGCTCTGCTCGAGCCGGATCCCCAGCGGGCTGGTGGCCCGCACGGCGACTCCGGTCCCGGCGAGGGCGTCGGCGGCCTGTTCCACCGCCGCCCGCACCTCGCCGTCCACCGGGCAGTAGGGGTCGTCGAACCAGGCCGCCACCCGGCGCGGCCGGCTGGCCGGGGGCAGGCTCAGCCGCCAGGCGGCCCGGTCCCAGGGGTCCGGGCCGCTGATCGCGTCGAACAGGATCTCCAGGTCGTCGACGTCCCTGGCCAGCGGCCCGACCATGGCGATGTCGGGCAGGGCCCGGTTGAACGGCATCGGCGGCACGTGGCCGTACATCGAGACCGTGCCGAAGGTCGGCTTGAGACCGATGACGCCGCAGAACCCGGCCGGGATCCGGATGGACCCGGCGACGTCCGAGCCGATCTCCAGCGGCGTGAACCCGGCCGCCAGCGCGCCCGCGGCCCCACCGGAGGAGCCGCTGGTGGTCAGCGTCGGGTCCCACGGGTTGCGGGCGGTGCCGAACAGCTCGTTGTAGGCCTGCAGGTCGCGCGAGGCGCGGGGGAGGTTGGTCTTGCCGAGGATGATCGCGCCCGCGCGCCGGGCCCCGGCCACCGCGGCCGCGTCCTCGTCGGGGACGAAGTCGGGCAGCAGGCCGCCGGTGGTACGCAGCCCGGCGGTGGCGAAGCTGTCCTTGACCGTCATCGCCACGCCGTGCAGCGGCGGCAGCGGGTCGCCGCGCACCACCGCCTCGTCGGCCGCGGCCGCCTCGGCCTCGGCGCGTTCGTTGCGGGTCACCACGAGCCCGAGCGCGCCGTCGTAGCGGTCGATCCGGGCCAGCAGCGCGCGCAGGTACTCCCGGGCGGAGAGCTGCCCGTCGGCGATCGCCCGCGCCACCTGTCGGGCCGGCCACCAGCACAGCTCGTCGTCCATCACACCTCGGCTCGGTCCGCGGCGAGTCGGTGCGCGACGCCCGACGCATTCCCGGCTGTTTCACCCGCCCGTCGACATTGGTCCCGGCGAATTGTGCACCGTTCTGCGCCGGAGTCCCACGACAGATGAGCCGGAAGAACGGGCATGGCCGTTTGCGCACTGACCTGAGCCCTGACCGCCGATTACTGTCCGGGAGATGGCGCGACGACTGCGGCCGGGCCGCCCCACCGGCGGGCGCGGGCGGTGAGCCGGGTGCGGGTGCTGATCGGGCGCCAGCCACAGGTCGCCGGCCGCTTCCCCCGCCCTGGTCCACCGACCCACACAGGAGGTCGTCAGACATGTCGCCATCGGACGCCGGCACGGGGGAGTTCCCGCTGACCTGGGCCCAGCAGCAGTGGATGGCAGGTCCGCCGCCGCTGGACGAGAACGACGCCTGGCGCTACGAGCTCAGCCTCCCGGTGCCCGTCGGGCCCGGCCTCACGGTGCCCGACACGGTGGCGGTGGCCGGCGAACTGGTGCGCCGCTACCCGCCGCTGCGGTCGCGGCTGCGCCGCGGCGTCGACGGGCAGCTACGGCAGGAGGTGTTGGCGCCCGACGACCCGGTGGTGCTGGACGGGGTGCAGCGGCTCGGGGTGTGGTGCTTCGACTTCGTGACCGACGCGCTGTTCGACGCCGGCCGGCGGATCGGCCAGTTCGTGACCGACCCCGACGCGGGGAACCTGATGATCGTGGTGCCGCCCGTGGACACCGGTGGCGACGTCGAGATCTCGGTCGCGCACGCCTTCGTCGACGCCAGCGGGGCCGGCGCACTGGTCGCCGCCTTCCTGGCCGTCCTGCGCGGTCAGCAGGGCGCGCCGATCCAGCGGACCTGCTACGACATCCTCGAGTTCGAGCGCGGCGAGCGCGGCGCGGAGCTGTCCGCGCGCAACGTCCGCTACCTCGTCTCCACCGCACGCCGCGCCGAGGAGCGGGGCCTGAGCGACCCGCGCGGGACGGCCCCGGAGCCGACCGTGGACGGCTGCCGGCTGCGCAGCCGCAAGCTCCTGCGGGCCCTGGCCCGCAGCCGACCGGACTCCCGCCTGGCCCGTGCCGCGCTCGTCCTGGCCCTGGCGCTGATCGCGTTCTGCCGGGTCCGGGGGACCGACGGCGCGTGGGTCACCATCGTCGTCGGCAACCGGGCCACCCCCGAGGCGGAGTCCTTCGTCGGCCTGGCCATGCAGTGGGGTGCGCTCAGCGAGACCCTGCGGCCCGAGGACTCCCTGCGCACCGTGCGCGACCGGCTCACGCTGCGCCTCGCGCAGAGCCTGCGGCACGGCCGGTTCGACCCGCGCCGGGTCGAGGAGGAGTTCGACCGCGCCGGCATCGGCGGACGTCCGGTCTTCACCTTCAGCCACTGGGAGTCGCCGACGACGGACTGGGACACCGCCCGCAAGCCCGTCGAGGAGCACGCGGTGCAGTCGGACCACTACGAGTGGGCCAGCATGCCGGCCGGAGCGGGCGGGGCCGGCATGGAGGTCAACACCTCCACCCTGATGGATCAGGCGCTGCTGAAGGTGAAGTGGGACCGGCGGCGTTACGCCGACGCCCGCATGCGCGACTACATCGCGCACGTCGAGCGGATGCTCGACCTGGCCGTCGACGATCTCGACGTGCCGGTGGCGCGGCTGCGGGACCTCGACCTGACCTGAGCGCGAGCACTCGGGGTGGCCCACCGCGCCGCCCCGAGGCCGGCGGAGCGTCCCCGATCGGGATTCCGCGGCGGGCCGATGGCGGTCGCCGCGACCGGTCGCCGCCGTCGGCCCCCGGGTCCTCGGCGGGGGAGCGCTGGTGGCGACCTTGCCCCATCGATGCATGTGCATCTATCCTTTGGCGGCCCATCGGCTGCCAGTGCCGGCAATCGAATATCGTCGAATCGCTTCGACAACCCAGCGTGACGGTTGGCTCGAAGACGGGAGATGCTCGTGAGATCCACCCTCAGGAAGGTCCAGTTCGCCATGCTCTCCGGCGTGCTGGCGCTGGCCGGAACCGCAGCCGTGCTGCCGAGTTCCGCGTCGGCCGACAGCATGGCCCAGCTCAACGCCACCCAGCTCGTCGCCGACCTGGGGGCGGGCTGGAATCTGGGGAACGCCCTGGAGGCCAACGCCAACGGGATCCCCAGCGAGACGGCATGGGGCAACCCGGTCGTGACCCAGGCCTTCATCGACCGGGTGAAGGCGGCCGGATTCAAGACGATCCGCATCCCGGTCTCCTATCTGGGAAACATCGGGTCCGCCCCGAACTACACGATCAACTCCGCCTGGCTGAACCGGATCCAGGAGATCGTGGACTACGCCTACGGGCGCGGCCTGTACGTGCTGATCAACATGCACGGCGACGGTTACAAGACCATCACCGGCTCGTGGTTGATCTGCGACTCGTCGAACCAGACGACGATCAGGGACAAGTACCAGAAGGTCTGGCAGCAGATCGCGACCAGATTCCAGAGCTACGGCGAGCGCCTCATCCTCGAATCCATGAACGAGGAGTTCGACGGCCAGTACGGCAATCCCACCCAGCCGTGCTACTCGAACATCAACGCCTACAACCAGATCTTCGTGGACACCGTCCGGCGGACCGGCGGGAACAACGCCTCGCGCTGGCTGCTCGTCCCCGGCTGGAACACCAACATCGACTACACCGTGGGCAACTACGGCTTCGTGCTGCCGACCGACCAGTACCGGTCGTCGTCCATCCCCGCCAACGAGCAGCGACTCATGATCTCCGTGCACTACTACGACCCCTGGGACTTCGCCGGCGAGGAGAACGGCACCATCACGCAGTGGGGGCCGGCCGCCACCAACCCGGCCCGGAAGTCGACCTGGGGACAGCAGGACTTCATGGACGGGCAACTGAAGAAGGTGCGCGACACCTTCGTCTCGCGCGGATACCCGGTGTTCGTCGGTGAGTACGGTTCGGTCGACAAGACGTCGGCCGACTCGACGAACAACAGGTACCGCGCGGACTACGCGCGCACCCTGGTGTCCACCGCCAAGAAGTACGGGGCGGCCACCGCCTACTGGGACAACGGCTACAACGGGGCGTACGGGTTCGGGCTGTTCAACCGCAGCAGCGCCACGGTCACCCAGCAGGGCATCATCGACGCCATCATGAGCGCCATCGGCAGCACCACCCCGACCACGCCGCCGACCACCACGCCGCCCCCGACCACCGCTCCGCCCACCACCGCCCCGCCGACGACCCCGCCGCCGACGGGCAGCCGGTCCTGCGCGGCGTCGTACACGGTCACCGGTCAGTGGCAGGGCGGCTTCCAGGCCGAGGTGCGGGTGACCGCCGGCGGCTCGGCGATCAGCGGTTGGACGGTGACCTGGACGTTCGCGAACGGACAGCAGGTGTCGCAGGCGTGGAGCGCGACGCTGACCACCAGCGGCACCACGGTCACCGCCCGCAACGTCAGCTACAACGGTTCGCTCAGTGCCGGCGGCAGCACGACCTTCGGCTTCCTGGGCTCGTCGGGCGGCACCAACGGGGTGCCGTCGTTGTCCTGCGCGGCGAGCTGAGCAGGGCGTGAGCCAGCGGGCCGGGCGTCACGGACGCCCGGCCCCGGCCCCCCACGGCTGCCGACCGCTGCCAGCCGGCGCGTCTCGTCCCAGTCGCACCCAGCGCCCGGCGTGGGTCCCGGTTCCCGGGCGTGGTCGATCGGGCCCGGATCGTGTCATGCTGCACGGACCCGACGGGAGGACGGCGATGACTGCTGGCGATGCCGTACAGGTCAGGCCGGCGCGACGGTCGCTGCGACCGCTGGTGTCCGGGGCGACGCTGGTCGCGGTCCTGGTGTTGCTGTTCGGCCTGCCGTGGTGGACGTTGACGGTGGCGGCGCGGTGGCCGGCGGCGGTGGTGGCGGCCGGCACGAGCGTGTTCGTCGTCGCGCTGGTCGCGTTGCCCGTTCTGATGTATCTCGGGCACGGCCACCGGCGGCTGGACGCGGCGGCCCGCGCGGGGGACACCCTGCTCGGCCTGGTGTGGATCCTGTTCGTCTGGGCGCTGATCGGCAATGTGGCCCGGCTCCCGCTGGCCGCGGCGGGGGTCGCCGACCCGGTGCGGTCGCGATACGTGGCGGCCGGCGCGGCGGTCGTCTCGGTCGTCCTGGCCGTCTGGGGCTACGCCGAGGCGATGCGGGTGCCCCGGGTCCGGCGGGTGGACGTCACCATCGACCGGCTGGGAGCGGGTCTCGACGGCGTCCGGGTGGTGTTGCTGACCGACACCCACTACGGCCCGATCGACCGGGCCCGCTGGTCGGCCCGCACGATCGAGGTGGTCAACGGCTTGGCCCCGGACATCGTCTGCCACACCGGCGACATCGCTGACGGCACGGTCGACCAGCGTCGGGCGCAGGCGGCGCCGCTGGGTGCCGTCCAGGCGCGGCTGGCCCGGGTGTACGTGACGGGCAACCACGAGTACTACGGCCAGGCGCAGGGCTGGGTCGACCACATGCGGACACTTGGCTGGGAGCCCCTGCACAACCGGCATCTCGTGGTGGAGCGGGGTGGCGACCGGCTCGTCGTCGCCGGGGTGGACGACGTGACCGCCGCCTCGTCCGGCGTCGTCGGTCACCGCGCCGACCACGCGGCGGCGCTGGCCGGCGCCGACCCGCAGCTGCCCGTGCTGCTGCTGGCGCACCAGCCGAAGCAGATCGACGACGCGGTCGCGGCCGGCGCGGACCTGCAACTGTCCGGGCACACCCACGGTGGCCAGATGTGGCCGTTCCACTACCTGGTCCGGCTCGACCAGCCGGTCGTGCAGGGGCTGAGCCGGCACGGCAGGACCCAGCTCTACACGAGCCGGGGGACCGGGTTCTGGGGTCCTCCGTTCCGGATCTTCGCGCCGAGCGAGATCACCCTGCTCACCCTCCGGGCGGGATAGCCCGTCTCAGCAGTTGATCAGCGCCACACCGGACGTGCGGTCTTCTGCTCGCCGTTCGGGCAGGTCGTGGGCGGATCTCTGTCAGCCAGCCCGAAGCCGCTGGCTGGCAGCGCCCCCGACACTGTGCGGGCGGTGGTTTGCGTACCCCTGCCACCCTCACCGCGTGTCATCCAAACTGATTCGCGGCCTCGCCGCGTTCGCGCTGGCCCTGGGGCCAGTCGCCGTGATCACGGAACCCGCCGTGGCGGCGCCCGTGTGCGACGTCCCCGAGCCACCTCCGGTGTGCGGCGGGGACGTCGACGACGACAACGCCTGGGTCAACCTCACCTCGGCCAGCCGGGTACCGGCCGGCGTGCAGGTCAAGGGGAGCGCCGGTGATCCGGACGCCACCACGTCGGTCCAGGTCATCGCCAAGATCTCCGGTGTGGAGGTGGGCCGGTTCGGTGTCGCCTCCGGCTCGGCCTTCATCCGGACCCTCCCCGCCCGGTACGGGGACACCGTCTGCCTCACCGTCGTCAACCAGGGAGCCGGGGTCGGCGAGACCGCCTGTCGGGCGCTCGCCGTCCGGTTCGACCCGTTCGGCTCGTTCGACGAACTCTCCCCCGGGCCGTCCGGCCTGCGGGTGCGCGGCTGGGTCATCGACCCGGACACCGCCTCGCCGCTGACCGTGTCGGTGCGGGTGAACGGCCGGCTGTACACCGCGCTGGTCGCCTCGACGACCCGCACCGACGTGGCCGCCAGCTACCCCGTCTACGGCGGCGACCACGGCTTCGACCTGCTGGTGCCGGCGGCCCGGGGCGACCACACGGTCTGCGTCACCGCGATCAACGCCGGCGCGGGGGTGGACACCGCGCTGCCCTGCCGGACGGTCACCCAGGGCGGCGCACCGGTGATCGACCACTTCCTGGTCCGGGCCCCCGACTACCCGACCCCCCGGATGGAGGTCGACGTACGGGTGGGTACCCAGGACGCCACCCAGGTCAGCGTGTGGCGGGGCCCCACACCGAACGGGCCGTGGACCGACTGGCCCACCCCGCACAGCACCTGGAGCAACCCGGCCGGGTACTGGGAGATGGACCTGACCGTGGACTGGGGGCGCACCTACTGCTACCTCGCCACCGCGTACAACGCGTACGGCTCGCACACCCCGCCGGCGGTCTGCGCGACCACCTGGGCCGGGGCGTACCCCCAGCCGGCCCGGGTGGGGGTGACCGGAGTCTCGGACACCTCGATGATGCTGAGCTGGGACGACGTCGCCATGGGCGAGGCCGAGTGGCGGCTGGTCCGGTCCGGGGTGCCCGACGTGGTGCTGGCCGGCACCCCGGGCACCGGACGGATGAGTCACCTGGTCACCGGGTTGCAGCCCGGCACCCAGTACTGCTTCCTGCTCGGGGCTCGCTCGCCGGGCTGGGCGGGCAACCCGTACTTCTTCTGCCAGTGGACCGCGAAGGCGGCTGCCGACCCGACCACGTTGCAGGGCGTGGCGGCCATGAACCTGTGGAACTGCGATCCGCGCGGTCGGGCCGGCACGGTGTGGTCGACCGACGCCAACGGCCGCTGGGTGCGGCAGGGCGCGCTGCCCAACAGCCTGGTGGCGGGGGCCTGCGGCCCGGCGACCAGCGCACCGGCGGCCCGGGTGACCCTGCCCAGCGGGCGGACCACCACGCTGGCGGTGGTGGTGGTCGACAGCCGGTACTGCGTCGCCGACGACCCGTACGACGCCAACTGCCGGGTCTGGCAGACGCCGCCCACGCTCGGTGACCCGAAGGGCATCACCGAGAACCGGCTCCTGTTGGGTTGACCGTGCTGTCCAGGGGTGGGCGCGACGTTGTCGGCCCACCCCTGGGCCTTCCGTTATGCCGATGCGCCAGGATGCCGAGGATCCCCGCCGGCGTCGGTTCCCCGATAGCGCTGCGGACCGTCACGTCGAGAGGCCCGGCCCCGATCCCCGCCGGCTCGCTGGCGTCGACCGTGCCGGACGCCGTCGCCCCGATGATCCGGCTGGCGGAACCGTCGGCAGCGACCACGTACACGTCGGCGCTGATCCGACGTCGACGCAGACCGGCCTTGGTCGACGGGCCGAGCGCATTGAGCTCTGTCAGCGGAGCGGATTCCGGCCGACAGCCGAGCAGCCGCACCTGCGTCACCATGGGCGCGGTGTCGGCGTGCGAGAGGGCTTGAGCCGACAACGAGACTCCCCGCTGATGACAGAGTCATCCCAAAGTGTTGACGGTGTCATCTCGACTGCATACGCTGGTTGTGTTGACGCCGTCATCTTGCCGCGCCGAGGCCCCTCGGCCTGCGGGGGTCGACATCCGCACGGATGCCACGGGCGTCACGCAATCGTCGAGGAGTGTCGATGAGAGTCTTTCTCACGGGCGGATCGGGCTTCGCCGGAGGAGCAATCCTCCGGCGGCTGGTCAACGACGGGCACACTGTGCACGCGCTCGCGCGGTCCGCGGCCGCCGCGGACGCGATCACATCGGCCGGCGGGCTCCCGGTCGGCGGTGACCTGTCGGACCTGGCCAGGTCCGGCAACGGGCCTGCCTGGCTACAGATTCTCGGCGAGGTCGACGCCGTGGTGCACTCGGCGGCCTTCATGGCCTTCTGGGGACCCGACCAGGTCTTCGTCGACCGCAACCTGCTGCCGACCCGCGACCTCTACCAGGCCGCCGTGGACGCACGGGTCAGGCGATTCGTCCTGGTGTCCGCGGCCAGCGTCTCCACCGGCACCAATCACGACCACACCGTCGACGAGAACTCCGACCCGGGCAAGGCGAACATCGCCTACAGCCGCGTGAAGCTCCGCACCGAGCAGGAACTGCTTGTCCTGCCGCACGGGAACACGTCCCTGGTCGTCATCCGTCCACCGTTCCTGTGGGGCCAGGGCATGACCCACACCTTGCAGGGATTCATCGACTCCGTGGAAGCCGGCCGATTCTCCTGGATCGACGGAGGGCGGCACATGGTCGACTTCTGCCACGTCGACAACCTCGCCCACATCATCGCGCTGGCACTCGACCGTGGGGATCACGGCTTGATCTGCTACGTCACCGACGGCAGCCCTCGCCCCGCCCGCGACTTCCTCACCCCGCTGCTGGCCACCCGCGGCGTCGACGTCAGCGCGGCCAACAGCGTTCCCCGGGCAGTCGCCTCACCTCTGGCCACGCTCATGCAGACCGCCGCGAAAGCACGCCGCAGCGCCACCGCACCACCGCTCACCCCTTGGATCGTCTCGTTCATGGGCCGCGACCGCGTCTACGACATCACCCGAGCGCGACTTCGACTGGGCTATCGGCCGGCGATCACCGTGGAGGAAGGGCTCCGGCAGATGGCGCGATCCCGCACCGTGGGCCGCTGAATCTCGCGTCCACGCCACCCGACCGGCGGAAGGAACCTCCATGAGGCAGTTCACAGTGGATGACCAGACGTCGAAGGTGCGTCGAGTCACGTTCGCAAACCCACCGCACAACCTGATCGGCGCGGACACCGTGGCCGAGCTGTTGGACATCGTCGACCGTCTGAGCGGCGAGGAACAGGCCAGCGTCGTCATCTTCGACAGCGCGACGCCGGGGTTCTTCCTCAACCACGTCGACAGCGACCAGATCCCGGCCATCGCGGACATGGCCGGCAGCGGGCCCTTGCCCGAGTTCGTCGAACTCGGCGTGCGCCTGGCTGCCGCACCGTTCGTCAGCATCGCGTCGATCCGGGGACGTGCCCGTGGCGGCGGCGCGAAGTACACCGCCGCCTTCGGCCTGCGCTACGCCAGCCGGGAACAGGCGATCTTCTGATCTTCTGCCAGCCCGAGGTCGGCCTCGGCCTGGTCCCCGGCGCCGGCGGCACCGAACGACTGACACACCTCCTCGGCCGCGACCGGGCTTTGGAGGTACTCCTGACCGGTCAGGACTACGACGCGGACCGCGCCGCACAGTACGGCTGGGCCGCCCGGGCGATCCCCGACGCCGAACTCGACGACTTCGTCAACGCTGTGGCCCGGCGGATCGCCAGCTTCGACAGGCAAGCCATCACGGCGGTCAAAACCCAGGTGAACCGCTCCACCTTGCCGTCGGAGGAGAACCTGCTGGCGTCGTTCGTCGAGTCCGCCCGATCCACCACGGGACCTGGCGTCGAGGCGCGAGGGCGGGCCGTCGGCAAACTCGTCGCCCAGATCGGGATCGACGACCTCGAACGAAACCTGGGCCACCACCTCGAGTCGCTGGCCGAACAGCCGTAGCAACCTCAGGGGCCGGCAGCCACGACCCTTCGCCTACGGTCGGCGAAGGCGTCCTGACCCGGCCATAGGATGAGCGGATGATCCGGGCTGAGACCGCCGCCGCGACACGCCAGGCCCTGCTCGAAGCGGCGGCCGAGCTGCTTGACCAGGGCGGCCTCGAAGCCGTGACCCTCCGTGCCGTCGGAGCGCGGGCAGGGGTCACCCGTGGAGCCCCCTACCGGCACTTCCCGGACAAGGAACACCTCATGATCGCGGTCGGCAGCCAGGCCTGGGACGAACTCGGTCAACGAATCGGCGCCATCCACCGAGACCCCAGCCTCACCGCGGCCGCAAAACTGCGGGCCCTCCTCGCCGCTTTCATCAACCTCGCCCGCCGCCAACCCCATCTCTACCGGCTGATGTTCAGCAGCCCCGCCAGCGATCCCACCGCGTTCGCCCGGGCTGCCCAGCCAACGCAGGACGAATCCCTGCAAGTAGTCGCCGCCGTGACCGGCGAACACCACGCCCGCCGATACGCCGCCCTACTCCTCGCCAGCGCCGACGGCATCGCCGGCATGGAACTCACCGGCCAGCTCGGCGGCGACAAATGGCAGACCACCGCCGAAGAGCTGATCGACACCCTGGTCACCATGGTCGCCGCGCAAACCCACGGAAGCGCCACGTGAGGTTCCCCCGGTATTCGGATGTCGGATGGCCCGCCGGCCCGCGCGGCGTCGCACCGAACTCCTGACGATCACAGATACTGGCCGATCGCGGGCGGTTGGTCGTGGCCGCCGAAGCTGGTCGGCAGGTCCTCCACCACCAGCTTCCGGACGACCTCCGCCGGCGCGTCGGCCAACTCGATGATCCGTGCTGCCTGCTTGGCGACGGTCGCCTCCAGCAGGTTGCGTACCGTACGGCCGTTGCCGAACGACGACCCCGGGGAAAGACGGGCGAGCGTCCTACGAACCCGGTCCGGTACGCCGTCGGCGAGCTGGTAGCCGGCGTCGTGGGCGAGGACGGTGAAGATCTGCACCAGCTCGTCGAGGTCGTAGTCGGGGAACTTGAGGAGCGTGGGGAACCGGGATGCCAGACCACTGTTCGCCTCGAGGAACCGCCGCATCTCGACCTCGTAGCCGGCTGCGATCACCACCAGGTCGTCCCGATGGTCCTCCATCAGCTTGAGCAGCGTGGCGATGGCCTCGTGACCGTAGTCCCGCGGCGAGTCGGACATCGACAGCGAGTACGCCTCGTCGATGAAGAGCACGCCACCGAGCGCCCGTTCGAACGCCGCGTGGACGCGCGGGCCGGTCTGCCCGATGTACTGGCCGATCAGGTCCGTCCTGGTCACCTCGACCAGATGACCGGAAGCGAGCAGCCCGAGGTCGGCGTAGATCCGGGCGATCAACCGGGCCACCGTGGTCTTCGCGGTGCCCGGATTTCCGACGAACACCATGTGCCGGGATCCTCGGCTCACCGCGAGCCCGGCCCGGGTCCGCAGGCTTTCCGCCCGGGCCTCCGCGACCAGCAGCCGCACCCGCGCCTTGACGTCGGGTAGCCCGATGAGCGTGTCCAGCTCCGCCATCGGGTCGCCCTTGTGGGCGGGCGCGAGCACGACGGACGCCGGTGCCGTGATGTCCTCCACCAACAGCTCGGCCAGCTGCCCGACCGTGGGTGCGGCCGACCGGCTGACCCGCATCGCCTGGTGCGACGCGGACTCGTCGACGAGGTTACGGACCACCCGGGCGTTGTCGAAGCCGGCGGCGCGCGGCATCCGCGTGACCAGGTTCCGGACCCGGTCGAGCACACCGTCGGCGGGAACGAACCCGGACGCCCTGGCCTCCCGCTCGAAGAGTCGCACCAACTCGTCGTCGGTGAAGTCGACGAAGTTGAAGGTGTTCGGAAACCGCGCCGCCAGGCCGACCTCACTGGACAGGAACTCCGCGACGTCCTTGGGCTGCCCGGCGATGACGACCACCAGGTCCTCGCGGTGCTCCTCGATCAACCTGGTCAGCGTCGCAGTGGCCTCGCGCGCGGCGGGGTTCTCCGGGACCGCCCGACCGACGTTGATCATCAGGACGCCGTTGAGCGCGTTGCGTACGGCCGCGGTCACCTTGGCGCCGTTGAGCAGCTCCGCCCTGGCCACCTCGACCAGGTGGCCGGAGGCCAGCACGCCGTACGCGGCATAGACCCGGCCGATGATCGTGGCGATGGTGGTCTTCCCGGTGCCCGGGTTGCCGGCGAACACCATGTGCCGTCGGTTGCGGGCCGGTGGCAGACCGGACTCGCGGCGTAGCGCCTCGACCCTGGCCTCCGCGCGGAGCCGGACGACGCGTTGCTTGACCGGGGACATCCCGATCATGTCGTCGAGGACGCCCATGGCGTCCTGCTCGGTGTGCTCGCCCGGGGCGCCCCCGGGCCGGGCCGGTCGGGGTGGGGCGGTCGTGGGCTGCGCCGGTCCCGGAGTGTCGGCGAGGGCGGACACCAGCGGGTTGATGACGGCGGGCCGTGGCTGGCCGAGCATGCGCAGGCTACGCAGGTATCTCAGGCAGAAGAAGAGCCCGCTCTGCACGTCCCGGTGCGGGCCCGGCCAGCCGTTCAGCGCGGTGGCACAGCTCCACTCCAGGCCCACCCAGATGCGTGCGGTCTCCGCCTCGCCCGCGATGATCGCGTGGTCCAGCCACGCGAACACCGTCCGGTACCAGACGTCGTAGTCGAAACCGGGCTTGAGCATGTCGTACGCGCGGCGGACGGCGTGGAAACCGTCCTGGCCCAGCCCGGTCGTGGCGATGACGGCGGGCACCGGTTTGCCGAGCTTCAGCAGCATGGCGGCGACCAACTCGTCGAAACTGCCGACCTCGGCACCCACCGTGTCCACCAGGCGCTGGTGGGCGGCCCGGAGGCCGGTCAGAGTCCAGGACAGGTAGTCGGCCGGTCCGGCGTAGTCGGGCAGGGCGGCCCGCTCCGCGTCACCGAGCAGGGCCGATCCCCACTGGGCGGCGAGTTGCCGCCTCGACCCCGTCCGGTGCTGTTCCAGTAGCGCCGGGTCCTCGGCTATCCGGGCGTACAACCTGGCTAGCGTGTGTCCACGCTCGGCGAACGGTGGTGCCTCGACGAGTATCCCGAGACAGTCGCGGTAGTAGCGGATGATGCGGTCCCGGCGTGCCGGGCTGTCGGAGTCCGCGAAGACGCGTCCCGGTGGGACCGGCATGACCTGGGTCTGCCAGGTCGCCTCCGGGTCCGTCGTCGGAGTCAGGGGTGCCGTCAGGCGGTCAGCCACCAGGAGGTCACCGAGCCGCCACAGCGGGCCCGACACGCTGGTGGACGCCCCGAGCGCGCCCTGCGCCAGCCACTTCACCTCCTCGACCGCCATCGACGTGCCCGGCTTGAGTCGTGCCGCCCGGGCGGGCAGGTCGGTGAGCCCTTCCCGGGCGGCGACGGCCATCAGCCGGGCACGGGTGTCCTCGAGCCACCCCGCGGGCGGCACCCATGGCCTGGTCGGCCCGAACACGTTGAGGTGCGGCGATCCGGTCAGCAACGGCACCAGATGGTCAGGCAGATCGATCCGGCCACTGGCGGGCCGCGCGGCGACCGGGGCGGCACTACCCGGGGGCCAGGTGGTCATGCCTGAACTCTAGGTCTGACCACCGACACTTCTCCGGCTCCACCTCCGGCCGGCCCGCTGGAGCGGGAGCCGCTAGATGATCTTCGATGACGTGTGCCGTTTGTGCTCGTCAGCGGATGCCAACCCAGGCGTTCCGGTGCCAGGGAACGACCCGCGCACCGGCTCGGCCAACCCGCCACCCCACTCTCAACAGCCAACATGGCCGCCGTCGAGAGTGAGCCGTCACCGGCGACTACGAGGGGACCTGCCTCGGCGTGTCACCGACCCGGCGAACGTTCGTGGTCAACGCACCAGCTAGGCGACCACCTCGCGCCCAGACCCCGGACCCGACGCCGTTCATCGGGATCCGGCAGGCTGAGATCGGCCGGCTCCGTCGGTGCCGCGTTCACAGGTGGCGGCGGCGGGCCATGTTCGACGACGCGGTTCTTGAGCCGGCTGCTCTCGGCGGACCGGATATCCCATTGTTCTGGGATGGTTGCCAAACGGAACGGGTGGCTACGCTCGCCGTGCGGGCTTGAGGCACCTTCTGCCTTCCGCGCTTTTCGCCGTTTGATTCGGCCGTGCGGATTCCGCCATTCTGTGAAGCGAGGTTCGATGCGTCCGTTCCCGTCCTGTTGGCGTACCGGTATGGCCCTACTCCTGGCCAGCGTGAGCGTCATGCTCGTCGTGCTGGGAGGGGGACCGGCCACCGCTGGTGGCCCGCAACCTCCGCCGAGCAGGCCGACGGAGCCGTCGACCGGGCCCTGCCCGCTCGGCAAGGCACCGCGCGACATGGAGATCGGTGAGTTCAAGGACTTCGTCGCCAAGCACGAGAGCCCGCACGGGCTCGCCGGGGATCCTCACGTCTACGTCGACACGAAGGGGCACCCGACGGTCGGCATCGGCTTCAACCTCGACCGGGCCGACGCGCGAGCGCGCCTTGCCGCTGTGGGCGCCAACTACGACGACGTGCGGGCCGGCCGTGTCAACCTGACGCAGGTCCAGATCACCATCCTGTTCGAGCAGACCATTGCGGACGCGACCACCGACGCGTACGCCCTGGTCCCGAACTTCGACCTGCTGTCGACGGCCCGGCAGGCCGTCCTGATCGACATGATCTTCAACCTCGGACGGACCGGTCTGGCCCAGTTCCAGAACATGCTGGCCGCCCTCAACCGCGGCGACTACGAGACGGCAGCCTCCGAGATGGAGAACTCGGCCTGGAAACAGCAGACGGGCACCCGTGCCACCCAGGACGTCACCCTGATGCGCCGAGGGCTGATGTGCGACCCGCTCCCGCCGGGCGTCATCCCCGTGATCCCTCCCGTGTCGTCTGACATCCCCGGCTATGTCCACCCCGGGGGCACCGGATACCCGGGTGGCGTGATCACCTTCCAGCCGTCGAACGGCGACGGCACCGGCGACGGCGGAACCGACACGATGCGCTGCAACTTCAGGAAGATCGAGGTCTTCTACAACAACCACTGGATCACCGTGCTCGACATCTACTGCTGACCGTCGGCAGGCGGGACGGCCACGCGCTGGCGATGCCGCATCGATCGGCGGTAACGTTACCGCGTGGTCGTCCGCCGCCGAGCCAACGGAGGGCAGGCCCAGCAGAACGTCGTCGCGGCACTCGCCGACATCACCGCCGCCCGCCCCCACTTTCCCGACCTGTTCGGGCAATGCACCCAGCTGCTCCGCGACGTCCTCGGGTTCGACGCGGCCTGCTGGCATCTGAACGACCCCGTGACCGGCCTCATCACCACCATCCACTCCGACGGACTGGACCCGCGCGGATTCGCCCAGGCGGCGCTACTGGAGTTCGGCCGCGACGACGTGGCGACATTCGCCAAGATCCGAAGCAGCGGCCAGCCGGCGGAAACCCTGAGCAACGCCACCCAGGGACACGTCGCCCGCAGCATCCGCTACCGAGAACAGCTCCAACCCGCCGGGTTCGGCGACGAACTGCGGGCGAACTTCGACGCACAGGGCGGCCGCTGGGGATGCGCGGCATTCATGCGCGCAGCCGACCGAGGCCCCTACACGCCGACCGAACTCCGGATCGCCCGTCAGATCGCCCGGCAACTCGGAACAGCCCTGCGTGGCATGCACCACCCCGCGCCCGACCCCGGCCTGGAAGCCGAACTGCTCCCGGCGGCGGCCGTGCTCGGCCCCCGCGACGAGCTCCTGGCCGCCGACCCGGCGGCAGAAGCACTCATCGCCGAGCTGAACGCGAACCAGCCCCAACTCGGCGTGCCCGCCTCCTTCCTCGTCGTCGCCGGGCGAGCGCGACGGATGCAGACGGCCCGCGCCCGAGTGCGCAGTAGACGCGGCACCTGGCTCGTCCTGCACGCGTCGCTGCTCGACGGCCGAGCCGACGGCCGGATCTGCGTCGTCGCCACCATCGCGTCACCGGCGGAGATCATCCCCGTCGCACTCATCGGTTACGGCCTGACGCCCCGCGAACAGGAAGTCGCCCTTCACGTAGTCCGCGGCAGGAGCACCAACGACATCGCCCGCATCCTCTCGCTGACCAACCTCACGGTCCAGGACCACCTGAAGACCATCTTCGCCAAGACCTCCGTACGCAGCCGTCGCGAACTGGTCGCGCACCTGTTCGCCGCCACAGCACCCGAGACGTGGTGAGTGTCCTTCCCTTCGTAGCCTGGAGGCACGGACCTTGAGGGACAGAGGTTCATTGCTGCGGCGAGAAGGCAGTTCGATCCGGTGACCTGGGATTCACCAGTGGGACTGGGGCCAACTGGGTGCTGGGGAACCGCGAGGCTCGCGGTGATGCCGCTGCCGCACAGTCGGCCGAGGCCATTTCAGCCCGCCAGCTTCGTAGAGCCCCCATGATTCTGGGATGGCAGACGTGCTGAGCGCCCGATTACATTGAGTCGGCCGAGGGAACTCCAAGGATTGTGTACCTGGTTGTGCAGTCCGTCTGCTGTGGCATGTGGAGGCTAGCCGACGGCCTGTGCGGGAAGAGGGCTCTGATGTACGAAGCCAGACAGGGACGGCGCCGCTCGTGCGTCACGCCACTACTCGGTCTGACCACTGCTTTCGTGATTGCACTGACCGTCGGAGCGTCGCCGGCGCTCGCCGATCTCGAAAAGCCGCCGAAGCCGCCGCAGAACGGGCCTTGCCTAGACGGGATGAAGCCACGACAAATGGAGCTGGCCGAGCTCAAGTTGTTTATCGCGAACCATGAGAGTTCGCACGGGCTGGCCGGCGACCCGCACGTATACCTGGACTCGGAGGGTATCCCGACCGTTGGCATCGGGTTCAACCTCAACCGGGGTGACGCGGCAGCCCAGCTCGCCGGGGTCGGCGCGAACTACAACGCGGTGCGCGCCGGCCAAACCGACCTGACCCAGCTGCAGATCACGCGGCTATTCGAACAGGACGTCGCCCGGGCCATCGTGGACGCGCGGGCGTTGGTGCCAGGCCTCGACTCGATCAGTACGGCCCGACAGGCCGTGGTGATCGACATGATCTTCAACCTGGGCCGGACCGGGCTGTCACGATTCACGAGCATGCTCACGGCCCTGAACCAAGGCGACTACGCGACCGCGGCGAAGGAGATGCAGAACTCCGCCTGGTACGACCAAACCGGCAACCGTGCCCGGCAGGACGTCACCCTGATGGACCGGGGAATTGTGTGTGACCCCCTTGCGCCCCAGTTCATCCCGCCGATGCCGCCCCCGGTGTCGCCGGACATCCCCGGCATTCCGGCGACAAGGCCCGGCTATACCCCGTACCCCGGCGGCGTGGAAACCTACCAGCCGGGCTGGGGCGGCAGTCCTGGCGGCGGCAGCGCGCTTTGCTCGATCAGCAAGATTGAGGTGTACTACCAGGAGTCGTGGATCGGCGTGATCTTCATCGATTGTTAGGATCAGGCGAAGGGGCGCAGAGCCGGGTGGTGCCGTCCGGCCCATCGCGGTGTCCCAGTCCGTCTCCACCAGGCGGTCACCGTCGCGAACCAGCGGCCGGGTCGGCCGGTCGGTGCTGTGGTTGGCCTGCCAACCGTGCAGGTCCTTGGGGTCGAGCCGTGTCGACGGCGCGAGGCGGCGAGCTAGATCCGGTTGGAATGCGCCGGGCCGCCGCCGACGGCCTCTACCAGCTTTTCGAGTCCGCCGGGAACCTCGCCGGCTTCTGGCTGGCCATCGCCGCCCAGTGCCTGCTGCTGCCACCGGTCGTGATCCTCGCGGACCGGATGCTCCGCCGCCCCGCACCCGAACCGACAGGGGTGTCGTGAACCCGGCAGAAGCGATCACCACCGCTTACACCGTCGCCGAGCGGCTCCGCGCGGACGCCGTCGAGCGGGACCACGCCAACCAACCCCCGCACGCCGAGATCGAACTGCTGCGCGACAGCGGCCTGCTCGCCCTCGACCCCGGCGACCACCCCACCACACACGCCGTGACCCGGATCGTGGCGGCCACCGACCCGTCGATCGGTCACCTCCTCGGCTACCACTACCTGTACCTGTGGCGGGCCACGCTCTACGACAACGCCGGGCTGGCGACCTCGCTCCGCCAGGAGGCCGCCACCAGCGGCCGCGGTCAGCAACCCACGCGACACCATCACGGCCACCACGACCAGCGACGGACTCCGCGTCTCGGGCCGCGGCGCGTTCGCCACCGGCTGCGCCGTCGCCGACCGCCTGCTCGTCAGCGCGATCCGCGACGACCACACGGCACGCCTCGTCGTCGTCATGCACGGCAGCGGCAGTGGGATATCGCACCCACCGGACTGGGACAACCTGGGCCAACGTCTGACAGCGAGCGGAAGCGTCGCCTTCGACGACGTCCGGGTCGGCCAGGGCGACGTGCTGGGCACCTTCCCGGCAGACGAAGACGAGTCCAGCCCCCGCCACCTACGCCTGTCCCTGGTGTCGCTGGCCTTCCAGGCAGTCCTCGCGCAGGTTCTCGTCGGCATCACTGCCGGCGCGATCAACGAGGCCACCAGATACACACGCGATCGTTCGCGCCCCTGGCCCGCGAGCGGACTCGAGCAAGCCGTCGACGATCCCCACGTGTTGACGGGCTACGGGGAGCTCACCGCAGCCCTGGACGCGGCGCGCCTCCTGGCCGACCACGCCACCCGCGCCCTCACCGAGGCCGACGCCCGCGGCCCCGCCCTGACCCCGACCGAACGCGGCCGGACGGCACTGACCGTCTCCGCCGCGAAGGTCGTGTCCAGCCGACTGGCCACGGATGCGACGAGCCGGATCTTCGAGTTCACCGGCGCGCGTGCGACGGCCCGCGCCACCGGGGCTCGACCGGTTCTGGCGTGACGCCCGCACGCTCACCCTGCACGATCCCGTCGCATACAAGGCCCGGGAACTCGGCGACCACCTTCTCACGGGGCGGTATCCACGCATGACGGCACACAGCTGACCGACCCCCGGCATCCGGCGGTGGTCCGACAGAGAAGACCGCGGTGAGGAGCCTGTCGACGCGGGTTGTTCAGATCCGGTCACCGGTGTGGTCCGCGTGGGCACTCGAGGCCGGGGAGTCGACCACGACCGCGAGCGGCTGAGGGGTGACTCCGTCACGCCTCTCGACCCCTGACAGCTGGCCGGGCCGTATCCGAGCCGGCCAGTACCCGGGTGAGACGTTCACACATGCTGTCGGTGGAGTCGCCTTCGGCGACGATCGCCTCGATCCGCGCCAGCCGGGCCCGGGCTTGACGCACCTCGTGCTCCAGCCGGGTGGCGCGGGCAGCGGTTGCGCCTACCTGCCGTCGACAGGCGTCGAGGCGTTCGAAGTCCTCCGGGCGAATCGCCACCCATTCGCTGCCGTCCACGAGCACGGCCACCCTGTCGATCCTATTGCCCATTCGTCACCTTCTCGTCGGACGGATCGAGGCTGCTGCCGCGATGTCTCTTTGTCTCGAAGGGGGACGCGCCAACGCCGATCGCTTCTGGACACCTAGGATAGACAGCAGTGCTGGTTCGCTGTGACGTTCGAGCGTCGCGGCGTCGTAAGAGGGAACCCGGTGCGAGACCGGGACTGCCCCGCAGCGGTGAGTGGGAACGACCGCCGTCATCAAGCACTGGACCGCGAGGTCTGGGAAGCGACGGCCAGTAGGCGACCGGACAGGTCATGCCCACGAGTCCGAAGACCTGCCCGCACCGCGTACGCCGGCCGGTGTGCGCCGCTGACGGTCTCTCGGGAAGGCCGGGGCGGAAGCCGGTGCGCCCCTGCGCCTCTTCCCTCCCGCCCTCGCGCGAGTCCTCGGACGCTTCGAGGGAAGGACCCATGAGCACCACATTCGGTCAGAGCACCGTGCTCGGTTATCCACGTATCGGTGGTAACCGTGAACTGAAGAAGGCCGTGGAGGCCTACTGGGCGGGCCGCATCGACGCCGCGGAGTTGGAGAGCACCTCGGTCGCGCTGCGCGCCGGGGTCTGGCGGACGCTGCGCGATGCCCGCCTGGACGCGATCCCGTCGAACACGTTCTCCTACTACGATCACGTCCTCGACACGGCGGTGGCCGTCGGCGCGGTCCCACGACGCTTCGCCCGACTCGGCCTGTCAGGGCTCGACACCTACTTCGCCATGGCCCGCGGCGTCGACGCCGAGCCGGCGCTGGAGCTGACGAAGTGGTTCGACACGAACTATCACTACCTGGTCCCGGAGATCGGATCCGACACCGTCTTCGCCGCGAACCCCGACAAGGCGTTGCGTGAGTACGGAGAAGCCCGCGCGCTGGGTATCGAGAGCCGACCGGTTCTGGTCGGGCCCGCCACGTTCCTGCTGCTGGCCAAGACCTCCACGCCAGGTGCGAAGGCGTTCGATCGGATGGCCGAACTCGTCGACGTGTACGCCGACATCCTTCGTGCCCTCGCCGCCGCCGGTGTCACGTGGGTTCAGCTGGACGAACCCGCCTACGTGGCCGACCGCACCACGGCCGAGATCGAGGCGCTACACGATGCGTACACGCGGTTGTGCTCCGTGCGGCAGCGGCCGAGGATCTTCGTCGCCACCTACTTCGGGGAACTCGGTGACGCGCTGCCCGCGCTGCTGGACACGCCGGTCGAGGCGCTCGGCCTGGACCTCGTTGCCGGGCCCGGCAACCTGCGACGTCTCGCCGGAGCCGGCCCACTGCACGGCAAGACGATCGTCGCCGGGCTCGTCGACGGTCGCAACGTCTGGCGCACCGACCTGCGGGCGGCGATAACGACCGGTGCCGCGGTCACCGGGCTCGCCGACCACGTCGCCGTGTCCACCTCCTGCTCCCTGCTGCACACGCCGGTGGACCTCGCCGCCGAGACCGCGCTCGATCCGCAGCTGCGACGGCGGTTGGCCTTCGCCCGGCAGAAGGTCGACGAGGTCGTCCTGCTCGGCCGCGCCCTGCGCGACGGCACGACGCCGCTGCCCGAACCGCTACCACCCGCCCCGAAAGCATGGCGCGACGACACCGTGCGGGGCAGGCTCGCCGCGCTGCGCCCCGGTGACAGGCAACGGGGCGACCACCGGCGGCGGGCGTCGGCCCAGCAGGCCCGGTTGCACCTGCCGCCGCTGCCCACCACGACCATCGGCTCGTTCCCGCAGACCGCCGAGCTGCGGGCGGCCCGCGCCGCACATAGGTCCGGCCGGCTCGACGACTCCGGCTACGTCCAGCGGATGCGCGCCGAGGTCGAGCATGTCATCCGGCTCCAGGAGCGGCTGGGCCTCGACGTGCTCGTGCACGGCGAGCCGGAACGCAACGACATGGTCCAGTACTTCGGCGAGCAACTGACCGGTTTCGCCACCACCGAGCACGGCTGGGTGCAGTCGTACGGCTCCCGCTGCGTCCGTCCGCCGGTCATCTACGGCGACGTGGCCCGCAGGGCTCCCATGACGGTCGCGTGGTCGTCCTACGCGCAGTCGCTGACCGGCCGGCCGGTCAAGGGCATGCTCACCGGGCCGGTGACGATCCTCGCCTGGTCGTTCGTGCGCGACGACCAGCCGATCGACGTCACCGCCGACCAGGTCGCCCTCGCCCTGCGTGACGAGTGCCGCGACCTTCAGGCGGCCGGCATCCGGGTGATCCAGGTCGACGAGCCGGCGCTGCGCGAAACCCTGCCCCTGCGCGCGGCGGACCAGGATGCCTACCTGGACTGGGCGGTAGGCGCGTTCCGCCTGGCAACCAGCGGCGTCGCCGACGACACGCAGATCCACACCCACCTGTGCTACTCCGAGTTCGGTGAGATCATCGCCGCCATCGACGCCCTCGACGCCGACGTCACCAGCATCGAGGCGTCCCGCTCGAAGATGGAGGTCCTCGGCGACCTCGCCGCGGCCGGCTATCGCCGGGGAATCGGGCCAGGCGTGTGGGACATCCACTCGCCCCGGGTGCCGCCACGTGAGGAGATCGTCGAGGCGCTTCGCCGGGCCGTGGCGGTGGTGCCGGCCGAGCGGCTGTGGGTGAACCCCGACTGCGGCCTGAAGACCCGCGGCTACCCCGAGGTCGAGGCGTCCCTCGCGCACCTCGTCGCCGCCGCCGTCGAGCTGCGCGGCAGGTGACCGCGTGCCGGGCGGGACGCCGACACCGTCCCGCCCGGCACGGCCGAACGACCGTGTCATCCCGTCGCGGCGGTCACCGTGCGTCGATGTCAGGCGACTCATTGACACGTGCCGCCCCGCCCGGCCAGACTGACCCGACAACTTCATCAGCGCGTCCGTGTGGGGGAAGTCCGGTCGAAGTCCGGCGCTGGCCCGCAACGGTAGGCCATCGGAGTGCGCTCCGATGACGAGCCCGAATACCCGACGTACGCGCGATTCCGCTCCCCACCCGTCGTGGCCCACGGGTCGGAGTCCCGGTCGACCCCGCGCCGTGGTGGTCGTTCGGGTTCTGACGACCGCCGGGCCGGAAAGGCGCTTCCGATGGTCGTTCGCCTGAGCCGGCACCGCCTGCTCGCCCTGTTCTGCGGTGTGCTCGCCGCACTCACCCTCACCACGCCCGCGCTCGCCGCGCCCGCACCCGCTGGCACGACGCGGGCGGAGGCTGCCGCCGGGTGGCTGGCCAGGCAACTGGTCGACGGGGAACGCTTCGAGGTGGTCTACGACGGGGTTGCCTACCCGGACCAGGGGCTCACCCTCGACGCGGTGTTCGCCTTCGCCGCTGCCGGCGTCGCCGACGACTCCGGCACACGGGCGCTGGCGTGGGTCACCCGGCCGGATGTCCGCGACGCGTACGTGGGCGACGGCGCGACCGAGGCGTACGTCGGCGCCACCGCCAAACTCGCCCTCGCCGTCGCGGTGCGCGGCGGTGACCCGACGGATGTGGGCGGGGTGGACCTGGTCGCCCGCCTGCGCTCGCTCCAGTCGCCGACCGGCCGGTTCACCGACCGGTCGGCGTTCGGCGACTACAGCAACGCCTTCAGTCAGTCCTTCGCGATCCTCGCTCTGGACCGGACCGCACAGGGCGTGCCGGCGGCGGCCGCGTCCTGGCTGGCCGGCACCCGCTGCGCCGACGGTGGCTACCCGCTGCTGCCCGCCCAGCCGGTCTGCACCTCCGACGTGGACGCCACCGCGCTCGCGGTGCAGGCGTTGCGGGCGGCCGGCCGCGGGGCCGACGCCGCCCCGGGGCTGCGCTGGCTGCTCTCGCTGCAGGGCACGAACGGCGGGTTCGCCAACGCGGCGGGAACACCGAACGCGAACAGCACCGGGCTCGCCGCGCAGGCGCTGCGCGACGGTCACCGGCCGCTGGCCTGGGCGCGGGCCCGTACGTTCCTCGCCGGACTCCAGGTCGACTGCGCCGGCGCGCCAGCCGACCGGGGGGCGGTCGACTTCGACGGCGGCGCCTTCGACCCGGCCACCGCCGCCCGCGCCACCGCGCAGGCCGTCCTCGGTCTGACCGGCGCTGGGTACGCCCACCTGTCCGCCGCTGGCGCGACGACCGGCGCACCGACGCCCGACTGCCCGTGAGCCGTCCCGTCGCTCGCCTGATTCTCATTCGTCTGCTCTCGGGGAGGACCCATGTCTCGAATCGTCATTCGTAGGCGGCTTGCCGGACTGTTGGCCGCCGCCGTCGCCGCCGTCGCGCTGACCGCCGTCGAGCCTGCGCCGCAGGCCGCGCACGCCGCCGCGTGTACCGGCACGTCGGGGGTCACCGTGGTGGTCGACTTCGCCGCCCTCGGCGGCGGGGTCCAGGTGGCCTGTGCCCTCGGCGACCCGGCGACTGGGCTGGCCGCCCTCCAGGGCGCGGGCTTCACCGTGACCGGAACCTCGCGCTGGGGACTGGCGTTCGTGTGCCGGATCAACGGCAAGCCCACCGCCGCGACCGAGCCGTGCGTCAACACTCCACCCGTCACCGCGTACTGGTCGTACTGGCACGCGCCGAGCGGCGGCGCCTGGTCCTACAGCACGTCCGGCGCGACCAGCTACAACCCCGCGCCGGGCAGCGTCGAGGGCTGGTCCTTCGGCGCGGGCGCCCCACCGAGCATCGCCGCTCCCTGACCCGTCGACCGACGTGCCGGGTGCCGGCCACCGCTCTGGCGTCACTCGACGCGCGGGCGGTACCGTGTCGGCACCCGGTTCACGCCGGGCACACAACTGCATACGTCCCGTGTGGGGGAAAGCCGGTTGAAGCCGGCGCTGACCCGCAACCGTGAGCGGAGCATCGACTCCGCGAGCCGGAATGCCTCGTCCGGGACGAGCGGCTTCCACTGTCGAGGTCTACAGGGTGAAGTCCGGGCCGCCGAGGTCCGTCCATCCCGCTCAGAGCGTCACGCGAGCGGGGTGCCGTCTCCTCGGGCGCGTTCCGGCACCTTCACCGACCGCTCTGCGAAAGGCACCTCCATGCCCCTGTCCCGGCACCGGCGGATCGGCACCGGTCTCGTCGCCAGCACGGCGGCGACCCTCGCCGCGATCGCCGCCCTGCCCCTGACCGTGGTGGCGGCACCCGCACCGGCCGACGCCGCCGCGGCACGCGAGGCCGCGTCCTGGTTGGCCGGTGAGGTCACCGACGGGGCGCTTCCCGGGCCGTTCGGCGGCCCGGACTGGGGCCTGACCATCGACGCGGTCATCGCCTTGTCCGCGACCGGGGTGGCCGCCTCGACCCGGCAGACGGCGACCGCGCAGGTCGCGGCGCACGTGCGCTCCTACAACAGCTACGACGACTGGGGCATCGAGGGCTTCACCGACGGTGGGGCCACCGCGAAGCTGCTCTACGCGGCCGCCGCCGCCGGAGCCGATCCCACCGACTTCGGCGGCTTCGACCTGCGGGCCGAGGCCCTGTCGCTGGTCGCCGGGGCGGACGCCGGGCATCAGCGGGGGCGGATCACCAGCCGCACCACCGCCGACAGCGGTCCGGACGCCAGCAACACCTTCGACCAGTCCTTCACGGTGCTGGGCTTGGCCCGCAGCGGCGACGTCCCGCAGGACACCGTCGACTTCCTCGTCCGGCAGCAGTGCGCGGCCGGTGGCTTCCGGCTCTACCCCGACACGGGGGACGGCCCGTCACCGTCGTGCGACGAGCAGGCCGATGCCACCCTCGACGTCGACTCGACCGCGATGGCCGTGCAGGCGCTGCTGGCCGCCGCCGACGAGGGGGCCGCGGGTGCCGCCGACGCGGCAGATCGGGGCGTGACCTGGTTGGTCGCCCAGCAGCATTCCGACGGGTCGTTCGGCGGCTCGGGGCCGACGACCGGCGCGAACTCCAACAGCACCGGCCTGGCCGGGCAGGCGCTCGCCGCCGCCGGACGCCAAGCCGAGGCCGCCCGCGCAGCGGGCGCGCTCCGCGTGCTCCAGCTGACCACGTCGCACGGCGGCGAAGCCGCCGCCGACGCGGGGGCCATCGCCTACAACGCCGAAGGCATGACCGCCGCTGTCGGGTCCGGGATCGACGACGTCTCCCGGGACCAGTGGCGCCGGGCCACCGCGCAGGCCCTGCTCGGTCTCGCCCAGGTGCCGCTCGGCCGCATCGGCCTCGACCTTCCGCCGTCGTCGCCCGGGCCGACTCCAACGGGCACGGCCTCACCGACCGGAACGGCGTCCCCCACGCCCACCGGGTCGCCGACGCCGACCGCACCGGCCAGCCCGACCCCGAGTGCGTCCGCCAGCACCACGGCACCGGCCCCGTCACCCACCGTGTCGGCGACCGCCGCCCCGACCGCCACGCCGACCGCCCCGGGGGGTGCGGGTGGCCTACCGACGACCGGCGCGGCGATCACCACGTACGTGCTGATCGCGCTCCTGATGGTCGGTGGTGGGTCGCTGCTGCTGCTCCTCAGCCGACGGAGGGCGACGTGATCGTCCGGATCGTCCGCGCCGGGCTGGCCGTCGTCCTGGCCGCCGTCGGCGTGGTGGGCGAATCGGGCAGCCCGGCGATGGCAGCCGGTGCGGCCGGCTACTGCCCGGACGCCTCCGGCGTCACGGTGGTGGTCGACTTCAACGAACTCGGCGGCGGGACGGTGGTGCGGTGCGCCCGGGGCGAGCAGTCCACCGGCCTGACGGCGCTGAAGAGCGCCGGTTTCCTGGTCACCGGCACGCTGCGCTGGGGCGAGGGGTTCGTCTGCCGGATCGAGGGCAAACCGTCGGCGGCGGCCGAGAAGTGCGTCGACACGCCTCCGGCCAGCGCCTACTGGTCGTACTGGCATGCGGCCAACGGCGGCAGTTGGACGTACAGCGACAAGGGTGTGCTCAACCGCAAGCCGCCGGCCGGCACCTTCGAGGGCTGGTCGTTCTCCCTCAACCGCACCGCCAACGACGCGCCCCGTCCCGGCATCGCACCGAAACGACCGTCGCCACCACCACCGCCCACCACCGGTGGCGCACCGGTCACGCCACCGGCCGGCGGCGGGCCGGTCGCGTCTTCGTCGGCGGCCGGCGGTGGCCCCGGTTCGGCAGCGCCGACGACACGCGCGTCCGGGTCTGCGGCGCCCTCCGCTACGACACCGGTCAGTGGATCGCCGGAGACACCTGGCGCGCCGGCCACCGCGCCGCCGACCGGCGGGTCCGGCGGCCCATCGCCGGGCGACTCCGAGGAACCGGTGCTGACCGGTGTCGCCGCACCCCGTGACGACGGTGGCGTCCCGCTGGGCACGGTGACGGGGGTGTTGCTGCTGGCGGCACTCGCCGCCGGTGGCGTGATCGCCGCGAGGCGGCGGCGGGCCGTCGACCAGGATGACTGACCGGGACAGGCGTCACTCGGGCACGACCCCCCGAGCCGGCCGGGCGACATGGTGGTGGCCGGCGCCACCGTTGCCCCGAGGCCTGCACCCGGGAGCGTGGTGGCTCTGGGCGCTGGGCCTGGCCACGGCGGCCAGTCACACCACCAATCCGTTGCCGCTGGCACTGCTGATCGCCGTCGCCGCGCTGGTGGTCGTCCGGCGGCGCGGCGACGCGCCCTGGGCGCTGGCGTTCCGGATGTACCTGGTGCTCGGCGCGGTGATCGTGGTGATGCGGGTGGTGTTTCGCATCGTGTTCGGCGGCGGGCAGGGCGACCACGTGCTGATCCGGTTGCCGGAGATCCCGCTTCCCGCCTGGGCGGCCGGCATCCGGTTGTTCGGCCCCATCGCCGTCGAGCAGGTCCTCGGCGGGTTCTACGACGGGCTGCGGCTGGCCGCGATGCTGATCTGCCTCGGCGCGGCGAACGCGCTGGCCAACCCGAAACGGCTACTCAAGGCGGTGCCCGGCGCGTTGTACGCGGTCGGCACGGCCGTCGTGGTCGCGTTGTCGGTCGCCCCGCAGCTGGTGGAGAGCGTGCTACGGGTCCGCCGGGCACGCCGGTTGCGTGGCGCGTCCGGGCGCGGGATGCGGGCGCTGCGGGGCATCGCCCTGCCCGTGCTGGCCGACGCGCTGGACCGGTCCCTGGCCCTCGCGGCGGCGATGGACTCCCGGGGTTACGGCCGGACCGCGGCGGTGCCCCCGGGCCAGCGCGCCACCACCGGCGCGCTGGTGCTCGGCGGGCTGATCGGCGTGTGCGCCGGCACGTACGGGCTGCTCGACACCGGGCCCGGTTACCTCGGCCTGCCACTGCTCCTCGGCGGCCTGGCCACCGCCGTGGCCGGGATGCTGCTGGCCGGCCGCCGGGTCCGCCGCAGCCGCTACCGGCCGGATCGCTGGCACCCGGCCGAGCTGCTCGTGGCCGGCTGCGGCGTGGCCGCCGCCGCGCTGACCATGCTGGCCGGCTCGGTCGCCCCGGAACTGCTCTATCCGCCGGTCAGCCCGCTCACCTGGCCCCGGTTGACGCCGCTGATACTGCTCGCCGTCGCGGTCGCGGCGGCCCCCGCCTGGCTGGCGCCGCCACCACCCGTGGCGCGGGCCACCCGCCCACCGGCGGTGGTCCCGGCACTCCCCGCCCCAGGCCCGCGGGTGGACACGGCGCGTCCCACCACCACGTCGTCGCCGGTGACGGGAGGTCCCTCATGATCACCTTTGACCGGGTCACCGTCCACTACGTCGAGGGCGGGCCGCCGCCGCTGCGGGACGTGACGCTCCGCGTCGAGGAGGGCGAACTCTGCCTGGTCGCCGGCCGGACCGGTGCCGGCAAGTCGACCCTGTTGCGGGCGATCAACGGACTGGTGCCGCACTTCACCGGCGGCACCCTGCACGGCACCGTCACCGTGGACGGCCGGGACACCCGCCGGCACCCGCCGCGCGACCTCGCCGACGTCGTCGGCGTGGTCGGCCAGGACCCCATGGCCGGGTTCGTCACCGACACCGTCGAGGAGGAACTGGCGTACGGGATGGAGCAGTTGGCCCTGCCACCGAGGGTCATGCGCAAGCGGGTGGAGGAGACCCTCGACCTGCTCGGCATCGCGGACCTGCGCGATCGGCCGCTGCGGACGCTTTCCGGCGGCCAGCAGCAGCGGGTCGCCATCGGCGCGGTGCTCACGGCCCATCCCCGGGTGCTGGTGCTCGATGAGCCCACCTCCGCGTTGGACCCCACCGCCGCGGAGGACGTGCTCGCCACCATCACCCGGCTGGTACACGACCTCGGCGTGACCGTGGTGTTGGCCGAGCACCGGCTGGAGCGGGTGGTGCAGTACGCCGACCGGCTGCTCTACCTGCCCGGCGACGGGAGCGTGATCGACGGGACACCGGCAACGGTGCTGGCGCACATCGACATCGCGCCGCCGCTGATCGAGCTGGGCCGCCTCGCCGGCTGGACACCCCTGCCGCTGTCGGTGCGCGACGCCCGTCGGCGGGCGTCCGACCTGCGGCACCGGCTCGCCGGCGTGGATCCGCCGCCGGCCACGGAGGTGACGGACAGGGCGGCGGCGCTGACCGCGCGGAAGATCGTCGTACGGTATCCGGGCACGGTCGCGGTGGCCGGCGTCGACGTCGACCTGCGTCCCGGCGAGGTCGTCGCGTTGATGGGCCGCAACGGGTCCGGCAAGTCCAGCCTGCTGTGGGCGGTGCAGGGCAGCGGCCCCCGCCACGGCGGCACCGTCGCCGTGGCCGGACCTCAGGGGACCGTCGACCCGAAGAGCCTGCCGGCGGGCCGGGCCCGCCGGCACGTCGGCCTCGTCCCGCAGAACTCCGGCGACCTGCTCTACCTGGAGACCGTCGACGCCGAGTGCGCCCAGGCCGACCGGGAGACCGCAGCGCCGACCGGCACCTGCCGGGCGCTGCTGGACCAGCTCACCCCCGGCCTGCCCGCCGACCGGCACCCCCGCGATCTGTCCGAGGGGCAGCGGCTGGCCCTCGCGCTCGCCGTCCAGCTCACCGCCGCTCCGCCGGTGGTGCTGCTCGATGAGCCGACCCGTGGCCTGGACTACCACGCCAAGCGGCAGTTCACCGAGGTCGTCCGCACGTTGGCAGCCGCCGGCCGCGCCGTGGTGGTCGCCACCCACGACGTCGAACTCGTCGCGGCCCTCGCCGATCGGGTGATCGTCATGGCCGAGGGGGACATCGTCTCCGACGGCAGCACGGCGGAGGTCATGCTCGCGTCACCGGCTTTCGCCCCGCAGGTGGCCAAGGTCCTCGCCCCCGCGCCGTGGCTCACCGTGGAACAGGTCGCCGCCGCGCTGACCCAGAGCCGGGCACCGGCGTGACCGTGTTGCGGGTCGCCCCGCGTACCGCCGTGGTGCTGGCCCTGGCCTCGGCCGCCGCCCTGGCGACCTTCACCTGGCCGTTCTTCGTCCCCGCGCAGCCGGAATCCACCGCCCGCACCGGCGAGGCACCGCTGGTCTTCTTCCTGATGCTGCCGGTGCTCGTGGCGCTCGTGCTGGCCGAACTCACCTCCGGCGGCATGGACAGCAAGGCCCTGGCGATGCTCGGTGTGCTCGCCGCCGTCAACGCCGCGCTGCGCCCCCTGGGCGCGGGCACCGCCGGCATCGAGACCGTGTTCTTCCTCCTGGTCCTCGCCGGCCGGGTCTTCGGTCCCGGATTCGGGTTCCTGCTCGGTTCGACGTCCCTGTTCGCCTCCGCCCTGCTCACCGCCGGCGTCGGACCGTGGCTGCCGTTCCAGATGCTGTGCGCGTCCTGGATCGGCCTGGGTGCCGGCCTGCTTCCGCCGAGGCTGCGCGGACGGGCCGAGACCGCCGTCCTGGCCGGATACGGCGCGCTCGCCGCCTACGGCTACGGCCTGCTGATGAACCTGTGGTTCTGGCCGTTCAGCACCGGCGCGGACACCCAACTGTCCTACGTCGCGGGCGCGCCGGTGCTGGAGAACCTGCACCGCCTCGCCCTGTTCACCGCAGTCACCTCCACCTTCGGCTGGGACACCGGCCGCGCGATCACCACCGCGGTGGCGATCGTCCTGGCCGGCCCTGCGGTGCTCGCCGCGCTGCGCCGCGCCGCGCGCCGGGCCGCGTTCGACGCTCCGGTCACCTTCGTCGCAGCCGAACCGCAGCCGCCGGACACTGCTGCCGACAGCGCCGAGGTCGCAGGCCCGACCGGCACTGACATGGCCGTTCCCGCCGCCGGGCCGGCCCCTGCGCCACCCACCCAACCGCCCGGATCCATGGGCAAGGGCGATGGGGGAGGTAGGTCACATCCAGGGCCGAGCCGGCCGTCAGCTGACCAGGAACGCTAGGCTGGTTACCGGCGCTGGTTCGCCCAGGCGTTGTCACGCTCGGGCGTCGTAAGAGGGAACCGGTGGGAATCCGGGACTGCCCCGCAGCGGTGAGTGGGAACGACCGCCGTCACCGGCACTGGGCCCGTAGGGCCCGGGAAGCGACGGCCAGTAGGAGACACCGGCGTACCCGGTCATGCCCGCGAGTCCGAAGACCTGCCCGCGCTGCGCACACAAGAGGTGTGTGCGCAGCCGTCGACCTCGCGGGCGGGTCGAACGGGTGACGCGCTGCGGCGGGTCCTCGACGTGCACTGCGAGGAGGCGCTCTTTCGATCTGCGGCTACATCCGTGTTCGATACGCGGGCCTGCGGCGTTCGACCTACGGCATCCAGCAGGTTGGTCAACTCCTGCCAGCCATTACCCGGCTCCGGTCACGCGCAGGTCGGCGATCAGCAGGTCGAGCAGCCGTTCCTCCATCACCGCGCGGCCGGTCCGCCGCATCGACTCGCCCAGCGACTCGTCCCACGGTGTCCGGGTGGGCGTACCGATCAGTGCCGTGCCGGTGCCCGCCCTCGGCAGGTAGTCAGCTGCGGTCATCCGCCACGGGACCGCGCCCCGATATCGCTGGAGAGCCGCCGCAGTCAGTCGTACGCCGGTCCAGTCGAAGTCGTTGCGCCACCGGATCGCCGCTCCGTGAGCGGCGCCGAGCAGTGTGTGGACGGCGACCGACGGCACTCCTTCGGTGCAGATCAGCGGTGGGGCCTGGGCACCGAGCGTTGTGGTGGCCGCGCGCAGCACCGCGGGGTTCTCGCAGACGTACACCTCGTCGCAGTCCAGTGTGAGCGGTGCCAGGCGCAGTTGGTGCAGGGTGACCCGGATCGGCACGCCGGCCTGCGCGGCCTCGGTGAGCCACCGCCCGAGCAGGCCGCCGGTGGCCCGTACGTTGAGCACCAGCACCTGACTGGCGAGGTCGTCCGGGACCAGACCGACCGATTCCCACAACGCCCGTTCCCGCTCACCGTCGACCGGGAGCGCCGCCTGCTGCCAGGTGGCGACGGCACGGAGGACGAGCCCGCGTAGCGGCCCGTCGTTCGTAGTCGATCGGGGACAGGTTGCCGGGACTCGAGTGGCGTCGGCGCGGGAAGTGCCATGTCTCGATCCACTCGAAAATGGCGTTGGCCAGCTCCTGGCGGGTGGCTCACGGCTGACGTTCGAGCAGCTCCAGCTGCATCGAGCCGAAGAACGACTCGACCATGCTGTTGCCGTCGCAGTCGCCGATGGAGCCCATCGAGCCGAGCAGCCCGGCCGGGCGGAGTCACTGCCCAAGCCCCAGCCGGTGTATTGGCTGCAGTGGCCGGAGTGGACCACGGTTTGCCCCTCGGTGGGGCGGCGTCGCCAGCGGGCCATGTCCAGGGCGTCGATGACCAGCTCGGAGCACAGTGGTCGGCGATCGACCAGCGCACGACCCGGCGGCGGCAAGGAGGAGCGCAACAAAAACGGCAAGGAGTCGCATCCCCTTGCCATAACTAACATATACCGCAACCGGGGGCTTGCGGCAAGGCCTGGGGGTGCGCGCAGAATCGCTGTCCGTAACTGGAATCCGCGTGGAGATGGGGGTTGCGACATGCGGGTATTGCTGTCGACATTCGGTGGCCGTGGCGATGTCGAGCCACTGGTCGGGCTGGCGATCGCGCTGCGGGAGGCGGGCGCGGGCGTGCGGGTGTGCGCCCCGCCGGACTGCGCCGAGCGGCTGGACCAGTTCGGGGTGGAGTTGGTGCCGATCGGCCAGTCGGTGCGCGAGATGGTGCACGGGCCGGCCCCGACCACGGTGCCGGACGTGCCGCGCAAGGCCGCCGAGCTAATGGCCGAGCAGTTCGCCGAGCTCCCAGCGGCCGCCGAGGGCTGCGACGTCATGGTGGCGACGGGCCTGTTCCCGGTCACGGCGAGCGTGCAGTCGGTGGCGGAGCGGCTGGGCATCCGCTATGTCTACGCCGCGTACTGCCCGATCTTCCTGCCGTCGCCGGCCCACCGCCCGCAGCCAGCGCCGACCCGGCCGCTGCCGCCGGACGTCACGGACTGGAAGGAGCTCGACGCGCTGGCGATCGAGGGCTACAACGCGGTCTTCGGCGCCGCCCTCAACCGGGAACGGGCGGCGATCGGCCTGTCTCCGGTCGACAACGTCCGCGACCACGTCTTCACCGCGGACCCGTGGCTGGCCGCGGACCCGACCCTGGCCCCGTGGCCGGCCGACGCCGCGAACCCCGTCGACGTGGTGCAGACCGGCGCGTGGATGGTCCCCGACCCGCGTCCGCTCGACCCCGGTCTGAGGGCATTCCTCGACGCCGGCGACCCGCCCGTGTACGTCGGCTTCGGCAGCATGCCCGCACCGCAGCACGCCGCGGAGGTCGCCCTGGCCGCGATCCGCGCGCATGGCCGTCGCGCCGTCGTCTCCCGCGGCTGGGCTGGCCTGACCCCGTCCGCCGACGCGGACGATGTCCGCGTGGTCGCCGAAGTCAACCACCGGGCGCTGTTCCGGCGCTGCGCCGCCGTCGTGCACCATGGCGGCGCCGGCACCACGACGACGGCCGCGTTGACGGGCGTACCCCAGGTGTTGGTTCCGCAGATGGCTGATCAGCCGTACTTCGCCGCCCGCGTCGCTGCCCTGGGCATCGGCGCCGCCCACTCCGGCCCGTCTCCGACCGTCGAGTCCCTGGCAGCCGCCCTCGGGCAGGCCCTGTCGCCCGAGACCCGGTCCCGCGCCGCCACGACGGCCGCCACCATCCGCCCGGACGGCGCTGCGGTGGCCGCGAACCTCATCCTCGACCTCTGACGCCCGCGCCAGTCCACTTCTGTCGGGCCGACGCGTCTGGTGCAGGCGCGTCGGCGGGGCGTGCTGATGACGTTCGACATCGCTGATGGTCGCATCCGCTGGATCGCGTCGTTTCCCGACCGGCGGAGACTGTCTCGCGTCGAGCGCGGCTTTCCTGATGGCTGGAGGTCAGGAAATCTGGGCTTCTGAGCCTAGACATCTTCGGCGGTGTGGCATACTCTTCTTCGAGTCAAGGGGAAAGATCCGTCAAGACGCAGACGGGTCGTCCGGCCGTGGGGTCACGACGGGCGGCGAGGAGAGGGACAGGCTGCACCGTTCCCTCCTGAGAGGCAGTAGGCAGAGTAGGAGCACGTCAGTCCCGGCGGAGTGCACGCCGGGGTGCAGGTGGGGCCAGGGCTCTCTTCGGGGCTCCAGCTGATGTTCGCCGCACGTGTCGGGGTCATGAAGTCGCGTGGGCTCCGGCGCCGGCAGACCGCACGACAGCAAGAGAAAGAAGTGGCAGAGGAAAGGGAGGGCCGTACACCGTTGGATCGCCCGCCGTCGGCCGTCATGTCAGGCCGGGCGGACACCGCAGTTTCCATCGAACGAGAGGTGGTCTCCGGTCACGCATATGCGATCCTCGCACCCGAAGCCGTCAGTGACGGTTGGTGCGGATACGACGAGCCGACGTTCCTGTCGGCAGATGGTGTTCTGACCCGTAACCCTGGGCCCCGGCGCGTAAGCGCCGGGGCCCTCGACGTGGAGGTGACATGGGGCGAAACCCCGATGACATGTTCGGCGACGAGAACACTCCGGCCTACACCATCGGTCAGGCCGCGGAGATGCTCGGCACCACGCAGGACTTCCTGCGCCGCCTGGACGAGGCGAAACTGATCAACCCGCACCGCTCCGGTGGCGGGCACCGCCGCTACTCCCGCTACCAGCTGCGCCTGGCCGCCCGGGCCCGCGAAATGGTCGACGACGGCACCGCCCTGGAGGCCGCCTGCCGGATCATCATCCTGGAGGACCAACTCGAGGAAGCCCTCCGGCAGAACGAGAAGCAGTAGCCCGACCGCGGTGACGGGGCCGGCCGGCACGCCGTCGTGCGAGGTGGTCGGCGAGCGATGAGCCAGCCGGCCAGGCGAAGGTTCCCGTCCCCGCTCGGTCCTGGCACCCCCGCTCGTCGCACCTCTTCACATCCCGGCCGGCGACCGGGATGCTGTGCGTGACCGGCGGTCCGAGGCGGTCGCCGTCCTACGTCGGCTGGCACGCCCGGGCACGCCGGGTCGGCGGCGGGTAGCGTCCGATCATGGCCAGCGGCGGAACGGACGACGTGGGTGGCGGGTGGAACACCGCTCGCGGCACCGACGACGTGGCGTTGTTGTCGGAAGAGATCACCGTTGCGCGGGTGACGGCGCTGCGTCACGCGGTCGCCGCAGCAGCCCGTTCGGCGGGTCTGGCCGGCCACGGGCTGGAGGACTTCGTCCTGGCGGTGCACGAGTTGGTCACCAACGTGGTGCGCCATGGCGGGGGCAGCGGCGAGGTGCGAGAGGGGATGCGGTGCCAGTCGCCGCCGACCGGACCGAGCAGGCCGCCGCTGGCCAGGCGGCGGCGGTGCTCAGGTAGTGGGCCGTCATGACCACGATCGTCGAGTTCGGCGCGGAGGGTGTTGGCGAAGCCCTCGGCCGTACCGAGTTGGCCGCGTAGGGCAGTGGTGGCGGGTGGGGAACGTGGCAAGCCTGTCGAGCAGGTCGGCGCGGTCGGTGCCGGCCGCGGTGTCGAGGGCATCGAGGACGGTGAGGAAATCGCGCGACTCGTCGAGGGAAACGGCGTCACCCGGGGGGCGCGTCCACGATCGCCAGGCGCGCCGGGTCGCCGAGCACGGCGTGGATCCGAGCGCGCCTCCGCAAAAAAGCAAGCTCAGCGGCCAGGCCCACCGACCGCCATCGGACCCGACGATGGATCATGTGTTACAGTAACCGAGTTGCAGTTTTGATTTCCGTAGACGTTTTCCGGCGCCTGATGGGGCATCTGAAACCCATCCAGGCGCTTTTCGTTTTTCGTGTCGTTTCGACGCGGGTGATCAACGCGGCGGCGTAGGGGTCCGCACAGTGCGGCCTCTGACAGCCTGCGAAGGAGCAGACATGACTACAGGCACCGTGAAGTGGTTCAACGCCGACAAGGGCTTCGGCTTCATCAGCCCGGACGACGGCGGCGCCGACGTCTTCGCCCACTTCTCCGCGATCTCGGCGAGCGGCTTCCGCAGCCTCGACGAGAACCAGAAGGTGGAGTTCGACATCACCCAGGGCCAGAAGGGCCCGCAGGCGGAGAACATCCGCCCGCTCTGATCCACGCTCTGCGAACGGCGGCCCGACTGGTTCAGCGGGCCGCCGTTCGGCGTCTCATGCGCTCTTCGGCACAGCGAAATCGTCCGATCGGCAAGAGGCCGGCCATGGCTCAGTAATGCTCCGCGTTCTCCCGTGGATCGATGAGGCCTCGGGCGCTGGTCTGCCAAGGTCGACTGTCAGCCGTCCAAGGCGCGCCTCTGGCTCATGAACTAGGCAGACACAAACATCGACCCATACTCCTAACGTGCGGTCGCGGCCAGGTTGAGCACACCATGGTCGGACTCGACGCCGTACCTCCTGATGATGTCAGCCAGCCGGGGCCGGGGTACACGGCGTTACGTCCTGAAGGGTTGATGACTATGACGACGACCTACTCGGGTCCTGTGAGGCTGATTCTGGTCGACGGTGCCTGCATCTCCGGCATGGCTTCCCTCAGCACCAACCAGCGCGGCGGACTCAACGGCTGGGGCGGCACGTTCCGTCCGGACGAAGGAAAACTACGCAGTCCCAGTCGAGGGCTTCGCCCAGTTCCTCACACCCCAGCCGGGAAACGCCGACGGGCTCTCGCACTGGATCAACGATGTTCGCGCGGCAGATCTGCCCCATCTGCACGCCTATGCTCGGGGCCTGGAACGGGACCGCGACGCCGTGAACGCGGCGCTCACGCTTCCGTACAGCAACGGCCCCACCGAAGGCGTCAACACCAGGACCAAACGGATCGCCCGTCAAATGCACGGACGAGCGGGCTTCACCCTGCTCCGCCACCGCATCCTCCTCGGGTAACGGCACGCACGCTCCGTCACCACCGAATGTGAGACAGGGCCGTTCGTTGACAGACCTGATCGCGCCCACGTACCCCTGAGCGGTCGCTCGACTGGGAGCTCAGTCAGCGTCAGGCAAGTCGTACCGCCCGTACGCCGCCGAACACGGACCCAGGGCGTCATCGTCGAGGTGGGCCCGGGCGGTGGCGCGGCCCAAGTTCCACTCCTGCCACGCGTCGCGCCGGTTGGACCCCGACGAGGGCGCCGAGCCGCCGGTCAGTTCGTTGGTGATTGCGGCCAGCGCGCAGGAGCGGTACGGCTCCGGCAGCTTCTGCAGCGCCGGAACGGCGTCGGCGGACAGGGTGCTGAGGTAGTACACATCGATCCCGTGCTTCTCGAACCGGTTCACGTTCTGTTGGGCGATGAACGCGTCGGGATTGAGCACGGCTAGGCCGATCAGCGCGCCGACGGCCGCGGCGAGGGCGGCCCGGGGCACCCATCGTCCCCGCAGCTTGATCCCGGCCACCAGGATGAGCAGGAACAGCACTCCCAGCCACAGTTCGCCGACGGTCACCAGCAATCGTTGCCGGGTGAACCCGTACGCCTGCTCGTAGGCCGCCATCCGGGAGAGGGCCGAGGCGACGATGACCAGGGTCAGGGCCGACAGCAGCCCCAGCAGCGTGCGCAGCAGCACCCGGTCGGACACCGTGGCCCGGGGCGCGATCTGGGCCGCTACGCCCACCACGATCACGGTGAGCCCGGTGACCACCAATAGCTGCCAGAAGCCGGCCCGGGCGTACTCGGCGTACGTCAGCCCGGCGGTCTTCGCCACGTGCTCACCGCCGCCGAACAGGACCGTCGCCTGGACCGCGACGAAGCCCGCGAACAGTGCGACCAGTCCGCCGACCGGAAGGGCCCACTCGACCCGGCGGACCAGCCCCAGCCGCGACCCCGGTTCGGGCATGGTCGTGCCGGTCAGCAGACCGTAAGCCGCGACCGCCGTCACCACGACGGCGGCCGCCGCCGACCCCAGCCACTGCACCGAGGTGCTGCCGTCGACCGATGGGATCAGCACGGACAACACCTCGGCGAACGCCGCGTCCGCCTCGGCCAGCAGGAACCCGAAGACGGCCAGCAACGCCACCGCTACCAGCCCGGCGATGGTGGTCCGCCGGGCCGCGCCCCGATCCTGAACGCGGATCCTGATCGCGTCCTTGAGCAGCCATTGCAGCGCGGCCGGCACCGAACCGACCACCCGCAGCGGGGCGGCAACCAGGCTGCCGGCCGACCAGCGATCGGCCAGGGCCACGCAGCCGACCACCCCAGCGGCAAGCATGCACAGGACGAACAGCCACTCCGCCGCGCGCACCGCGCCCACGGCGATCAGCGCCACCACGGCCACGGCCTCGCCGGCCCGGACCGTCGTACGACCGGACCACGCAAAACCGCTGCCGGCCGAGACCACTATCGCGGCGGCGACGGCGAGAGCGGTCAACAGCCACCCGATGCCCGGCCGGTCCCACGACAGCGCGACGGCCGCCACGATCGCGGCGCCCGCGGTGGCGGTGATCGCCGCTCGGGGCCGTGGCGCGGGCGTGGATTCGGGCGGCCCGGACTCGTGCGACGACGACTCGTGCGACGACGAGGCTGGCGACGACGGCTCGGGTGGCTCGCTCGGTGGTGGCGTGGCGGTCGTGACGGGCAACGACATCAGATTCCCTTCGGACGCGGTGACGCGGCTTGCGGATCTGTGTCTAGTGGGCGGCGGGTTGTCCGGCTTCGGGAATGCGGTATGGACAAACAACAGTGGACAACCGATTCGGCCGTTCCTGTGGTTCGAGGTTGTCCGGTTTCCGGATGTGGGAACTAAACAACCGTCGACCAGGCCATTCGACGACGGCCGCTGATAGCATTCGCGTCTGTCGTTGGAGGTGGGAAATGCCGCGTCCGGAGCGTCCGGTGGATCCGGGCGAGGGGCCGGTGCAGCGGTTCGCCCTCGCCTTACGGGAGCTGCGGCAGTCAGCGGGCAATCCGACGTACCGCGCGTTGGCCAAGCGGGCGCACTACTCGGCAACCGCGCTGGCGCAGGCCGCTGCGGGCGACCGGCTGCCGACCCTGGCGGTGGCGGTGGCGTACGCCCGCGCCTGCGATGGCGACCCCGAAGAGTGGACGGCCCACTGGCGGAGTGCGGTCGCGGAACTGGACGCTGCGGCGCCACCGGCGACCGGTGCCCCCGATCAGGTCGGGGACCGGCCGCCGTACCTGGGCCTGGCCGCCTACGGACCCGACGACGCGGACCTGTTCTGCGGTCGGGACCGCCTCGTCGCCGACCTCACGGACCGGCTGGCCCGGCACCGGTTCGTCGCGGTGGTCGGGCCGTCGGGCTCGGGTAAGTCGTCCCTGCTGCGGGCCGGGCTACTGCCGGCCTGGTGCGCGAACGAGGATCTGCGGACCGTGGTGATCACCCCCGGTGCCCACCCGGTGCGGGAGCTGGCGGACAACCCGGTGGCCCCGGGCGCCGACAGTCTGCTGATCGTCGACCAGTTCGAGGAGGTGTTCTCCCTCTGTGCGGACGAGTCCGAGCGGGAGACCTTCATCCGCGCGTTGCTCGCGGTGGCGGGCGAGGTGGGCGGCCGCACCTGGGTGGTGATCGGGTTGCGGGCCGATTTCTACGCGCACTGCGCCCGCGTGCCCGAGCTGGTGGCGGCGCTGCAGGACGCGCAGCTGCTGGTCGGCCCGATGACGCCCGAGGAGCTGTCGGTCGTCGTCACCGAACCGGCGGCCCGGGCCGGGCTGATGGTGGAGAAGACCCTCGTCGCCACGATCATCGCCGAGGCGGCGTCCCGGCCGGCGGTGTTGCCGTTCGTCTCCCACGCCCTGTGGGAGACCTGGCGGCGGCGGCGCGGCGCCGGGCTGTTCCTGGCCGGCTACGAGGCGGCCGGCGGCCTGGACGGCGCGCTCGCGCAGTCGGCCGATCGGGTGTTCGGGGAGCTGGACGAGGAGCACCGCCGGGCGGTCCGGCGGATCCTGCTACGGCTGACCGCGCTGGGCGACGGCACCGAAGACACCCGCCGGCGAGTCCCCCGCGCGGAGCTCGGCGACGACGCCGTCACCGCGCACGTCCTGGAACGCCTCGCGGCGGCCCGGTTGGTGACGATCGGCGAGGAGACCGTGGAGATCGCCCACGAGGCGCTCATCCGGGGCTGGCCGACGCTTCGGGACTGGCTCGCCGCCGACCGCGAGTCGCTACGCGCCCACCGCCGCCTCACCGGTGCCGCCACCGACTGGGCGACGCACGGCGAGGACGACGCGTTCCTGTACTGGGGCAGCCTGCTCGCGGGCTGGGCCGACCGGGACACCGAATCCCTCAACGGGACCGAACGCGATTTCCTCGCCGCCAGCCTGGCCCGGCAGAACCGCGACCACGCCCGCCGCCGGCGGCGGCTGCGGGTCACCATCGGCAGCCTGGTCACGGGCCTGGTCACGGTCAGCCTGCTGGCCGTCCTCGCCGGGGTACAGACCGTCACGGCGAATGCCCAACGCGACCTCGCCGTCGCCAGCAGTCTGGCCGCCCAGTCGCGCGCGGTGCTGACGACCCAGCCTGACCTGGCGAACCTGTTGGCGCTGGCCGGGCTCGGCCACTCCGTGACGGCGCAGACCGTGGCCAGCGCGCAGGCGGCACTCTCGGCCCCGATGCACGTCGCGCGGCCACTGATCGGGCACTCCGGCGCGGTGACCGCCGTCGGGTACAGCCCCGACGGCGGCACCGTCGCCACCGGTGGCGACGACGGCACCGTACGGTTGTGGACCGCCGGCCCGACCGCCGCGCTCACCCAGGGCAGTGCCGTGACGGCGATCGCCTTCACCCGGGACGGACGCCTGCTGGCGACCGGGGGAGTCGACGGGACCGTGCGACTATGGGACGCGACCACCCACCAGCCCCTCGGCACGTTGACGGGTCGCGCCGCAGTCAACGCGGTGGCCTTCCATCCGGACGGTACGGCCATCGCGACCGGGCACGCCGACGGTGCCGTCCGGCTCTGGGACACCCGCACCAGCCTTTCCCGGCCCGTGCCGGTCGGCCACGACGGCCCGGTGAACGCGGTGACCTTCGACCGCACCGGGCTGATCCTGGCCACCGGCGGGGACGACAACACCGCCCGGCTGTGGAACACGGCGACCGGTCAGACGACGATCCTCTCCGGCCACACGGGCGAGGTCTTCGCGGTCGCGCTGAGCCCGGACGGCACGACCCTCGTCACGGGTTCCGCAGACGGCACCGCGCGGATCTGGGACGCCACGACCCACGAGTCCCGGGCCAGTCTCGTCGGGCACACCCGCGTCGTGCGGGCCGTGGCGTTCGGGGCCGACGGCCGCACCGTGGTGACCGGAAGCTGGGACGGCACCGCGCGGATCTGGGACACCACCACGCACCAGCCCCTGGCCACCCTCACCGGCCACACCGACGAGGTGCTGGCCGTGGGGACGAGTCCCGACGGTACGACCGTCGTGACCGGCAGCCGGGACGGCACCGCCCGCACGTGGGACACGAGGACGAGCCGGTCCGTCGCCACGCTCGGGGGCCACACCGGCTACGTCGACGCGGTGGCGTTCAGCCCGGACGGCCGGACCGTCGCCACAGGAAGCAGGGACGGCACCGTCCGCCTGTGGGACACCGCCCGGCACGGTCAGCTCGCCGTCCTCGACGCCAGGGCCGGCTTCGTCTTCACCGTGGCGTTCAGCCCGGACGGAACGACCCTTGCCACCGGTCACAAGGATGGCCGGATCCGACTCTGGGACACCAGCACCCGCCACCAGAAGGCCACCCTCACCGGGCACACCGACGGCGTCGCCTCCGTCGCCTTCAGCCCCGACGGCCAGCTCCTGGCCAGCGCGTCCACCGACGGAACGGCCCGGTTGTGGGACCTGGCCACCCGACGCGCGTCCGCCGTGCTGACCGGCCACACCGGCTGGGTGGACGCCGTGGACTTCAGCCCCGATGGCAGCACCGCCTCGACCGCCTCGACCGACGGCACGGTCCGGCTCTGGGACTCTGACGCCGGCAGCACCATCGTTACCCTGGCGCCCAGGACCGGCCATCTGAACGCGGTGGCGTTCAGCCCGGACGGCCGTACCCTCGCCATCGCCCCCGCCGACGGCACCACCCAGCTGTGGGACATTGCCGCCCGTCGAGTGGCGTCCGTCCTGACCGGACACACCGCAGAGGTGAACGCGGTCGCGTTCAGCCCGGACGGGCAGACCATCGCCACCAGCAGTCGGGACGGCACCACCCGCCTGTGGGACCGCGACCGTGGCCGGACGATCGTCGGTCTCACCGGTCACGTCGGCTGGGTCACGGGGGTAGCCTTCAGCCCGGACGGCAGGACGCTGGCCACCACCTCCTGGGACCGCACCGCCCGCCTTACCCCCACCCCGGACACCTGGCCCGCCGAGCTCTGCCGCCGAGCGGGACGGAACCTGACCCTCGGCGAATGGGCCTACCACGTCGGGTCGGAGCCCTACCGGCGTCTCTGCCCCGAGCTACCCTCCGGCCAGGGAGCCGACCCCACCGCGCCCGCACTGACCTATCCCGACCTCTCGCCTTCCGCCGGTGGCTGACTGATTCGGCGTCTGCGCTGTCGGTGGGCGGCGCTGGTGCCACTGCTGGTCGAGACCCTCGGCGACAGCTCCCGGCTGCGCTGGTCCATCGACCTGATGATGGAGGAGTTCCGCGAGGCGCGGCCGGGCTCGGACCTGATGGCCCAGCACCTGGCCCACATGATGCTGGTCCAGGCTCTGCGCTTGTGCCTGTCCATCCGCTCCGGCGACGAGATCGGCTGGTTCGCCGCCCTCGCGGACCCGCAGATGAGCGCGGCCCTTGCCGCGGTGCACGCCGACCCTGCCCACCCGTGGACCGTGCAGGAGCTTGCCGCGCTCGTCGGCATGTCCCGCACCACCTTCGCCGAGCGCTTCCGCGCCCGCGCCGGCGAGACACCGATCGCCTACCTGACCCGTTGGCGCATGATGCTCGCCGGTGAGAAACTCCGGCACAGCGACGACACCATCGCCCGGATCGCGAGTTCTCTCGGCTACGTGTCCGAGCACGCCTTCAACACCGCCTTCAAGCGCGTCATGGGTATACCGCCCCGGCATTACGCCCGTTCCATGGCAAGGGAAACCATCGGCGAGCACCAGAGAGGCGGTTTGGCGCGGTTGCGGAGTTCATGAAGACATCTTCCGACTCGATTCATCTGGTGCCGAACGCACTGCCCGTCTTGTCGCTTCGACCGTATTACCGGTTGTCGTATGCCGCACGGGCGGCGTCGATGTGGGGAAGGTGCGTGATGCTCCACTCGAGCAGCGGCGCGGTGGCCTCGCGCAGGGTCCGGCCCATCGTGGTCAGCTCGTAGCTCACGTGGGGCGGCATTACCTCGCGAACCGTGCGGGTCAGGATCCCGTCGCGTTCGAGGTCGCGCAGCGTCACGGTAAGCATGCGCTGGCTGATGCCGTCGATGGCCCGTTTGAGCTCGGTGAAGCGCTGCGGCCCGTCCTTGAGCATGCGCACGATCAGCAGCGCCCACTTATCCCCGACGATGCCGAGGACTTCGCGGGCCTGACACGGGTCCTGCACTGGTTACCTCCTGAGAACCGGGGCACCGAAATGTGCCGTATTGCCGGGGGCGCGTCGCAGGGATCACGATGTTTCCGGTTACCCAACGGTACCGAGGCACGAGGAGGAACCAAACGGCCATGGCCACATTTCTACTGGTACACGGCGCCTGGCACAGCGGGCGGAGCTGGGACCGGATAGTCCCGCTCCTGGAGTCGGCTGGGCACCGGGTGCTCGCGCCGTCGCTGACCGGCTACGGCGACAAGGCACACCTGCTGGGCCCCGAGGTCGGGCTCAGCACCCACATCGACGACATCGTCGGCCTGATCGAAGGCGAACGACTCGACGACGTCGTGCTCGTCGGGCACAGCTACGCCGGGTTGGTCATATCGGGAGTTGCCAACCGGGCCCCGCAGCGGATCGCGCACCTGGTGTTCCTTGACGCGATGGTCCCCGAAGACAGCGAGAGCGCGGTCGACGTCCTTCCGGTCACCAAGCAGCTCATCGACGTCGCCGTGGACGGGTGGCGGGTTCCGCCGATGCCGGAGCAGCCGCCGCCGATCGGCTTGTTCGGGGTCACCGATCCCGACGACGTCGCCTGGTTGCGCTCGATGCTGTCGGACCACCCGGTGCGGTCCCTCCAAGAGCAGGTCCGGCTGGACAACCCGGCCGTGCGCACGATCCCACGCACACACATCCACTGCGTTAAGGGTCGGCCGGCGGGCATCACCCTACGTCCCGTCCCAGCAGGCGACCGGGTACGGGAGCTACCGACCGGCCACGACTGCATGATCACCATGCCTGTCGAGCTCGCCCGACTGCTGCTCGAGGCGGTCTAGTGTGTCCGCCCGATCGTGGACGTGGATGAACCAGTGCGTCCGACCATCGGCCTACGCGACCAATGCGTCGCTTAGTACTCCAGCCGCAGATGGTGGATTCGGTGTCGTCGCTGGTAGTGGGCCCGTTTGGCGCGGAATTGGTGTCGGCGTCGCCATCGTGACCATCGATGTACGTGGTCGAAGGGTGGGGTGGTGGTGATCAGGTGTGCCAGGAGACGGCGGACCTCGCCGAGACTGAGGGGCACGAGCTGTTCATGATCAGGTTCTGGGTCCCCCTTTTGGCGTGGGCGGTGGTGACGGCGAGGTAGGCGTGGGCCCACAGAACGAGCGTTATGTGGCGGTACCAGGCGTCGTAGCGGCGGACCTGGTAGTGGTCCAGGCCGACTTCGGTCTTCGCGCTCTGGAAGCACTCCTCGATCGCCCACCGGGTTCCCGCGACGCGGATCAGGGTTTCGTCGTCGGTGTCGGCGGGGCCGAAGCACAGGTAGTAGGCACGGTCGTCGGGGTTGGCGATGCTGCGTCGGATGAGCAGCCAGTGCCGGTAGCCGTCGGTGCCGGTGTCGGGCAGGGTGGCCGTAGCCCAGTCGTAGAGCCGCGGTCCCTTCGCTCCGTCTCCGCAGCTGCGCCGCTTCCACGCCTCAACGGGAGCGCCGGCGGCGAGGACGTCGGGCCGGGAGTTGCCTACCGCCGTGGGGATGCGCTGGTTGCGAGGCACAGCGAGGACGTAGCCGATCCTGTGCTGCTCCACACGGGTGCGGAACTTCGAGTCCTGGCCGTAGGCCTCATCGGCGGTGACCCATCGGGCTGGCAGTCCGGCGGCGATTGTCGGCGGCCAGCTGAATTTCCCCGTGGACGGCCAGTACCAAAGCTACGCAAGGTAACGACAGGTACCTCATCGCCCTGCGTTCGCAAAGGCAACGATCTCGTCGAGTCCAGGGCGATAGCCGTCGCTGGTGTCCACCTCGATCGCGGGCACGTCGAGCCGGATGGGCTGGAAGCCGTCGTGGCCGACGGCATGGGTTTGATGGTCGCCGAGGTAGGCGTCGGCATGGGCACGCCGAGTCGCGTTCTCGTCCTGCCGTCGCTGGACACGGTCAAAGGCCGTCTGCGCGTCGACCTGGCAATGCACAACCCGGATGTCGGCGATCCCGATCAATGGCTGCAGGCCGGGGCACCACAGGCGGTCTTGGAAGGCCGCCTCGGCGACCGTGGTGACGCCTGCGGTCAACAGCAGTTGAAGCACCTTGAAGAACGTGGGCAGGGTCCTCAGGGACAGCTCGTCGGCCGGTGCGGCGATGAAGTCGCCGGCCGCGTGGACCATGCCCTCCTTGATCTCGTCCCGGCAGATCGCCGGGCAACCGATTCGCCGGGCGAGCAGGTGGGCGAGTGTCGTCTTGCCAGCCCCCGACGGTCCGCTGATGACGACAAGGGTCGGCGTTGTTCCCATCACGTCGTTATAGCTCGGCCAGGTGCGCGGCGCAGCACCGGGAGGGATCAGCGCTGAGTAGTCATCTACGGCCAGATACCTCCCCGCTAAGTGGCCGCCAGCGGGGAATCTGAACTGGCCACCAACAGGCGATGGCGCGGTCGAGCATGCGTAGGCCGAGAGCGGGTTTGGTGGCGAACCCGACCCCGGGGCTGATCGCGGCCTCGGCACGGCGGGCGGGGTCGTCACACCAGCCGCGCGGCAGGTACAACTCCCGATCGACCAGGGTCCGGCCTGCCGGGGTGGCGTAGGCAAGGAACACCCCGAGCTGGCAGTTCTCCGTCCGACCGGCCGTGCCGGAGTACTGGCGCTGCACCCCGGCCGACTTGATTCCCTTCTTGAGGAATCCCGTCTCGTCGACGATTAGCACCCCGTCGTCGTGGCCGAGGTACTCGTTCACGTAGGCGAACAGGTCGTCACGAACAGCGTCCGGATCCCACACGGATTTGTTGAGCAGCCGTTGCATCCGATTCGGCGTGGTGTCACCGGCAGCTTCGGCGAGGGTCCAGCCGTTCTTGCTGGCCAGGTGCGACAGCAACCCGACCAGGTAGGCCAGCGCCTGCCGGCGTGGCTCTGCACGCCCGAACCGGTGCGCGAATCGCGCCAGCAGATCGTCCAGCCCTGCCTGCCAGCCCACGATCTCATCGATCAACACAAGCACGGGAGCCTGCCCGCCCTACAACTGACCACAACAGACAGGAAGTGCGCTCACCCAGCTCACCCCGCGACTAGCATCGACATCCGCAGCTACCCGGCCGACGCCGGGAAGGCGTCAACCATGGCGATGAACTGCGGAAACTCCAGATCAGGCAGGTGCGGCTGGAGTATTAGTACTCCAACGTCATTTGGCCTGCCTGCGCTGGTAGTGGGATCGGCGGACTCGGGTGCTGACCGTCGATGCCTGCCGGGGGCAGGTCCGACAGACATCGGCCGTCGGCGTTCGACCTGGCCGACAGGCGGGGGAGTGCCCGGCCGCTGACGCCCGGGGCGAAGCGGCCGGGCCGCCCCCTGGCATGAATAGGACAACGGTCCATAATGGACTGATGCCCGACGTTGCCAGTGAAGTAATGAATGCGATCCTCGACGAGAGCGAAGCGCACATCCAGAAGACCGGGCAGGTGCCTCGGCCGCAGGTGCACATCGTGGCCGAGGACATGGACGAGCCGTACCAGTACATCGGTTACATCGCCACCCGGCCGTTCTACCGGGGAGCCGACGCGGCCACCGCGGTCGCCGACCTTGGCCGCCTGCCGTCCGCGCTGGCCGCGACCAGGCTATTCGTGGTCTGGGAAGAGGTCGACCTACGACTGGCGCTGGAGATGCCGAATCATCAACCGGTCCACGGCCTGTCGGTCGTCGACGTCCGATCCGATGGTCACACCATGCTGTGGCTGCCGTTCGAGGTAGCCCAAGACGACGCGGGAATTATCGTGATCTGGGGGAAGCCGACCCGCCACGAGAACGTCAAACTGCACGCACCCATCGAAGCGCTGATCGAGACGTGGCGTGCGTCCTGCGGGGATCTGGAACGCACCGTCCTCGACCTGCAGGGATCCGGCTACCAGATCAATTGGTCCATCGCGTTCAAGAAGTGACGCGGGCCCACCCGGGGTAAGCGGGCCTGCGACGCCCGTCGCGGTCCACGGCGGCAGTCGTGGACAGCGGCAGTGGCGCACGACGGCCCGACAGCCGGTGTCGCCGCCCTACAGCCCGAGATGCACGTGGCTGGCCCACCGGGATGGCCGGTCCGGGTGCTCGTCGCGTAGTCGGGCAACCGCCTGCCGTAGGGCGCGGGCGGCGCGGCTCGGATCCGCCCGGCCGGCGGTGAGTGCGGCGTACACGTCGTGGGCGATCGACGCTGCCGCGTCGTCCCTGACGTTCCACAGGGTGCCGATGACACGTGGATAGCCGGCCAGGTGGAACGCGGACGCGATGTGGATGACCTCGTCGGCGAGGTCGGTGGTGGTGACGGCGGTGTCGCAGGCCGACAGGTACGCCAGTGACGCCGACCGCAGCCGCAGCCGGGAGATCCCCGTAGCGGTCAGTGGCTCGGTGACGTGGTCGTGCAGGAGCAGCCGACTGTCCGAGGGGTTTGCTGCGGTGGTGGCATGGCAGGCGAAGTGCGCCCAGGTGCTGTTCTCCATGGCCTCGATCACCGCGGCGGAGACCGCCTGCGGGCCGATCAGGGTGCGGGCCTGGGGTGCCTGCTCCGCGACGAGGGCGGCCTCGCGCAGTGCGGCGGGCAGGTCCGTCTCGTTTGGGGTGTTGGGCATGCCGACCACCAGCGTCCGTCCCGGTTCCGTGGACGTGCCGGCGGCGCGGGCGTGGATCAGCGCCCGGATCGACGGTGTGTACGACGGGATGCACTGATCCAGCACCGACGGCCCGTGCGGGCGTCCTGCCGCGTGCAGCGGCAGAAGGGTGAGCGGACCGGTCGGCACCCACCACAGCCGGTCGTCCGGTGCCGGAGCGAGCGCATCGAGAACGGGGCTGGCAACGGCATCCCACAGCCACGCCAGGGTGTCGGTGATGATCGTGTCGCCGCGTTCCTGCCGGGTGCGGAACATCGAGGGGATATCGTCACGGACCGCTGGGAGGAACCGCGCCACCACCTCGGTGAGCCGGTCCGAGGTGAGGTCGGGCAGCGGCAACGCCCGGATCCCGTCCGGGGTGACGAGGAGAGCGTCGCAGCGGTGCGGGCTGACGTTGACGAGCACGATCGGCCCTGCGGTAGCCCCGGCGGTGAGGTCGGCGGCCACCGGCGGCAGGAGGAAGCGATCCAGTCCGGGCGACCTACGGATCCGGGCCACCACCGCGTCGAGTTCGTCGGCCCACCTCCGACGGTCCTCGGCCGCATGCTCGCCCCCACTCTCAATCCTCGCGCTGAGCAGGTCGAAACGGTCGGCAAGCGCCGGGTCGTGCGCACGTAGTTCGGCCAGGTCGGTTCGGCCGTCCAACGCCTGTGAGGTCAGCACGGTACGGCCCAGTTCGAGCAACTCGACCGCGCGCTGCGGGGACCCGCCGGCCACCGCGAGCGCAGCCGCGTCCCGAGCCAGGCCGGCAAGGCGACCGAGCCAGTACTGTGCGTCGGTACGGTGCAGGCCCCGCGCGGCGCGCAGCGGCAGCAGCCTGACTGCGGTCTCCAGGCCCTGCGCGGCCAGGTCGGTCCGGCCGGCGGCGACCGCGATGTCGCCCCACGCTCGGGCGGCATCGAGTCGTGGGCCCACTGCCGCCGTCCGGTGCGCCGCCGCCGTCCGCAGCACGTCGATCGCCTCGATGAAGTCCCTCTCGTCGGCGTTGACGGTGCGCCGGGCGTCGAGGGCGTGCGCGAGGATGCTCAGCATCGTGCTGCGGCGGGGGTGGTCGGGGGACAGGGAGTCCAGGGCCAGACGGGCCAGGTCGACGGCCTCGTTGAGGGCCGTCGTGTCACCGGTCTGCTCGGCGCGTAGCCGTAGCGCGTCGGCGAGCACCGCTTGGGCCGTTGGCCGCTGCGGATGCTTGGACGGGGCCTCGGACAGGGCCTCACGCAGCAGTCCGACTGCGTCGTCCAGTTCGGATGTGTCAGTGGTGAAGCGACTGCGCTGCGTCTGGAGCACGGCAAGGCTCGCCACGTGGTTGAGTCGGAGCGGATGGTCGGCCGGCACCGCCGCCGTGGCCTCGTGCGAGGCCTCGAAGGCGGCGTCGAGGTCCACCAGGTTCCCGGTACGGTCGAACAGCGCGTGTAGCGACTCCGACAACACCAGCTGGTAACGCGCGTGTTCGGGATGAACAGGCGGAACCGCCGCCACTGCCGTGCGTCCCGCGTCGATGGCCTCGTGCAGCGACTGGAGTTCGCCGGTGCGCCGGTACCGGGCGTCCAGCGTCCGGGCGAGGTTCGCGTGGTAGGCGGCGAGCATCCAACCGACACCTTGGGGGGCAGTCGCGGCGGCCCGGCCGAACGTGATCGCCTCGTCGAGGACGGCGAGAACGCCGGTGAGCGCGTACCGGGCCTCCAGGAAGTTGCACAGCATCATCGCTGCCTGTGCCCAGCGCCGGTCGTCGGGCCGCAACCACCCGAGGGCGCGACGGCCGTCTGAGATGGCCTGGTCGAGGTCGTCGACGTCGCCGGTGGCACGGAACCGAACGTGCCGGACGGTGGCGAGGTTGACCAGGCACGTCGCGGCATTGTCGTCGTGGTCGGGCAGCACGTCGACCGCCGCCGCAGACGCTGCGATCGACTCGTCGAGACTTGCGCGGTCACCGGTCGCCTCGTACCAGATGCGCAGTGCGGTCCCCAGCGCGTCCAGCCGTCGCGCCGGCGTGTCGCCGGCCGGGTACCTGCCGGCCTGCCGTGCCGCGCGAACGGCGGCGGTCACGTCGGCGAGGTCACCACCGTGCTCGTAGCGCTGTTGCAGGAGTTGGCTGAGGTCGACCAGGTAGAGCCCCCGACGGGGGTCGTGGTCCGGCATCACGGCCAGGGCGTCGCGCACCGCCCGACAAGCCTGATCCACCGATTCCGGCGCTAACGTGGCGAGCGCCTCACCCACGGCAGATCGGGCGATGTCGAGAGCGTCCGCCGGCCTGTGGGTCACTCGCGGCGGCGACGTTGCCGCCGTGAACGCGTACCCGTGGTCGGCGAACGTCGCCATGGTCGTGGCGAAATCTGGCGGGTGGATGCTCCGCCAGGTGGCCAGCAGGGTGTCGATCGGCGCGGGCAGCGGGGCCCGATGCCGCGCCCGAGCCGCCTGCCGCCGCATCGGCGACCCGATGCCGGCGCCGACGACTGCGGGGAGGGGATACCAGGCCAGGCTGTGGTCGCCGGCCGTGGCTTCCAGGACGACCAGGGAGCTGCCACCCACCAACGGTTCCCCCAACGCGGCCATCAGATCAACCTGCTCCCACACCACCAGCAGGTGACTGGCGGGCAGCGCCGCCGCAGCGAAGCCCAACGCGCCGATCGCCGTCGCCGCGTCCGTGCCGCTGGCGAAGGCCCGCGCCTCGACACAGCCGACGTAGGGCTGCCGCAGACCCTCGACGAACAGGTGGACCTGGGGCCGCGGTGCCATCGCGGTCAGCCGCAGCTGCTCCTCGGCGGCCCTCCGCACGCTCTCCCGGACCCGGTCGAGATACTGGTAGCAGCTCACCGGTGCCTGGCCGGTCACTGGCCGGTGAGAGGATCCTCGGTGCCGTCCCCGGTAGCGTCGGGTCGGGCGAGCGCGCGGATGATCCGTTCGATGTCCCGCGCCGAGTAGTTACTGGCGTCGGTCAACCCGTCCTCGTCGACCTTGATGCGCTTGCCCCGGTGCCGGTCGAAGAACGCCTTGAGCCCAATCCCGACCGCGACCCACGCCGCCGGAGTATCAGCCACCGCCACCAGGGTCGTCATGAGATCACTGCCGGTGGTGCGGAACGCCGCCGGGCTCCGCTGCACTGCCACCTCCTGCGCGGCCAGCAGTGCCCGCACCTCACCGACGTACTGCTCAGTTACCACGAACTCCACGACACCGGGCTGCTCAGACCGCTGCCAGGTCAGGATGATCTCTTTGGTGTCCGAGTCCGTAACCATGCCTGACGTCCCTCCCGACTATCGACAGTGGAGCAACACACTGTAGCGGTGAGGGCCAGCCTGACAGGTGAGCCACGATGATCACTGATGGCGTGACTGTGATAGCCCTGGCGGGTGAACGCCCACGAGGAGAGAGCACATGTCTGAAGACCAGTCCGACGCAGCCGCGATCATCACCGAACTACTCGACCCGGGCCTCTCCCCGCAGGCCTTCCGGGCGGACCAGACGACACCCGTCCAGGCAACGGCCTGGCTCGGCGGCAGCGACGCACTGCAACAGCTCGGCCTGCGCCCGGGAGCACCGGTTCACGCACCCGACCTGACGCACGTCCTGCTTGGGCGACACGCCCGTAGCGGCGTACGGGTGCTGCCCGACCCGGCCCTGTACAACCTGGTCTACCTGGCCCCCCGCTCCCTGTCGATGGCGTGGACGCAGCTCGACGCTGCGGCGCAGATCGCCATCGAGGAGGCGGCACGCACCGGTATCCACCGCATGCTGGAGCACCTGATGCGCTGCGTCCCGCTGATCGACGGGGTCCGCCCGGCGCGGTCGTTCGTCGCCGCGTTGGTGTCTCACGCGGTCGGCACCCGTTCCGCCGCGGCAGGACCCATCCCGCCGATGCTGCACGTCCACTGCTGCCTGTTCGCTGTCCAGGACGAGGATGGGGCACTGACCCAGCCCGACGAGCCGGCGCTGGCCGACGACGACGTCCAGCGCGAGTGTGACGCCCTCGTCGAGACTCACCTGGCGAACCGTCTCGTCGCGCTCGGCTACCGGGTCAGGAACACCGCCGGGGCGGTCACGGGTCACTCCTTCGAACTCGACGGAGTGCCCCAGTCCCTGCTCGACAACGAGGACTTCTGGCGCAACACGGGATGTGCGACCGCCGGCGGATGACAGGACACCGGACGTCGCCGTCAATCAGCGCCCAGCCCGGCCTTGATCCTGGCGGTGTCGCGCGGAGCGCGGATGGCCGCCGGGCCCGGCGCGGTGTCCGGCGACATCGCGATCGGTGCCGTCGGCAGGGGCGGGCGGCTGCGGCCTCCGGCACCATCTGCTCGGGGCAGTCGACGTCGATCGGTCGGCCGTCAGCGTGGGGGACGCCACTCACCGGGAGCTCCCCGGAGCAGACGGAGCCGATGAGCCCCGTCAGCCTCGTGCCCGGCTCGGGCGGTGCATCGTCCGGTAACGGCCGGGCGGGGCACCGTGGGAGCGGGTGAAGGCGCGGCTGAACGCCGGCGCGGAGTGGTAACCGACGGCCGCCGCGATGGACTCGACGGGTTGGTCGGTGGTCCTCAGGCGGTCGGCGGCGAGGTCCAGCCGCCATTGGACCTGTCCTGCGTTGGCCGTTTCGTGCGTGAGTGGCGCAAGGAAGCGGGCACTCGAAACGTCTGCGCGCGCCGTGGCCAGAGAAGCCGCTTACCTCTCTCCTGCTGTCGTATTGATCACACCCTAGGTCGAGGTTTCGCTGCAACGGGTGGCTCTGTGTCACGAGGGTGACCTGTCGCTGTGGGGCGTGCCGAGTCACCTTCAGTGATCGAGGCAGGTCGAAGCGGTTCGGAGATGGCGACCGCCCGTCGGGTTGTGTGACTGCCCCGCCCGGCCAGGTGATGTTACGCAAAGTCACGTAGTGGCTGCCGAATGCAATTTCGGCTACAGTCCCGCATCAATTGATCACCATGGGCGTCGTGGGAGGCCCTGTGCTGGACGGTATGGGCAACTCGACACCCATCGGACTCGATGGTCACGGCAGGAGCTTCCCAGAAAGGATGGGCCTGCTGCCTCGGTGCGGGGCGCTTGTGGCTTCGACTGTCACGTGGCTGCTCCTGTCGGCGACGGCAGTGGCGGTGCCGACCGTTCTCGCTGCTTCGCCGGCGCGTGGGGCGTCTCCGTCGTGTAGCGGGTCGGCGGTTTCCGAGGCTGAGGCGCTTGCTTCGGCAGCGGCGTGTGACATCCCGGTGGCGGTGGAGTCCTCGCGTTCCGAGTACACGCAGGTGGTGGCGCAGCCGGATGGTCGGCTGTCGTTCGAGTCGGCGGTGGTGCCGCAGCGTGCGCGTCAGGAGGACGGTTCGTGGGCCGATGTCGATCTGACGTTGCAGGCAGGCGGCGATGGTCTGGTCAGGCCGGCGGTCTCGGTTGCGGACGTGGCCTTCTCCGGGGGAGGAACGGGGCCGCTGGTAACCCTGCGGCGCTCCGGTAAGACGCTGCAGATGTCCTGGCCGGGCGCCTTGCCCGCCCCGGTTCTGTCCGGCGATGGAGCCACCTACCCGGGGGTCTTCCCGGACGTGGATCTCGTGGTCCACGCCACCCACACGGGGTTCACGCATGTGTTGGTCGTGAAGTCCGCTCAGGCGGCGGCCAACTCGACCCTTCGCAAGATCACTCTGCCGGTGAGCGGTGACGTCGACCTTGATGCGCAGCCGGACGGGTCGCTCCAGGCCAGCGCCGGGGCGGCGGTGATCGCTCGCACCGAGCCGGCGCGTATGTGGGATTCCACGGCCGGCTCGGCCCTCCGCTCATCCGCGGCGCGTTCCTCGACGCTGGCGGCGGGCGATGCGGCGCTGACGGGTGAGGTGGTCACCAACGTCACGGCGGGCGGGGACCTGGAGCTCATCCCCGACTCGGCGTTGCTCGACTCCGACGAGGTGACGTTTCCGCTGTTCATCGACCCCGCGTGGTCGGTGGCGGAGTCGAAGTGGGCGTACGCCACCAGTAACGGCTGCACCAACACGGACTACACGATGGCGCGGGTGGGTTACAGCCCGGAAGGGCCGTGCGTGGGGGCGAAGTTCCGCTCTTACTTCACGTTCCCGATGACCAACGGCACCGTGGCCCTGGGCGGGAAGCACATCGAGTCGGCGTACGTGCAGATGAAGCTGTACCACTCGTACTCGTGTGGTGACTCGCCCGCGCACATGTACCTGACGCCCGCGATCAACGCCACGATGAAGGCGTCGTGGTCGGGGATGACGTTGAAGAAGTGGCTCGACGCCACCGACGGGCATGCGAACAAGGCGGGCGGCTGTTCGGACTCGCCGCAGGACGACATGGTCATGAACTTCACCGGCTCGACGGTCACCAGCCAGGTCCAGACCGCCGCGACGGGAAACTGGAGCACCCTGACCGTGGGGTTCTGCGCCTGCAACGACACGGGCCAGTACGAGTCGGACCTGGAACGGTGGAAGAAGTTCCGGCCGGCCAACGCGAAGCTAGTCGTGGACTACGACTCGAAACCGGGCAAGCCGAACAAGCTCCAGGTCGCCGGTGTCGACTGTCCCGTCGACGGGGTGACCATCGGCACCACCACCCCGAAGTTCTCCGCCGTCTATCCCGACGGGGACACCGGACAGACACTGACGGGCACCTACGAGTGGATCGAGGTGCCGGCCGCCGGTATGAGCGCGGTGACGGACACGGTGCCCACCCGAAAGACACCGCCGGCTCCCGCTCCGGCTTCGGCGGGCACCCGTGGCACGACTGCCACGGTCACCGTGGTCACTGCCAAGAACTACGCGTTCCGGGTGAAGACCGTCGACCCCGCCCCGTACCAGATCGGGAGCGGCTGGTCCGCCTGGTGCCAGTTCTCCGTCGACACGTCCGTGCCGCCGCCGCCCGACATCACGCCTCCCACCTTCACCCCACCGGATACGGGCCCCGGGCCGGGTGAACCCATCACCGTCACGATTTCGACGACCGCGGCTGACGTCGCCACGTTCCGCTACAGCTTCACCGGCCCGCCCGCCACCCTGTACGGCCTGCGCGCCTATCCCGGTGACGGCGTCGGCGGATTCTCGGCCACGTTCAGCGAGGCCGCCTCGGCCTGGTACACCGACGGCACCGTCCTCAGCCCGGGCGACCTCTCCGGCGACGGCAAGCCCGACGTCGTGTTCCGCCGGCAGGAAACGGCCAGCCTCTACCTGGTCAGGGGCGACGGCGCGGGTGGCTTCCTGGGCTCACCCGAGTTCCTGGAAGGCGCGAACTGGTCCACCGCGCAGTACCTGTTCTCACCGGGTGACTTCACCGGCGACGGCGCACCCGACCTGCTCTACCGTGACGCCGCCACCCAGAACCTGTGGATGCGCCCCGGCGCGGTCGGCGGCGGCCTGCAGACCACCTCGGTGCAAATCGGCACGGGCTTCTCGACCGCCAACTGGATCTTCTCGCCCGGTGACTTCAACGGCGACGGCAAGCCCGATGTGCTGTGGCGCAAGACCGACGGCACCTTCTACATGATCCGCGGCAACGGCACCGGTGGTTGGGTCACCGGAGTCTCGGAGAACATCGGTTCCGGCTGGGGTGGCGCCGCGCTGTTCGGCCGCGGCGACTTCTCCGGCGACGGCAAGACCGACGTCCTGGTGCGCCTGAACTCCACCGGCGAGGTGCGCCTGCACCGGGGCAACGGCACGGGCGGATGGTTGGACACCGTCGGCGTCACCAAGGGGACCATCCCACCAGGTGGAGGCGTCTTCACCCCCGGCGACTTCACCGGCGACGGCAAGCCGGACATCCTCGCCGCCGTAGCCGCCGCGCCGAGCTTCGGTGAGGTCCCCGCCGTCACCAGCCCCACCGATCCGAACGTCAAGACCGCCCAGGTGACCGTCCTCGCCTACAAGTACGGCAAGAACATCTTCTGGGCCCGGAGCATCGACGCCGTCGGAAACCTGGGCAACACCAGCTCCAAGGAGGTCGAGGTCGCGAAACCCTCGCGCCCGGTCGTGAGGTGGAGCATGGAAACCTACCCCGGGCACGACCAGACTGCGGCGTTGGCGGACAACCAGCCACTGCTGGGCGACACCGACGCGGCCGGCCCTCTGGCCAACGACACGCCGCTGACCACCAGCAACGTCAGCTGGGACAACGACGCCCGACTGATAGGCGGACAGACCGCCGCCATGACGGGCACCGGGAAGCAGGCCCAGACCACCGGCCCGGTCATCGACACCACCAAGTCGTTCAGCGTGGCCGCATGGGTACGCGTCACCGACACCGGCACGACCTGCTGTAGGACCATCGTCTCCCAGGACGGCGCCGTCACCAACGGGTTCAACCTGTACTACGTCCCCAACCCGAAGCAGTGGGGATTCTCGATGTACAACGCGGACGGCACCAGCACGCAGGGAAACTTCGTGTTCGCCCCCGCGGTGGCGAACACCTGGACCCACCTGTCCGCGGTGTACGACGACGAACAGAAGCAGATGCGCCTCTACGTCAACGGAACCCTGGCCGGCACCGCCAGTCACGACTCGACGTGGAACGCCACCGGGGCCTTCCACGTCGGCTACGGCAAGTGGGGCGCCGGCCAGAGCAACACCGGCCCTGGGCAGATCGCCGACGTGCAGGTCTACAACCGTGTGCTGGTCAACCACGACTTCACCGGCCAGTTGGCCTCCGACCCCGACTCCGGTGGCGTCAACGAACCAGGCATCCTCGCACCCACCGAGGTCGGCCGCTGGGACTTTGAGTGGGGAGCCCATCCCTGCTACGTCACCGACCAGGCCGACACCTGTGACGCCCAGGACAGCACCCCGTTCGCCCGGTATCTGGCGCTCAGCCGTGGCAGTGGCATCGCCCGCGGCAACCGCGGCAACGGCCTGGAACTGGACAACCGTTACTTCCCCGAAGAAGGGGAGAACAGCGAGGTCACGCAGGAAGCGGGCCGCTCGGCCGTCATCACCGGCGTGACGACGGACGAGGACGGCGTCGACTACATCGTCTGGGCGAACACCCCCGTGCTGCGCACCGACCAGTCCTTCACGGTGTCGACCTGGGCGCGAGTGGACCGCACCGACATCACCCAGACCGTCATCGCCCAGGACGGGGCCACCCACAGCGGCTTCCTCCTGCAGTACGTCGCCGGCGCCACCGCCGACGCCGGCACGTGGAAGTTCAGCATGCCCGCGAACGCGGGAGCCACCAACGCCGCCGACACCACCAGCGTCACCGCTGCGGCACCGGAACCGGGCACCTCCTGGCATCACCTCGTCGGTGTCCTCGACGCGCAGAAACGCGAGCTACGCCTGTATCTCGACGGCGCCCTGGTCAGCACAGCGACGATGAAGACGGCCTGGACCCCGTGGCAGGCCGCCGGACCGCTGACGGTGGGACGCTCCATCGCCAACGGCACCACCACCGGCTGGCTCCACGGCGGAGTGGACGACATCTCCGTCTTCCAGGGAGCCCTCGCCCCAGCCCAGATCAACGCCCTGTACCAGACGCAGGTCGTCGAAAGCTAAGCAACCCACCACGCCTCAACCCGGGCGGGCGGATACGTGCTCATATCCGCCCACCTGGCATCTCCCGCTCAACCCCTCTCGTCTGCAGGACGGTGGAGACACGATGCTCGATCTGACGTCAATGGTGATGCGCTCGAACCCAGCCGCGCGTCGCCAGACCCGTATCACGCAGCTCCGCGTTCTGCTCTGCGGCGTGGTGGCCAGCTCACTGGTGAGCAGCGCCATGGTCGTCGGTGAGCCGGCCCAGGCCAAACCCACTCCACACCTCGCCGCCCAGACCTCCACCACCAACAGCCACGGCGGCCACGCCAAGGGCAAGGCATGGCCGCACACGATCCAGCGACGGGACGCGCTGCCCGCGCCGAAGTGGCCCGCCCCCGCCACCGCCAGCGCCGCCCTCCCGGAACCGAGCGCCCGCACCGCTGGACCGGTGCGCCTGGGGCAGCTGCCAGTACAGGTGGCACGCAGCTCAGAGCCGACAGGCGAAGCGGTCTCGTCGGTGACGGTCCAGATCCTCGACCGGGCCACCATCCCCGCGAGTCTGCGCGACGGCCTGCTGATGCGCGTCACCGGCGCGACCGAGGGTGAGCCCGGCATGGCGGCCCTGTCGGTCGACTACGCCGGCTTCCGCAACGCCTACGGGGGCGACTGGGCGTCCCGCCTCAGACTGTGGCGGGTTCCCGCCTGCGCGCTGACCGATGGGCAGAAGCCCGGATGCGGCGTCACCGCCCTGCGGTCGTCGAACGACACCACAGCCGGCACCGTAACGGCGGAAGTGCCCGTCACCGCCGCCAGTTCGGCCGCCGCCACGGACACCCTGATCGCCCTGTCCGCCGGGTCCTCGGGCCCCTCCGGTGACTTTGGGGCCACGCCGCTGCAGGCGTCGTCGACGTGGTCGGCGGGCGGCTCGGCCGGCAGCTTCTCCTGGTCCCAGCCCATCCGGGTGCCCCCGGCCGTTGGTGGTCTCGCGCCGTCGATCAACGTTTCCTACTCGTCGGCGAGCGTGGACGGGCGGTCGTCGGTGACCAACAACCAGCCCTCCTGGATCGGGGAGGGCTTCGATTACTGGCCCGGCTACATCGAGCGCCGCTACGTGCCCTGCCTTGAGGACATGGCCGGCAGTGCCAACAACACCGTCAAGACCGGTGACCTGTGCTGGCGCTCCGACAACGCTACGCTGCTTCTCAACGGGCGTGGCGTCGAACTCGTCTACGAAGACGGCCGGGGATGGCACCCCCGTGAGGAGGACGGCTCCCTCATCAAGAAGGAGACGGGAGCCAGCAACGGCGACAACAACGGCGAGTACTGGAAGGTCACCACCTCCGACGGCATCCAGTACTACTTCGGCCAGCACAACCTGCCTGGCCAGAGTTCCGCCACCAACTCCACCTGGACCGTTCCCGTGGCCGGCAACCACACCGGCGAGCCGTGCCGACAGAGCACGTTCAGCTCGTCGTTCTGCGACCAGGCGTGGCGGTGGAACCTCGACTACGTCATCGACACCCGCGGCAACACCCTGTCGTACTGGTACAACAAGGAAACCAACAAGTACGCCCGCAACATTGACGACGACGACGATGCCTCCTACGTCCGCGGCGGAACTCTCGTCCGCGCCGACTATGGAACGTGGGACCGCGGGGCAGCCGACCGGTCCGTCACCCCTACCGCCCAGGTCCTCTTCACCACCGCCGACCGCTGCCTCACCTCCTGCTCCGTCGACGCCAACTGGCTCGACACCCCCAAGGACCAGGAGTGCGACGACACCTCCTGCCCCGGCAATTACTCCCCGACCTTCTGGTCCACGAAACGCCTGACCAAGATCACCACGCGGGTCTGGGACACCACGAAGACCACCCCGGACTGGCAGAACGTCGACGCCTGGACCTTCACCCAGTCGTTCCCGCCGACCGGTGACGGCAGCGACCACGACGGCCTGTGGCTTGAGAAAATCACTCAGGAAGGGCTCGTCGGCGCTACCGTGACGATGCCACCGGTCACGTTCAGCCCCGTCTCGATGCCCAACCGGGTCTTGACCAGCAACAACACCAGCAACAACTGGCAGCGCATCGACTACCTCGTCACCGAGACCGGCGCGAAGATCGACATCGAGTACTCGCTGCCCGAGTGCACCGCCTCCAACCTGCCCTCGTCGCCACAGAGCAACGACAAGCGCTGCTACCCAGTCCGGGTCATCGACCCTGACGACCCACAGGGCGAGGATCTGGAAGACGAGTGGTGGCACAAGTACGTCGTCAAGGCCATCTCCGAGTCCGACGTCCAACTGTCCAACGGCGCAGCCCCACCGAAGTTCACCTACTACGAATACGTCGGCGCGCCCGCCTGGCACTACTCCGACGACGACGGCCTCACCAAACCGAACCGTAAGACCTGGAACCAGTTCCGCGGCTACGCCACCGTCAAGACCCGCGTCGGTGACGAGCCCGGCGCGCAGACCCTCACCGAGACGCACTACCTGCGCGGCATGCACGGAGACCGGCTGACCTCCACCACCACCCGTACCGTCACCGTCCCTGCCTCACTGGGCACCGAGACGGTGTACGACGAGGACCAGTTCACCGGCATGGTCCGCGAACAGATCGTCTACAACGGCACCGACACCAAGCCCGTGTCGAAAACGGTCAACGTGCCCTGGCGGTCCCCGGCGACCGCCTCCCGGACCATCAACGGTGACACCGTCACCGCCCGCTTCGTCCGTACCCAGAAGACCTACAACGCCACCGCCCTCGGCGTCGACGGCAACCGAGGCTGGCGCACCACCAGCAGCCAGACCTGGTACTCCGACACCTACGGCACCATCGACAAGACCCAGGACAACGGCCTCGACACCGCCGGCGATGAGAAGTGCGAAACCCGCACCTACAACCGCAACATCGGCGCGAACCTCATCACCGCCGTGAAGCGGTCCACCGTCACCGCACTACCCTGCGCGACCGCCCCCACCAGCACCGCCCACATCATCTCCGACACTCGCAACTACTACGACGCCGCCACCAGCCCCGACACCGCGCCGACCACAGGAGCGATCACCAAGGTCGAACAGCTCAAGGACTGGACCGCCGGCAGTGGCACGACCTGGCAGACCACAACCCAGAACACCTTCGACGCCTTCGGCCGGCTGACCTCCAGCACCGACATCAAGGGCAACGTCGTCAACACCTCCTACACCCCGGCCAGCGGCGGCCCCGTCACCGGCACCACCACCACCCGGCCGGCACCCTACAACTGGACCAGCACCACCGTCCTCAACCCGTACTGGGGCTCCACCACCAAGATCACCGACTTCAACGGCCTCGTCACCGACGTCGCCTACGACGGCCTCGGCCGAGTCTGGCGGGTCTGGACCAGCGGCTGGGACAAGACCGGCCACGAGAACAACCCATCGGTCGAGTACACCTACCACTTCGCACCCAACCGCGACGCCTACCCCTACACCACGTCGACAGTGCTCAACGCCGCCGGCGGGCACCGCACCACCTACCAACTCTTCGACGGCTTCCTGCGGCCCCGCCAGACCCAGACCGCCGGCGCCCTGCCCAACGCGACCCTCGTAGACGACACCATCTACGACAAGCTCGGCCGCGCCGACACTCGCTACAACACACACGTTGAGGCGGGCGCCCCCTCCGGCACCCTGTGGTGGAAACCCGAGTGGGCAGTGCCCTCACTCGTACGCACCATCTACGACAACGCCAACCGGGCCACGGCGGAGATCTTCCTGCACGGCGACGGCGTCACGAATCTTGTCGAGAAGTGGCGTACCAACACCACCTACGAGGGTGACTTGACTACCGTCACTCCACCGGCCGGCGGCACGCCCACCACCACGATCGTTGACGCTCAGGGCCGCACGGTGGAGCTGCGCGAGCACACCACTAACCAAGGCGTCAGCGGCCCCTACCAGTCGACCTGGTACACCTACAACGGCAAGGACCAGCTCACCACGATCGTCGACCATGCCGGCAACACGTGGACCTACACCTTCGACGTCAAGGGCCGCCAAACCTCTGCGAAGGACCCGGACAAGGGAACCAGCACCAGCCAGTACAACGACTACAACGAACTGGAAAAGACGACCGACGCCCGAGGCGAGGTCCTCTGGTACGTCTACGACGCCCTCGGCCGCAAGACCGAACTCCGCGACGACTCCGCCACCGGAGCGCTGCGCGCCAAGTGGAAGTACGACCAGCTCTACACCGGCTCTACCGCCAAAGCGAAGAACCAACTGACCGAGTCCTACCGGTACGACCCACCAGGCTCGACGAACATCTACAAGTGGCAGATCGGCGCCTTCAACCCCCGCGGCCAACCCAGCACCACCAACTACGTCATCCCCGCCGTCGAAGGAACTGGTCTCGCCGGCACCTGGGCCTACGGTCACGGCTACTCACCGTACGACGGCACACCCACCTACACCGGATACCCGAACAAGCCCAACGGCAGCACCATCAACACCGGCCTGCCCAACGAACAGGTCGAGACCGTCTACAACGCCACCACCGGCCTGCCCACCTCGCTGACGTCGACCAGCGCGGGCACCTACGTCACCCTGCAGACCTACACCGAGTTCGGCGAACCCAACATCACCACCCGCCAAACCTCCGGCGGCCTCTACGTAGAAGACGCCACCTACTACGACGACGTGACCCGCCGCGCCAACCGCATCACCATCCAGCCGCAGACCGCCGCCGGCACGGTCTCCGACCGCCGCTACACCCCCGACGACGCCGGCAACATCACCACCATCACCGACACCCCGGCCATCGGCAGCAGCGAAACCCAGTGCTTCCGGTACGACACCCTGCGCCGCCTCACCTCCGCCTGGACCCCCACCGGCAGCACCCCCTGCAGCACCAACCCCACCACCGCCAACCTCGGCGGCCCCGCACCCTACTGGCTCGACTGGACCTTCGACGCGGTCGGCAACCGCACCCAAGAGGTTTCCCACGGCATCATCGGCAACACCGAACGTATCTATACCCACCCCACCGGTGGCCCGAATGTGGCACGCCCGCACGCCGTCACGCAGGTCACCAACACAGTCGGCACCAACCCCGCCGTCGTCACCAACTACGGCTACGACAACGCCGGCAACACCACCTGCCGGCCCGTCGGTGTCGCGGCCAACGCCTGCCCACCCGACGCGCAGTCACAGAATCTCGCCTGGGACGCCGAAGGCCGCTTGGCCGCCATCTCCGGCAATGCCCCCACGGCCGGCAGCAACATCTACGACGCCGACGGCAACCGCCTCCTACGTCGTGATGCCACCGGCACCACCCTCTACCTCCCCGGCCAGGAGATCCGCCGCGAGAACACCACCACCGTCAACGGCACCCGCTACTACACCTTCAGTGGCCAACTCATCGCCAGCCGCAACCCAACTGGACTCACCTGGACCTACACCGACCACCAAGGCACCCAAACCACCGCTATCAACGCCACCACCCACGCCGTCACCACCAGACGACAAGATCCCTTCGGCCAACCCCGCGGCGGCACGCCTAGCTGGCCCAACGCCAAGGGCTTTGTTGGCGGCGACCAGGACCCCACCGGACTCGCCCACCTCGGAGCTCGCGAATACGACCCCAGCCTCGGCCGCTTCATTAGCGTCGACCCCCTCATGGATCTCACAGATCCCCAGCAATGGCACAGCTACGCCTATTCAAGCAACTCTCCAGTTACATTCAGTGATCCCACTGGCCTCATCGACGAAGACTGCGCTCGGCCCAACATCGACTGTTCTGACTATGATCCGGGCAACGAAGGTGCCAATCGGGATGCGAAGGAGAAGAATTCGTGCTGGCCGGCACGGTGTGCGGGAGTAAGCGCTCCGAAGCCGCCGCTGAGGTGTGTGAACTGTAATACGGGGGCCGGAACACCGGGAAGTGTCTGGATTGTCCAGGCTCCAGCATTCCTGTGGGGCCCGCCCCCCGCCCCTGGGCAGTGTCTCGGTCCGACGGTTGCCCTCTCTTGTGGCGACGGTGGGTACCGGAACGGCTGCGGCCAGTTGGTGCGTGACTTTTCCTCTGTTGATCAGCCTTGTCAGGCGCCGCCACCTGCTACCCCCGCTGAGGATGACGACGATGAACCTTTCGGTACGGTGAACGTGTGTGCCGGCGCAGGGTTCGTGGTCGCCGGAGGGTTCTCACTGGAAGGCTGCTTGGAGTTTGACGACAAAGGTTTCGGGCTGGGGGGTGGATTCAAGGTCGGCGCAGGCCCGAGTGTAGGCGTTGACGCCACTATTGGAATCAATTACTCCAATCAGCAGATTAAGGATAAAGGTGGCTGCAACCCCTACGCCCAAGTGTCGGGCGGTGAGGCTCTGGTGGGGGTGGCAGGCGGCGAGTCCGACTTTGAAGGCAATTATCAATTCGGGATCGCGGGGGGTGTCGGAGCAGCCTTTACTCCCTTCCCGCCGTTTGCCTACACGGTCACAGCTGGAGTGTCATGTGCGGACGCGTTCTACCTAGTCGAATACTAAGGGTGAACTATAGTGAATGATCAATCGGCGAAGTCGAGGATCCGGCAGAGTGGACGGTGGCGCGCCGCCGTCGTCGGGCTTCGGGTTGGTGTCGTGAGTCTGCCGATCCTGCTCGTCCTGATGTTGTTGGGGCGTGTTGCCGGTGCCAAAGAGTTGGTCGTCCCAATCATCTTTTCAATCCTTCCTATCACGGTTATCTCGATTCTTGTCGGATGGGTAAGTGCGGTGCTTCTGGTTCGCGAGACGAGTCGCTACACAGGCGCAAGAACCGGATATATCAATCCTGCTCGCGTCTGGGACCTCCTGCAGGCGCTGATCTCTGATCTATGCAATTTCCGTAGATGGTAGACGAACGCAACGTTCATCGGGCAGCTAATGCCTCGTCTTGAACGTTGATCGTGGAATCCGCTGATTCTGAGAGTGGACCGGGCAGGTCGTCTCCCAGCACTCGTGGGGGGAGGTGATGGCCGGTGGGCAGGCGGCCGGAGCTGTTCGTCCGGCAGATCTCGATGGCGAGAGTCAGCGGTTGCGGCGGATCACCGGACCGCGAAGGACTCGGCGATGCTGTGTAGGGCGATGATGGTGCTGATGTCTGCCAGGGACAGCCGGCCCTGGACATCGCCCACCTGTTGAAGGCGACCGAGGACTACGTCCGCGACGTGATCCACGCGTTCAGCGAGCGGGGGTTCGACGCCCTCGACCTAGAATGGAGCGGGGGCGCACTGGGACGGATCGATGAACAGACCCGTGACTGGAACTGTGTCATCGCACGGTGCGGCCCCCGCTTCCTCGGCCAGCCCTTCTCCTGCTGGTCGCTGACCAAGCTTCGCGACTACCCTTATCGCGGCTGGTCACGTCACGACGATCAGCGTCGAGACGATCCGCCGGATCCTGCACGAACGCGGGATCTCGTGGCAGCTCTCGTTGTCGCCGCCGGACGCGGCTGGGTAATCATGGCTGCGTCCGGCCACCGCGCCGGGCGAAGATTGCCACGACGCGTGGGGCTACGTACAACTCCAAATGTGCGTGGCGCTGCGCCCGCCCGCGTCGGGTGAGGATCGCAACGCGCGATCTGTTGCTGGCATCACCCACGCAAGTCGAGGCTGCGCCCGGCCTCCGCGCCGGGCGAGGGCCGCATCGCCGCAGAGCACAGGGCGGTCAGGGGCACGAACGAGACGCTGCGCCCGGCCACCGTGCCGGCCCGGCGTTCGGGTCTGCTGCACCGGTAGGTGACATCTGAGATGGCTTGCCCTGGTGGCGGGCTGGAAGGATGTCGCTGTGCCCAAGCCTTACCCTCGTGAGTTCCGTGATGACGTCGTGCGGGTGGCCCGCGACCGCGAGCCAGGTGTGACGGTCGAGCAGATCGCGAAGGACTTCGGGGTCCACCCGATGACGTTGTTCAAGTGGCTGCGCCAAGCCGACGTTGATGCTGGCGCGAAGCCCGGCACGACCGGTGGCGAGTCAGCCGAGCTGCGCGAGGCCCGCAAGCGGATCCGGTTGTTGGAGCAGGAGAACGAGGTCCTGCGGCGGGCCGCGGCGTACTTGTCGCAGGCGCATCTGCCGGGAAAAGGCTCTACCCGCTCGTGAGCGAGCTGGCCGCCGACGGGATCCCCGTCGCGGTGACGTGCCGGGTGCTGAACATCGCTCGTCAGCCCTACTACCGGTGGCTCGCCCGGCCTGTCCGCGACGCCGAACTCGTCGCTGCTTACCGCGCGAATGCCCTGGTCGACGCCCACCGCGATGACCCGGAGTTCGGCTACCGGTTCCTGATCGATGAGGCCCGCGCCGCCGGAGAGCCGATGGCAGAGCGCACCGGATGGAAGATCTGCTCGGACAACGGCTGGTGGAGCGCCTTCAGCAAGCGCAGGAAGCCCGGCAAGGGTGGCAAGGCCGGTCCACCGGTTCACGACGACCTCGTCAAGCGAGACTTCACCGCCGACGGCCCGAACCGGTTGTGGCTGGCCGACATCACCGAGCACCGCACGGGTGAGGGCAAGCTCTACCTGTGCGCGATCAAGGACGTGTGGTCGAACCGGATCGTCGGCTACTCCATCGACTCACGGATGAAGTCCCGCCTGGCCGTCACCGCGTTGCACAACGCCGCAGCCCGCCGTGGTGACGTGGCCGGCTGCGTGCTGCACACCGACCGCGGGTCGCAATTTCGCAGCCGAAAATTCGTCCACGCCCTAAACCAGCACGACGTGACCGGGTCGATGGGCAGAGTCGGCGCCGCCGGCGACAACGCCGCCATGGAATCGTTCTTCGGCCTGCTGCAGAACAACGTCCTCGACCGCCGAACCTGGACGACCCGGCAGCAGCTCAGGACCGCGATCGTGACCTGGATCGAACGGACCTACCATCGCCGACGACGCCAACGATCCCTGTCCCGGTTGACCCCTATCGAGTACGAGACCATCATGACCCCACCGGCCAGTCAGGCCGCGTGACTGAAACTGTCACCTATCGGTGCAGCAGACCCGTTCGAGCACCACCGGCTCGTCCAAGACAAGGCCGGACTCGTGCGCGACCGGGTTGCGGATCCCGCTGAAGCACCCCACGCCGAAGTTCTCGGCTCCCACTTGGCGGCTCTTCCACGTATCGGATGTGCGGTCACCAGCGAAGCGCAACCGAGGCTCACCTGGTTTGGGATCGTTCGTGCTGAAGGCGCTGCGGCACAGCTTTGTCTCTCCGAGGTCGTGTCGGCCGAGCTTCTGCTGGAGCCGGCCGTTGACGGCCCGCGCGGCTACCCACACGGCCTCGGTCTGGTTATTGCTTTCCCAGAACGGGCGCGCTGCCTCCCAGACCCACGGATGGAACTGGTCGGCGACCAGGTCTGGTGCATCGGGCCGCAGCCGGCGGCGAGCTTCCTCGCCATACTGGTACAGCCCTGAGGCCTGCAACGCCGCATTGCGCGCGTTCCACCACCGCCCACGCCACTCGTCGTACTCCGACGAGTAGTCTCCCAAGCCCGGTCGGATCGTGTTCTCGGCCAGCCGCATGATCGGCTCTTGGCGTCGAACCTCGCGGTCGAGGTCGTCGCGCTCATCTTCGGTGTCGCGGCGCGACGTCATCTCCAAGTCAGACAGCCGGTCGATCATTCGAGCGAACTCATTGAGTTGATCGGCAGCCCACGTTGCGTCCACTGCGCGAGTGTACGAGCGTGCAGCGTCTCCCTCCGAACGACAGAACCCACCTCAGGTTGCCGCGGGTCAGCGCGCCCGGCAGGCTACGACGGCGTTGCGCGAGCTAGAGGCGTGATGACATGGTGGCGGTGGAACAAGTCGGCGAAGAACGTCGTGAGAGTGACGCGCCCCTGGCGCCGATCCAGCAGTTCGTGAGCTCCGAAGCGGTGCACCTCGTAGCCGGCGAGGGTGAGCTTGCGGCTGCCTGCCATGGTGCGGGCGTAGGTGGGCGGATCGGCGATCCACTGCTGTCCGGTGGGGCCAGTCCGTCGTTCGACGGCGTAGTGGTTGCGGCCGTCGACCTCCAGCACGATCCTGCCGCCACCGGGAACGAGCAGGAGGAAGTCCATACGCAGCTGCAGCAGCGCGGCGGTGCCGCGCATCTTGATTGTCTGCGGGTCCCAGTACAGCCAGACCTCGGGCAGTAGGGCGGGGAGGTGGTGTACGGCGGCACCGTGGATCTCGTGATACAGGTCGAACAGCAGCCGCTGCGGAGGCGAGTTCTCGGGCAGGCTTTGCCGTAGCCGCCGGTACAGCTGCGTCTTGGCATCCTGATCGCTGCCGAGCCGGTGGGTGTCCTTGAACCAGGCTTGCAGGTCACGCCACAGGACACCATCGGCGGTAATCGGCCGGTCATAGACGAGTACCTCGGCCGGGTCGCTGAGGATCTCGACATCGTTGTCGATCGCGTCGCTCAGCCGCAGGTCCGGCTTTCGGGAGGAGGCGAAGATCAGGTTCTTCGGTCGGCCCTTCCGTGACCGGGTGGCCACCACCTCGAACACCGGGTAGCCGTCGGGGGCTCCAGTTTCCCGAAGTTCTAAGCCTGCGGCCGTCAGTGGTGGGTTCATCTGAGCGACGAGGCGGCGCTGCGCGTTCTCGTCCGGAATGGTCTCGCTCGACGTGATTCCTTGGATGAGGAGCCCGAACCGTCGGTCGGAACTTTCGTCTATCGCCCCGACCGCATCGAACACCTCCTCCACGGTCCAATCCGGGTTGAGATGAAAGTGCTGGTCGATGCGTGCTCCCACGCTGAGGTCCCGTCCGCCCCAGAGCACGCCGCCGCCGAGGTCGAACAGGCTTCCGAGCAACGCGCGGAACCGCCGGTAGTAGTCGTTGAGTTCGCTGCCAGTCAGTGCCCGCGCGATCTCCCGCCTTGCCCGCTTCGGGATGCGCGGGTGTTCCTCCGTGGCCCACACCAGGTCCTGCAGGGTGCGGCGGTCCGCGTCCAGCCAGTCACACGCGGCCAGCATTGTGCGCGCTACCTCGATCAACCGGTCGTCTCGGAGCACGGCCAGGCTGCTGTCCGTGCGCTCTGTTTTGGTGGCACCGGCGGTGGACGCGGGCAGGCCAACCCGGAGCAACGCGTCGTCGAGTGTCTTGTGGGTGGCTGCCTGGCCAATCTGGTGGGCGATTCTGCCGACGACGTCACGCAGATCCGGAAGGTTGTCGACACCAGGCATCGTCAGATTCTGACAGACGTCAACGTTCGGATGCAGGTGGTGGTAGCGGGGGTGTGCGCCATGCTGGCCAGGTGTAGGCACGGGGTCGGGCACACCTGCGTTGGCAAGAGAGGGGACCTGAGCGCGACCGACTTCTCGCACTTTGCGACTTGTCGCTGCCTGGCTCGCCATAGTCGGAGTATTGCCGATGTCTGGTCTAGGCAACGACAGTGTCGGTCTTGCCGCGGTGAGGGCGACGTAGGTCGCGCGTTGCCCGTCGTGATCTGGTGTGAGACCGGCCGCGCGATGTTTGTTGCTCGGTGGAAGTCAGCCGGACTCCAACGGCGTGCCGTTCCCCGCCTTTAGCTTGTGGATGGTCAGCCCGGGGACTGGGCGGGCGACAGCGCGGCGTAGGTAGTCGGCCAGCAGGGCCGTTGTGGCAGGTGAGATCCTCGGACCGCCTTTGTCAGCCGGCGGTCCGTGGGCAGGTACTTCCGGGCAGGTCGCCTTGGAGCCACGACGGTTGCCGTCAGGGGACGTGACAGGTCTGTCCCGTGTGCCGGGACGTGTTCCAGCCGCCGCGACCACCACGTGGTTCCCGCCGGCCGATGGGAGGCATCCCTCGATCGGATCCAAGATCCGCCACCCGGATTACCCGTTCAAGGCTGCATGACGAGGCACTAGTCGCCAGGGTTGGCTATGGCCCAGCGGAGAAGACTCGTGTAGGCGGCGATCGCGGCGTACACGTCCTTACGTAGTCCGGCCATGGTGATCAGTTGGGATCTGCGGGTTCGACGGTCGATAAGGTGCCACTCCACTCGCTGGGTCTTGCCTGACCCGTCTGGTCGTGGATAAGCCTTGTCGATGACTCGGGTGATGTTTCCGTGCGCCAGATCGTTGCGGCGTCTGATAGCTGCCCATAGCTCCTCGCGTGGGAAGCTGCGGTCTGCGTCCGGGGATGCGCCGCTCGCTAGAAGCGACTCGACACGATGTAGTCGTTTGCCGATCATCCACTGGTCTGTCTCGCTTCGACGCGCCTCGGGGTCATCTGGCTTCTCCAGCTGAATGATCACGTCGCCGAGAAGGTCCTCTAGGATGGTGCTCTGCGTGATGACTAGGCCTCGCCGTTGATCGAGTACGCTGCGCTCGGCGATTTCTTCCCAGTCAAGGTCGACTTCGTCGTGGAATGACAGGAGGAGGTCGTAGTCGGAGAAGACGTTCAATGGTTCGTCCGAGTCGTCGTCGAACGACACGTTGACCACGTCGACCGACATCTCCTCCATGATCCGAACGTTGTTCTCGTCCAGCATCCCGGCGTAGGCCCAGTCGACGGTGTACGAACAGGCCAGGTCGGGATAGTCCGGTGTCCGGAAGGCGCAGCGCCAACCGCGGAGTTCGGGAACGAGATCGGAACTCTCGTGCCGCACATCGCCGTGGCGGGGGCATCTCATGTGTGCGGCGATCGAGGCCGCCTGCCAGCGTCGAAGTACCGCGACCTGCTGAGCGGTGAACGGTGCGTGGACCTTTGGTGTGTCGGTTGGAAGTCCGATCATGATTCGGAGGGCCATTCGGTGTCTCCACTACCTAGTATCGAACGGCCGCCTCGGTGTGGACGTCACGCCGCGCCCCTATCCTGCCGTAGCGCCGTCATCCTGTGCGGCCGTCATCACGGCGAATGCGGGCTGCTGGTGAGGACCGGGATGGTGAACGGCTAGGCTGCACGCGCCGGGACCATGCGGCGACCTGGCTGAGCAGTAACCCCAGGCGGGCCACTATCCTGCCAGGCGATGGGTCGTGGTGGTGAAGGTCGGGATCATGGTCGGTGCAGGACGCAGATGACCTTGCCGAGGACCGTCGCGTGGTCACCAGGCAGTATCGGGAGTGGGGTTGCGGGGGCGAGTTCGATGCGTCCGTCTCGGGTTCGGTACTGCTTGACGGCCTTCGCGTACCCAGGCGGCGAGGGCCGCCATCGCCGCACGCTGCGTCGTCGGACTGGCTTCCTGTCGTACCTTCTCGACGAGGCGCTCCCGACGTCGCCGTGCCGCCTCCCAGTAGGCGGCCAGTTCGCCCGAGATCAGCACCTCATCGGCGGCGCTCCAGAAGTAGTGCGGGTCATGGTCTAACAGGCCGAAGTAGAGATCGCCGTCAGCCAGGCGAGCCTCGGCCGCTTGAGTGTCTGCCCCGTACCTCAGCAGTTTGTCCGCAGCCCGCCGGTAGGTCGCCAGCGCTCCCGGAGGGTAGCAATGCAGCCCGTCTGGGAGCGACAGCTGGTCGAGACCACCAGACTCAGGCTGACGGTAAACCATCTCCCTGCCACGGACCTTGACGCGAGTGCACTCCGGGTCGGCGTGCCACACCTGCCCCGTCTTTGTCGTCCACATCTGAACGGACACGCCTGTGTCCTGTCCCGAGACATGTGTCAAGGGGAAGTCTCGATAGATGTGTCATGAGTTGTTGATCAAGCTGTTCGGGTGAGGCTGATGTAGTTCCGGTCGGGGGTCAGGCGGAAGTGGCCGAGGGGTTGGCCGTCGTGGTGGTAGACGGTGATCCGGGTTTGGTCGCGGATGGCGGTGACGGTGGTGCCGGCGTGGGTGGTGCCGACGCTGGTGCGGTGTCCGGCGACGGAGATGGCGCCGGTGTTGGCTACGAGGCAGTGGTGCAGGGTGGCGTCGGTTTGCGTGGGGAGGCTGGTGGGCCCGCCGAGGCTGGGTGCGTCTGTCCATGCCTGGGCGGGGGTGGCGCGTTGTGGTAGGGCGCTGTGGCGTCGTTCGGTGTTGTAGTAGCGGCGGTAGATGTCGAGCAGGTTCTGCAGCTCGGCGTGGGTGCTGGGGGCGGGTTGGGTGCTCAGCCATTTCTTGAGGGTTTGGTGGTGGCGTTCGACCTTGCCGCAGGTCTGTGGATGGTAGGGGCTGGAGTTGATTGGCCGGACGTGGTGGTCCAGGAGGCACTGGACGAAGGTGGAGATCGATCCGGGTCGGGTCAGTCGGCTGGTGAACGCGGTGCCGTTGTCGGACAACGTGATCGCGGGGGCGCCGTACTCGCTGAAGGCCTGCCTGACCGCGGTGATCGCGCCTTCGGCGGTTTCCGCGGTCGTTGCGTGACAGCTGACGAGGGTTCGGGTGCAGTCGTCCAGGACGTCGAAGACCGTGGCGGGGGTGCCGTCGGCGAGCCGGACGTTCGTGGCGTCGATCTGGTAGCAGTCGCGGGGCCGGGCGTAGGCGAACCTGCGGAACGAGCTGCGTGGCCGTTTCGCCGGGTTCCGTTCGAGCAGGTCATGCCGGGCCAGGACCCGGTTGATCGTCGACCTTGAGGGCACCCGCCACGCCGGAGCGGTAGCGGCGTGCACCTCGATCAGGGCGTCGCGGATGAAATCGGCTCCGTTGTCCAGGCCGAGTGCGGCGCGCAGCTTGCAGATCCAGGCGTCCAGGTCCGGCGGCGTCGCCCGCGGACAGTTGTGCGGCCGCCGGGACCGCTCATGCCATTCGCCCTCGTCCCGGATCCGTGCCTGATGCCGGTACACGGTACGGACGGACACGCCATGCTCGCGCGCGAACTCGGCCACGTTGATCCGCACCCCCGCAGCCAACTGGGCATCGAGCAGGTTCATGACATGCCGCCGAGAAGCCATGGCAGGCACCATGTACCAGCCCGCCCAAGATCCCTACCAACTGACACATGTATCGGGACTTCAACACTGACAGATGTCATGGGACTGAATAGAACGGACACGCCTGCCCAGGGACCCAACGGCAGATCCGCCAGGGTGACCTCACCATCAACCCGATGATCATTGCGCACCAGATGCATACCGACCACTCGCCTACCACATCGCGGCCACCCGGCCGATCATGGATGAAGGACCTGTTGACGCTACATCCTCCGACCGACAGACTCGCGCCTTCTGCAGCTGGCGCCTGGCCCTCCTTGGCCAGGTCGAGCCTTACCATCAGGCAGCGCGTGGCCGCCTTGGGACGGGTTCCGGACGGCGGTGCGGTTACAATCATGGTCACGCATGGAGTTCGGGACAGTACCTGAACCACCGCAGAGCACCGTGTTGAGGCATGGAGCGTCGGACCGCGCCCTCGCCACCGCCTCCCAATCCGTTCGCCACGCCTTGACTGCCTGTGGGCCGTCATGCGAGAGGACATGCCACCGTGACCATCTACTCCACCCACCCGAACCGCGGAAAGACCCAGGTCCTGGCCTCCTACCGCACCCCCAACGACGACATCACCAGTACCACCGTTACCAGTTGCGACGACCCGATCCTCGCCCGAACCGTTGTCGACGCGCTCAACCGCATCTCCGCCTGCGCCACCCTCCCGCTGTGCGTCTACGACCGGCGTGGAAACAGCTCAAGCCACTACCCGGCCGGCCACCTCGACACGTTGAGCGACCCGACGGCACGGGCCGGCCTGCTCGTCGGCACCCACAGCCTCTGGTACGAGCTGGTCATGTTCGAACTGCACACCGCGTTCAGCGACCTCGACCAGGCACTCCACGACACCCCGGCCCCGGTCCAGCTCGCCATCACCCAGGAACTACAGGCCGAGGCCCGCGACCTGCGCGCCGAACTGCTCAATTACAGCGAGAACGTCGAACCGACGACACCGGTTCAGCGATCGTGGCAGCGCTCGTTCCCGTTCGTCGCCCACGAGGGCGGTATGCCCCAACTCGACACGTCGACCCGGGAGTCGCTTGACCGACTGGAGGAAGGCGCTACCACTGCGGCTTTAGCCGAAGGCGTGGAGGGGCTGCGGGCACTGCTGAGCGCCTACCGACTGACCGACAATCAGGGCGCGATGCTGGACGTGTCGGCGCTGTCGATTCTCGACGACCCGTCGTGGGGACCTGCCTACTACCTGTCCATCGACAGCCCCGTACCCGGCGGAACGCATCCGCGCGGGTGGAGCGTCTACCTGGGCCGGTGGGAGCTAGACGATCCCGACGACGAAGACAGTGGCGACTCGACCGGCAGTGCGGTCGTAGTCTGCGACCTGCCTACCGCGCCCAGCGCCGCCGACCTCGTGCAACTACTCAACCTGAGCGCTGCGGGCACCAGCCAACACGAAGTCTGGGCGACCACACCGGTCGGCGATCCACTCACCGGTACCGGCTTCATCGTTACCAGCAGATACGACTCGCACAAATAGGGCGTAAAATCCGGGACAGGTTGGATCGTGGGGCGATCCGACCTGTCCCGATTGACCTGGCTGATCTGAGTAAGGCCAAGGTGGAGAGGATCGGTGCGACTAGTTTTCAGGCGGAGCCGACAGGGTCATCTACGAGTTTCGGCAAGTCGAAAGGTGCTGTTGCGTTGGCGGATCGGTGGGCATGCCGGGGCCGCGTCAGCGGTACTGGTCAGATCGATCGCGCCAGTTCGGTGAACGCGGCGGCCACCCGTAGCGTGGGCGGGGCATCGGTGGCGAGTTCGTAGTGTCCGCGTCGGAGGTTCCGCACGAAGGCGTGTCCAGTGATGCTCGTCTAGGCGGTGCGGTCGGTGCGTAGTCCGCGCATCGGTTTGAGTCGGCGTTTGAGCTGGCTGTGGTCGGCCTCGATCGGGTTGTTGGCGTGTCGTTCGACGTGGTGCCACGCCGACGGGACCAGGTTGTCGAGCACTCTCGGGTAGACCGGGTTCGCGTCGGTGACCACCTTGGTAGGCGTGACCTTCAGCGTAGTCAGCGCCCGGTGGAGGAACCGCCGGGCCGCAGCGGCGTCCCGATGCGTCGAGACGAGTAAGTCGATGACCTGGCCATGCTGGTCGCCGGCCCGGTAGACGTACCGCCATACACCGTTGACCTTGACGTAGGTCTCGTCCACGAACCAACGGTCACCCGGACAGTGGCGGGAACCGGGCGGCGTCTGCCAGCAGCGGGGTGAACCGCTGCACCCAGCGGTAGACGTGACGTGATCGGCCCTCGACACCGCGTTCGACCAGCAACTTCTCCACATCCCCGTAGGAGAGGTTGCACCGCAGGTACCAGCGGACAGCCAGGACGATCACCTCGGGTGGGAACCGGAACCCGATGAATGCCGACGGCGGTGGGGACCAGGACCGGACCCGAGACAGCAACCTCACCCGCCCAGCAGACAACACGGCCAAGCTGGAGTCGATCATGCTTTCGCTCCACGCAACAGGCCTGGTGGGGTCGATAGGCCAACGCGCATCCGACCCCGACGAGCAGGTGACGGCCTGGCTGATCGGCAGCAGCCGCCGGGTGGGGATGGCCGACTTGCCGTTGGGGTTGTGGGCGGGCGCGGTAGTGGGCTTTGCCGAATCGCCGCAGCAACCCACGTCAGAACGCGCCAGTAGAGACATCGACGGTTCCGGCCATCAGGCAGGCCCGAAACGCGTACCGTCACGCGGTTCGCGCTGCGCGCCGATGAGCTTGCGGAGTTGGGCCACCAAGGCATCCTCTCCAGCAGTTGCTGGCGCTACCTCCAGTTCCGGCATGCGGCCGGCCGCTAGCTGCTCGTGCGGGATTGTCGCCGCCGAGCCGCCCAGCTCCAGCAACTCACGCTCAGGTACCACTCGCGAGCGATCCACATGCTCGTCCAGCCGATCAGCCCAAGCCCGCATCGCCTCGGCCGTCGCACGAAGATGCCGCGCCTCTTCCGCGCTCATCTCGGGTCCGCGGGGTTCAAGCGCGAAACCCGGCACACCCGGTACCTCCTCCAGCGCAACCCTTTCCGAAGTCTGCGGCGCCGCGACGATCTGCGGCTCCACAGCGCTAACCTCCGGCTCAGCCGCTGCGGCCCGGCGGCGAGCTTTTCGAGCCTCCCGGAGCTTCTGCAATCTCGCCGCGCCGTACGGGATTATGCGTTCTTTCACATACGGGATCGCGCGGTCTTTGATCAAGCTCTCGGCGCGCGGCGCGGCCCACTCGTAACCTTTGACCAGCCCCCATCGGACGAACGCCTGAAGCACCTCCTTGTGCTCGTCCGACAACTCGAACTGCCGCCGATCGTGCTCGTACCTGCTTATGGAATCGGTGTTGCGCGATGGCGCGCCGATGTAAGCGGCAACGTCGGCGCTGGTTGCTAGCCTGAAGGTGATTTCACTGCTTTTACGTGAGCTGCCCAGCTCATGAGCAGAAGCACTGAAGTCGCCCGGAACCTTCTTCGAGTTGAACGGCTCTTCCGCGTCGTTCCACCTGACCACCGCCAGTACCTCAGTCATGCGTAGTCCCCGCCTCGCTGAACTGTCACACTCGCGCACAAGATGCTTGGCGCGACCCATCGATCACCGACCACCAATCGTCTCAGGCCGTTGGCGATCCGTACACCCGGTCTCGCATGTATCCGTGACGACGACGAAGGCGGCCTGCACGGTTGCCGGCGCTCTCACGCGAATCCGCAAGAACGCCCCACCGCAGCGAGATACCTCTTCAGGTTCCAACTGCACGTCCCGGGACAATCTTCTGTGCGGGTCCTTCGCTGGGTAACCTGGAGGCCCGACGGCTGTCTCGCTATCCGCACCGAACCGGGAAACGCGCTGATCAGAGCCCGCGCCATTCGGGCTGACAGGGGTCAGTGACCGTTCCAGGTCATCCCGACCGGCCGGTTCGTGCTTATGGGACGGCCTGATCGCGTGTCATCGGCTCAGTCGACTGTGCGGTGCACTCGGCGGGAAGTCGAATTGCCAAACGCCTGCTTATGCCCCAGTGCTCGGTCCCTTCGGCAATAGATCTCCAGGGCCACGATAGCGCAGACGGATGCCGGTGTCAGTGCGGCGCCGGCGGGCGCGCAGGACGCCTTGCCGTTCGTGATCGAGGAGAATGGCCGCCTCGCCGAGGATGTCGAAGCCTGTAGACCAAATGTTGATCTTACCTGGGCTGGCGTCGGTAATCCGCAGCCATGTGTCTGGCTCGGGGGCTGCCCCGTACCAGGTGACTTCCTGCACGTCCTTGGTCTGCTGACTCCAGCGGCGGGCGCCGCGTGTTCGCGAGGGATTGACGAATGCTTCCCATGCTGATCGTGACTCGGGTGTTGGCCAATCCGGGTTGAGAGCGTGCTGTGGGCCGAGGTTATCGATCCACCGGCGCATGCCGTCCGTCGAATCGAACGTGGCTTCGGTGCTCGTGACCGCCGATATGGCTGCGAGACGGTGGTCGAAGCCCTTGCGGATGAGGATCGAGGCGGCCTGGTTGAAGGTTCCCGTCTCGATCGTGGCCATTGCCGAGCCCGACAAGATGTCGGCATCGGCGTTACTCTGGGCCACTTCGTACACCTTGGCGGCTTCCATTCCCCAGACCAACCGGTAGATGACGTCGTCCTCAATGAACTGGGCCACCTCGACACGGTCGCCGCGAACCTCGCTCAGGGCCGATCCGCGTACCCAGTGCCGTAGTACGTCGTCCCAGTTGGCGAGATTCGTCTTCGGCTCGAAGACCTCGATCGCGAATACGGCGTCGGCGATCAGCACGATCAGGTCAGCGGCTGTTGCATGATCTTCTTCGAGGATGGCGGTTTCGGTCTGGCCCGTGAGGGCGATGATGCGACCGGATACCTGGGAGAGTTCGGAACCGTCCTCTGCCCCCAGTCCCGCCAAGAACCATCCGCGGCGCTGGGACGGTGTGGCTGTCCGCCATAGGTGCCTGGTCCGGCTGTAGACGAGCGCACGCACGGCTGCCGTGGTGATGTTCTCGTTGCGGCGGAGTTGCCGGTCCCATAATGAGTCGCGGAGTGCGTCGGCGACGATCTGGGTCGCGGCGTCGGCGATAACGTCCTGGTCGCCGTCCCCGACGATGCTGAGGATTCCGATGTCGAGAAGTTTGAGGCCTTCTCGCCAGCTTGCGGCTGCGGTCTCCCGCATGTGAGCGGTCTCGTTTGTCACTACGGGCAGAGCCCAGTCGGGGCCGCCGGTGAGGTATTCGAGTAAAGGCTCAACCGTGGTTAGCCCTTGTGAGCGGTACATCCTGCTCAGCAGGGCGCGACCGATTGTGATCAGTCCCGACTGGAGATCCTTTTCGCCGTCCCCTTGCGTCAGTTGGAACCACTCACGGCGGCGTCCTGGTGTCGGAGCGAAGATCGGGTAGAGGACGAGTCCTTCCGTATCGACGAACGCGCGGCCGGCGCGGCCGATCACGTTCGCGAACTCGGAGCTTCTGATCAGATCCTGGCCGCGGTGTAGCCCGTGAAAGAGCACTGCGGAGGCGGACAGGTTGAGTCCTTGGGCGAGAGTGGGCGAGGCGATGGTGACCTTCAGGATGCCGCGCTGCAAGAGACGTTCGATCTCGCGGCGGAAGGGGCCGGGCAACGCGCCGTGGTGAATGGCCACGCCGAGCTCAAGACACTTCAGGATGGGGTGGTCGCCGCCGAACCACTCGGCGCCCACGGCTAGCGCATCGCTCAGGTCGACGTCGGGCGGCAGCAAGGATCTCACGAGGCCCCGTGCGTGAAGATCGACGATCGCGCGGGCGTAGGGCTCGACGGATTTGCGCAGGGGACAGAAGACCAGGACGGTCTGGCCTTCCTCGACCAGCCGCCACCCGGTGGCGATGACGTGTTCACGCTGGTCGCTCGGGAACATCTTCCTGCGCCGCCCGCTTGGCTTCTTCTCCTCGAAGTAGTGTTCGATGAACGGCTGCTCCGTGCCGAGAGTGATGGACAGCCGTGCATGGTCTCTGCGCCACTCGACGAGGCCGAAGCGCTGCTGCGTTGGGCGCCACAATTCGTGGTGCAGACCGTCCGCCTCGTCGTCGGTGATCCACGCAACGAAGTCGTCCAGCTCGGGCCCGGAGGGAAATACGGCCGATAGGCAGAGAATGCGACGTTCTGAGGCGTCTGGGCGGCGCAGCAGCCGTTGGATCTGGGCTTCGTAGCGGACCTCACGCTCGGAGGCCCCAATCATGTGCCCCTCGTCCAACACGACCAGGCCGATGTCGTCGAGCAAGGACGGGTCCGATCGAAGGGCGAAGTCTAGCTTCTCGGGGGTCGCCACGACGATCTCGCTGGAGCGAAGGGTGTCCTCGTCGACGTCGCTGGTTCCCATGCTCCCGTAGAGAGACGAGACCCGGATGCCCAGCGGAGTAAACGTCCGGCCAAGGATTTGCTCAGTTTGCGCGGAGAGCGCTCGCAGCGGGGTGACGTAGACCGTACGCCGCTGTTGCGCGAGACAAGCCAAGATCGACAGCTCCGCGATGCGGGTCTTGCCCGCGCTGGTCGGCAGCGAGACGACGAGATCCCGTACGTCCTGGAAGAGCCGGTCGACGACATGCAGTTGCGAGGGCCATAAGTCGATCTCAGCGCGCTCCCGTGCCAGCAGCGACGCAACGAAGGTCCGACGCAGATACCGCCACCGCTCGACACGGTCTGCAGCCCCAGGCGGCGGATCGCTCGGAATGTTCGTCTCTAGGCTGGTATCGAACAGGCCACCCATCAGATGCCGGGTAAGCCGGTAAACCCACCATGGCCCGGGGGCGCTCACGTCCGAGGACGCCTGCTCACCGTCTCGCAACTCGGCGAGAGCATTCTCCAGCAGGGCTCGGTTGCCGATCTCGATCGCGAAGAGCCCGGCCGCGACTGCCGACAGGTAGTTCTCGCTCAGTAGGAGGACAACGGGGCCGAACTGCTCGGGTGGTGTCTCGTCATCCACCTCGTTACCCACCGGGTTCAGGGCTGCCAGCAACGCCCCGTCGGCAACTTGGTCCGAGGATCGCAGTGACAGGGTCCGCCGCTCGATGGAGCCCAGGTTGCGCATGAGCAGGTCCGCCAGCGTCTCCTCCATCTGAGTCAGCCGTCCCGACTGCCGGCTCTTCTGGATCAGCGAGAACGCCCGCGCGGCGAAGCCACCAAGGTGACTGGCCGCGCCAGCAACAAGACCATGAAACGCTAGATCTGCCGCAGAGGCCGCGTTCCGGGTCGCTGCTTCCAGGGCATAGGAACTCTGGCGGAATCCCTGCTGTGCGAGGGTGACCTGCTCGGGTGAGTCGTTCTGCGCGATCTCCAGCAGCTCAAGGCTGGTCGATAGCAGCGCGTACCCGTAGTTGAGAAGGTCGGCGTCCAGAAAGGAACTAAAGTTCGGTGCATCCGGGGGCAGGATGCCGTCACGGCGGATCATCGACTGGGCCTGGCCTTGAGCCAAGAGCCGGTTACGGAAGCCGGCATCGGTGGCCGAGGTCAGGATTTCTACCAGTTCCTGCGCCTCACGAGCCACCGGCGGACACCTTCTCGTAGGCTTCCCGGATGAACTGCTGGTGGCCCTGAACCCGGAACGTGATCGTCAGCTGCGACACGGAACCCCGGTAGGATTCGAGGTCCGCCGTCACGTACTCGCTCGGGTTGTTGCTCGTGAAGAGGAACATCAGATGATCGACATCCTCGGGGCGGACGCCCTCGCCCAGCTGCAACGCGAGCACAGCGTCCCCGACATCGCTGTCGGCCGTGGACAGTAGCCGTTCGGCAAACTGGGCGAGAGACTGCGGTGACGGCAACTCTCCGTTGCGCGACAAACCGGCGCGCGCCTCGGCGACTGTGTCCTTATACAGCTTGGCGCGGCTCTTGGCCTCCGCCTTGATGATGCGTAGCTTGCCGTCAGAACCGAACTTGGCTCCGAGCGCGTCGTCGCCCCTCATGGCCCATTCCTGGTGGTCTCGGTCGATGAGCCGGCTCGGCCCGACCACGCACCCTCGCTCCTCGTGAAGGTAGGCCGTCGCAAGGATCTCGCCCATGTCGCCGGATCGGGCGCTGGCCGAGGTAGGAAGTTTCTTGCGAAGGAACTCTGCGACGGCGTTCTTGCCCAAGCGCTCGGCGATGCGCGCGAGCGAGCCGGACTTGGTGTACGTATCGGGTAGACCGGCTGCGATCGTGGTGACACCCGTGGCGTCGTCGTGGGACTCGATGAGGCCGGCAAGGTGGCCGCCGGTTGGTACCGGTGCACTAACCGTGCACCATCGCCGAAAATCCGACATGCCTTGACGTTCACGCATCCTGTCCGTCTCCGAGCTTCAGGGGACAGACTGTATCGAGCCGACGGGCGCGTCGTGTCCCTTGTGGCTGTACGTAATGCGACTGCCCTGGCCTGCGCCTCCCACAGCGGGCTGCACAGGCGATAGTGGCCGGTCGGCGGATCCAACGATGTGGCCGGCCGGGCACCCGCCCGGCCCGCAAGCGCGAAGCCCGATCGCCCTACGGATCAGAAGGTTAGGGGTTCGAGTCCCTTTGGGTGCACACTTCACGATCAAGGCCGTGACCAGCGGAAACGCGGGTCGCGGCCTTGATCGCTTTCGCGGGCTGGGACGGATCATCCCAGGATTTGGAATCTGGTGCTCTGGTGGTGCTCCTATGTCGGCGTGCTGGTTCGGCGGTGGTTCGTGCTGGTTGGTGCTGACCAGTGCGTTTGCGTGTCGCCTGGTCTGGATCATGGTCGGGGCGCTGGTACTTCAGGGGTCGGCCATCGGCCATCGGCCACTGTGGTCGACGATGTGGATCTTGGTTTCCGAGGTGGATGTCGGTCGGTTGGTCGCCGTTGACCTGGGCTGGCGCGGGTGACGCGCGTGGGTCGGGATGTCATTGAGGCGATCATCGGCGGTGACGATCGTTGGCCTCGGGCATCTGATTCCCGCCTTGTCTCTGGGGGCGGGACGTGGGTCGACTGGTCCGCTTGCCAGGACATGCCCTTCGTGGTGAGGAGACTGCCTTTCGGGGCTGGGCGGGACGGGATAGAAGAGCTCGAAGGGGGTCCTCAAGAGGTTGCCGGTGGGTCGATTGGAGGCTGATTCGTCGCGTCAACATCGCTTGGGGTGTTGACTGCGGTGCAGTCGCGGCAGTTGGGCTGTGTGGCGAGGTGTTGGCGTGCCCAGAGGCCGGCGTCGGTTTCTTGTCGGCGAGGCGGAACGGCGCCGAGCTGTAGGCGACGCAGTAGGTGAAGGTTGGTGGGCAGTGCTGCGACGTCTGTTGCGCGCAGGCGCGGGTGGTGGACGATGAGCGTCTCGTCGCTCATGGTCACCAGGGCCCGGTACTGACGTAGGTCGTTCGGGCCGTCGGGTTGGAAGAGGGTCTCGTTGTGGCGGCTGGGACGGAGGATGTGCTTGCCATTCGGGTGAAGATGATCGAGGAACCATTCGATGAAGTCAGTGCGTACTGGCCCGTGTGTGGGGTCGTGGTGGTCGACCGCCCGGGCCCGGCGCACGAGGTCGGCGAGGGTGCGTGAGTCGACCGCGAGGAACGTGGGGTCCCGGGGGAGTTGCCACCGCTTCCAGGTGGGCCGGATGTCGGGTGCGGTGGCCGGCCGTGGGAGGCGCGGTGCCTGCTCCAAGAACGCGGTGTCGATGCCGGCTCGGGCGAAGTGCTTGCGGAGCCAGGAGCGCTGGAAGTCGTTGGCGGTCTGCCAGGTGCAGACAAGTCCGTCGTACTCGCCGACTGGCCGGGGCTGGTCGGCCCAGGGCAGGTTGTGGCAGACGTCGGCAATGAGCCGGATCTCGGCAAGGTGCCCATCTGGGTGTCTCGACCGGTCCGGGCTCGACGCCAGCGCCCGGATCTCGATCATCGCGGCTGACAGCAACACTGCGATGGCCGCGCGACGATGATCGCGTGACCATCCGTTACGTGGCTTCCGGCGTACGGGCACCACGGCACGGTATCCCTCGGCGCTGGGCGAGGAACGGGTGATCTCAACGACAGGCTGCCCATGAGGGCTACTCGGTAAAGGTGATGCCAGGCTCGGGTGTCCCGACCGCTTGTCGCGCATCGCGTGCGTTGCGCGATCGGCTGTGGCGTGTCCAGATTGCGACGTCGCGCAGGCGCAGCAGGCTGGGTGAGTCGACGCCGGCTGGGCGGAGTCCCGGATGCGCGGGCATGCTGATGGCCCGGCGTGGTGGCCGGGGTCCTCCAAGTGCTGGCTCGTCGGGATGCGGGGGCAGGGTTCAGGTGACTGGCTGTGGTAGCGCGGCCCGGCGCGTGAACGCGTTGACCAGGTCTACGGCCCAGGGCCAGCCCTCGGCGATGCGTAGGCGGGTGCGTCTGGCGGTGCGGGTGATGCGGGCTGCGACGTGTAGTAGCCGGTAGCGCAGTTTCTTGGGCTCGGCGGTGGCCAGTTCGCCGTCCAGGAGCAGGTGATGGGTCCAGGCAAGTAGGTCGATGCCGGTGAGGGCGCAGGATCTGCACGCTGCGTTTGTCGAGGGCGACCGACCGACCGCCGTCCGGCGGGGGTCTTGGGTTGGCCTTCGACGGTCTGGTAGCCGGCGGTGGTGCGGTTGCGTTCGATGGTCAGGGTGCCGCGGTCGAGGTCGATGTCGGACCACCGCAGCCCGCACAGCTCACCGCAGCGCAGTCCGCGCAGGCCGGCGAGCCACCAGAGGGCGAACAGGGGGTCGTCGTTCACTGCGCTGAGGAACTCGGCGAGGTGGTCGGCGGTCCAGACCGCGACGGCCGGCCGGGCGCCGGTCTGTTCCCAGGACTCGACGCGGGCGTCGGTCCAGACCTTGGCGTGGGGTTGCTGGTAGCCGGTGATCTCGATGTGCCGGGCCGGGTTGCAGTCCAGGATGCCTTCCTTGACCGCGAGGTTGAGGGCGGCCCGCAGGGTGGTGCGCAGATGGTTCATCGCCGAGGCGGACTGCGGACGGCCCTTGCTGTTTCTCGTCGCCGATATCTGCGCGAACACGGTGCGCAGGAGCGGGGCGTCGAGGTCGGCCAAACGGTAGCGGCCGAGCTGCGGGATGAGGACGTTCTCGACGTCTCGGGTGTAGTGAAAGCGGGTGGTGGGCCGGATCTTCGTGCGGTTGTCGAGCCAGTGCCGCAGCCACCGCTCGACCGTCCAGCCCTGTGCCGTCCGGTCCGCCTGCGTGGCGGTCAGCCATTCGTCGCGAGCGTGGCGGGCGGCGGCCTGCGAGGGGTTGCCGCCACGGCGGATCCGCTCGCGGCGGCCGAGTAGGTTCGTGGCTGAGCAGTGGAAGTACCAACTGCCGTGTCTGCGCTCCGATAGTTGAGGACAGGACCGCTCGAGTCGCCGCCGGTTCGCGTCGCGGCATCCGCACCGTTTGAAGATCACGCCTGATGTCGTCATGCCGGTGACACCTCCTGCTGTATGGGGGCAGGATGCGCCGCTTCCGACGCGACTGCCATGGCGGCCGGCGGTGTTGTGCGGGTGTCGCGTCTTCAGGCTACGAATGCTCTCGGCCGCGCTCGACCGTCGCCATCGTTACCGTCGCGCTCGCGCCAGCGGCGCGCGGCCCTACTGAAGTACTAGCAGGGCCGCGCGCAGGGGGAGCGCTGCACCGGGCTGCTGATTCTGCTGTTGAACACGGCTGGCAGCTCGGACCGTACGGCCGCCCCGCAGGCGCCCTGGACCAGGTCGGTCCCGTCTTGCACGTCAACCGTCTCGATGCTCGCCGACGCGTGCTCCATACTCGGCGGCGAGCGGCCCGCAGACACCCGCCCGGCTACTCGTCGTGGCCCTGGCGGACATCCCGCCGATGCCCGCCGCGTGGCCAGGACTTGTCCGGCGCTCCCCGTTCGCCCGCCCTCGAACTTTGGCGGTGGAGGGCATGATTGGAGCCGTGAACGCCAGACTGCGCGACGATCTTATGAGGGAGTCGCGGGTGATGTTCACAAGCGGCGATGCCCGGCAGCGGCTCGCGGCGATGGAGTGGTTCCTAGCCGTCCGGCCCGCGTTGACGCAGTTGACCGAGGCGGGTGTGCCGGAATCAGCGGAGCTGCTGAATGGAATGATCCCCTTTCTTGTGGTCCTGAAGGACTGGCCGGCAGTCGCTGACCATAGTGAACGAGGCCGCCGTCTTGCCGTGCGTGCCGACCAATACTTGATCTTCACGCAGAATCTCGGAATCGCTTTGCAGTACCTTGAGCGCGATGTCGCGGCAGAGCAACTGTCTCACGAGGTTGTCGACGGGGCAGGACGGATCGGTGAAGATGGCTTACGCGCTCGAGCCCTCGCCCACCTCGGTCAGCTACGGCGAAACGCGCGCCGTTATGGTGAAGCTGCAGATCTGTATCATCGGTCAGCTCTCGTCTACCGTGCGTGCGGCGACCTGGCCGGCGAAGCGCGTGCCTTCGGCGACGTCTCGCAGATGCTCTTCGCGACAGGCCACCACGAGGCGGCGGTCAGGTGCGCCGAAGAGTCGCGGGAGCTGTTCCGGGGTACTGGCGATCCCGAGGGTGAGGCACGTGCCGTCCGGGATCTCGCTGAAGCCCTCATGGTTGAAGACCGCATAGAAGCAGCTGTCGAACTTCTCGACGAGGCGGTCGCCCTATTCGACGCCGTGCCGTCGCCGTCCGCCGCTGCGGGAACGGCCCTGGCCGCAAGTGAGTTCCTGGCCCGGCGGTGCGGTAATTTGCCGGACGCCATCCGGTACGCGCAGCTGGCCGAGGCGCGCCTCCCCGTAGAACCGCAGGTCGTGGCGTGGCGGACGCAACTGGAGACAGAGGCGGACCTCCGGCAATTGTGTGCGGCTCGCACCAGGGCGGTAGCTGAGCAGCTGGTGGCTCAGCGGCCATTACTTCTCACAGAGCTCGCTCTGGATCTTGCCTTGCAGCTCCGCCGCGACTGCTCTGCTCGGGAACGCCGCCGGTTGGACGTGCTGTTGGCGCATCCGGACTCGGCCTTGCCTGCACGGCTCGAGGCGCAGTGGCGGTTTTTGCAGGACCTGTCGGGTGCGGCCGAGTTGCCGGACCGATTGCGAGGGCTGCTCCGCCGGTTGCTGCTAAACGACGAGCGTATCGGGACAGTGCTCGAATCGATGATCACGGCGGTACCTGCGGATCGGTATCCCGCCGTGCACGGCTTCCTGCTTCTTCAGCGGGCGCTAGCGATTGAGGCTGGCGCGAGAGGCCGCCGACGCGAGGCCATCGACTGGGCTTCCGCAGCGGCGGACCTACTGGAACAGGCGGGCGCGGAAGAGCAGTCTGCCGCCGCGCTGCTGATGGTGGGAAGTTGGTGGCGTCAGCTGGGCGGCCCCGATCCGCGCGGTGAGTCCGACAACGCAATCCGAGCGCTGAGGCGTGCGCTGCTGACCTACCGTCGCCGGACCCACCCTGCCAATTGGGCGAGAACGATGCTGGCGCTCGGCAACGCCTATCTCGAGTATCCGGTGGACCGGCGTGCATCCTTGCGGCGGGCGCGGGATCGGATCATCGCGGCGCTTGCGATCCTGACGATCGAGCATGACCCGCAGGCTCATGCAACCGCCATGATGGACCTGGGTCTCGTCTGGTCGGCGGAGGAGCTGGCAGACGTCCCGGGCAGCCTCGCCCACGCAGAGGAGTATTTGGCTAATGCACTCTCGTTGCTCGAAGACGCGGAAAAAATCGCAGCATGTCACACCAACCTCAGCCTCGTCCTCCGCGCTCGCATCGACGGTGATCGAGACGCAAATCTCGACCGGGCATTGCACCACGCTCGCGCTGCCCAGATCTTCTACGACGCGGAGGGGAGCCAGGTTGATCAAGCACAGGCCGCGGATGCCGTCGGTACTGTCCTCGCGATGCGGGCTGCCGGGGAAGGCCGACCCGCTCCGCATGAGGCCATCGAGGCCTATCGCTACGCCCTCGCGCTCGTGCCGGTCGACCAGGCGCCGCTCATCCACGCCGGTATCGCCGGAAACCTCGCCAACGCTCTGGAGTCATCGGCCAGACTGGATGCCGAGTTCCTCGCCGAGGCTGTTCGCCTCTACGAGACGGCGGTGCGTCTCTTTCGGCACCATGGCGCCGCCAGCGAGGAGTGTAAGGCCAGTCGCAATCTCGCTTACGCGCTGAGCCGGCTCTTCGACCCGGACCACGATCGGATTGTTGCCCTCCTGACCCGATGTCTTGCCGCCCGGCCGATGGCTGAGGTGCCCTCGCAGTGGGTTGAGTCAGCCCTTGATCTTGCAGAGGCCCTGACCGTACGCGGTCGAGTTGGCGATGCAGATTTGGTCACGGACCTGCTCGAGCGCTGCCATCAACTGGCAACTACCGGTATGGCGCCGGCACACGCTGGCAGGGTGTCCGCGGCCCTCGCGCATCGGTACGGGGCTGCGGACGACTGGCCACATGCGGCGCAATTGTTCCTCGAGGCCGTTGCTGAAGTCGAGAATCGCTACGGCACTGTCGTCACCGGCGCCGGCCGCGAAGCCGAACTCTCCCGCGCTGCTGGCCTGCACCAAGACGCCGCGTACGCCCTCGCCCGATGTGGTCGACTCGAAGAGGCAGTGGCAGTCCTCGAGACTGGCAGGGCGCGTGAACTCGGCCGACTGCTGGACCGGGACCGTAGCGACATCGAGCGACTTCGTACGCGAGCCGCCCGGCAGGCGGAGGACTACGAGGCCGCCGTCCTGCTCGTTGCCGAAGCCGAACGCCGACAACGCCTCCTCCTACCAGAGGACGAGGCGCAGCGCTGGCAGGTACGCGGCATGCTGGCCGATGCGCAGTCTCGGATGGGAGCGGCGCTGGAGGCAATCCGGGCACTACCCAAGTTCGAGAACTTTGCAAAGAGACCCGAGGATGTTCCGTTTCGAGCCGCTTCGCCTGAAGCGCCGATCTGCTACCTGCTCACCGCCCGACCCGGCAGCGCCGCCCTGTTGGTCACCGCCTCCCGCGAGATTATTGTGTGCTTCGGCCCGCTCACCGTTGGCATCCTCTTCGACACTCTGACCTCCGTCGAGGCTCCTTACGACAACGCGGTGCTCGACCTGCTAGGAAACAGATTCCTCGGCGCGGTGGGCGAGTTGCTGGTCAAGCGCGGGACACCCGGCGTGGTCCTAGTGCCGACGGGACTGCTTGGTGCCCTACCGCTGCATGCTGCGCGCTACCGCAGAGCCGGCCAAACCCGTTACTTCATCGACGATGCCGACGTCTCGTATACGCCGTCCGCTCGAGCGCTGCTCGCCGCGCAAGGCGCGGTGCCGTCTGACGAGGCCAGGCTACTCACTGTGCGGCCCGACGACGCGCTATCCCACACCGTACGGGAGGTCGCCGCCGTGCGGAGGCTCTTCAGCGGTCGGGTGCATGATCTCCCCGGAGCCACGGCTACCCGGGAGGGGGTCCTCGCCCGGGTGCGGGACGCCACCCACGTCCATTTCGCCTGCCACGGCAGCTATGACCCGGTAGAGCCGCTGCGGTCGTGCCTTTATCTCGCGGGATTCGACAAGCTGAGTGCACTCGACCTCTTTGATCACGACCTCCTACGTGACGTGCAGCTGGTGGTCGCCTCTGCCTGCGAGAGTGCGGTCACCGATATCGTCCGTACTCCCGATGAGGCGCTCGGACTTCCGGGGCTACTCGGTTACGCCGGAGCGGCGGCTGTGGTCGGCTCCTTGTGGCGTACGAACGACAAGTTCGGGGCGCTGTTGGTAAGCCGCTTTTACGCCAACTATCGGGACGGTGACACTCCGGCGCGGGCTATGGCAAGGGCGCAGCGATGGATGCGCGATGCCGGTCCCGGGGACCTGAAACAGTTCGCGGCCGAGACTGGAGTGTCTGCCGGGTCGCGCCATGCCGCCACGCTCCCACAGGTGTGGGCCGCGTTCGTGGTGGTCGGAAGTTCCAGCAGGCCGGTGCGGTCGCGACGACGCTGAGGCGCACCCGTACGAGGTTCAGCCCGGCATGGACGTCGATACCCCCGGCTACAGGTCAGTCCGAAAGGTCAGCGGATCGGGTGGTCTTGGCGAGGGCATGTGATGGCTATTGTGGTTGGCCATGGAACGCTCCGAGGGCTGGGACGCCGAGACGATCGGCGACGCGCTGGACTTGTTGCAGGATATGGTCTTGTGGGAATTGGTGCCTGAGCGGTGGGAACACATCGAAATCCTGCTGAGCCGGCTCGAGGTGGCCCTCGCCACCGGGGAAGCCGACGAGGTTCGGGACGTCGTCGTTGAGCTGGAGCTGAGCGGGCCAGTACGGGCGCATCGGATCGGATCGGCTGAGAAAGGCGGAATGCCGGAGCCGGTTCTCGATCGCCGGAACACGCTCGTGCATTCGCTAACCGGGGATCCACACCGCCAGAGCAGGGAGCAACAGGACACGCCGCCGACCAGGGGCGACCGTGGTGACCGACCCGATCGCTGAGCAGGAGTTCGTTTTACACCTGTTCGCTCCGCTCAGCGGGCCGGACGCCGAGCTCGCGCTGCATCAGGTGGCGCTGCTGTGGGAAGCGTGCCGTACCCAGCTGGGCATGACGCGCGCGATCGACGGCACCTCGCTGCCCGCGAACCTTCCCGTCGATGCCCACATGCCAGAAGGTGCGCTGGCGGGACTTCAGGACCCGGCCGTCAATTTCCAAGCCATCGCGCGACGCGAGCACGACGTCCTGAACGTCTCGCTGGTGATGGCCACACCGTTGGCGCCGCCGGTGCGGCGGAATCGGGTCGGCGCCGCAGTCGCCCCCGGGTGGATCGAGTACAGCCGGTGGTGGCGGGGCCTGACCGCAGGCGGCGTCAGCGCACTGCTGGGCGGTGCCGCTATCTATCAGGCGAAGTCGGCCGAACCTGAGCAAGCCGACGTGCGCGCGGCGTTGCCGGAGCAGGATGATGACGGCGATCGGTGGTGGACGAGGGAAACGCCTGTTGATCACTTCACCGTCTGGGAGGTGACACCGGGGGGCGACCACGCGCTGCGGCGACTCGTCGTGCTGGGCCGACCCGACGAGGACGACCGCCTTAGCCGGTTTACCTGGAGCTCCGGCGACGTGCTCCTACCGCCGCTGGGCCGCTATCTGATGCACGCCGCCAAATTGCGCTATGCGGCCCGCGTCCGTGGTGACGGGAGCCAGCTGGATCGAGTCCGGTACCGCGCCGCAACCCGCATGGACCGGATCACCGAGCTGTTGATCGCCGGACGCTCGCCCGCAGATGAGGCGGACGGACTCGCTGCCGACGAGGCCGCCGTGATCGGCACGCTGCAAGCGCTGAACAGCATGCGGCGCAGCGTCGACATCGCGCGCGAGAACATGACGTCAGCCTTGGCGGAGCCACTGCCCACGGATCGGGCCCTGGCGCCGGCGTTGACGCAGTGGCTCGCCGACGACGTCTACTTCTTGGAACAGGTCCGCATCCGGGCGGAACGGACACGACAGGTGCTCCCGTCTTCGGTGGATCCGGCGCCCCCGCGCTCGGCAGTCGTCGTACGTTCCGCGCAGCCGGCACCGGCGCAGCCCGTCACGATGGAACAGCGGATGTGTTTCGGGGTCGACGTGGTCGCGTTCACCGGCCGCACAGTGCTGCAGCAGATGGAGATACGGCGGCGGCTGGCCGAAATCGTGCGACGGGTCTTCGATGACATCGGCCTGGCAATGCACGACGCGGATCATCAGGACGCAGGTGACGGGATGACGGTCGTTCTTCCCGCGCGCATTGAGCCGCATCTCGCACTTCCGAAGCTGCTCAACGGCTGGCGTGCGCTGGTGGCGGCCGACAACGCCGCGCATCCGGAGGATCGGATTCGGCTGCGTCTGTCGGTGGCGGCCGGGCCGTTCCACGCGGCGGCGATCGGGTTCACCGGCGACACCGTCATCGAGACCGGCCGGCTGCTGGACAGCGAGGCCCTGCGCAGGGCCGTCACCGACCATGCCGACGCGGACCTGGCGGCTCTGATCTCGGACCGTCTGCACGCGAACGTCATCGCCGAGGGGCATTCCGGTCTGAACACTGGCCATTTCACGCAGCTGCGGGTGCGGGCCACGTCGTATGACAAGCTGGCCTGGCTCTGGGTCGGTGGGCCGGTGCCGCCTCGGCCGCCGAAGAGGCCGCCGGATCCACCTTCGCCACGGCACGCACCGCGGGATGAGCCGAAGCGGGAGCTGTTCGTAATCCACGGCGACGCCGAACGTGCTCGCAAGGCGCTCTTCGATTTTCTCCGCGATATCAGGTTGCGACCTCTGGAATGGGATGATTTGGTCGCCCGGACCGGCAGCGTCGCCCCCGAGCGCGGTGCGGTGCTCCGGCAGGCGTTCGCCGACCACACCGCCTCTCTGGTGCTCTTCGCGCCCGGTCCCGGCGGGTCACCTGACGTGCTCGCCGGCATGGCCGTCGCATTGCAACCCGACCGCACGATCCTGGTGCGGCTGGGTAGGGCAGGTCTACCGGACGCGCTTAGCGGCCGGTTCGCCGTCCATCTCGACGGTGCGAGCCCTGTCGGTCTCCATCAGCTGGCCCAGCTGCTGCGACGTCTCGGCTACGCCGTCGAGACGGACGGCACGGACTGGCTGGACACGAACCGATTCGAGGACTTCTGAACCGTCCACCCCAGCAGAGACGCCCTAAAGGGAGTCGAGGAATGCCCGGAGCTCCAAACGATCTATCCTGGCGAAATCCTCCGGTCGCAGCACGATGCGGAGCTGACTGGTGCGCAGGCGTTCACGGGATGCGGCGACGAACGACAGAAGGATGAGCCGCACGATCGACTGCTGGTCCAGTGCGTCCACCCGGGCCAGGGCCGCACCGGTGACCGGCATGGCCAGTGGCTGCCGCCCGCCATGTTCTTCCACCGCGTCCCATAGCCGGGAGAGGCTGTGCCACAGGACATCCGCCGAGGAACGTGCGACCAGACCGCCGGACATCGTGCTGTAGGCGACACAGAAGAAGTGCCGGCGTGGCATGCCCAGTACGGCCACGGTTCCGAGCGGGTAGCGGTCTAGCTTCCCGTGGGCCTTGTCGGCCCGGAGTACCGTCGACCGGGTCGGCTCACCGGCCAGTGCGGTCCGCAGGTCGGCGTCCAGCCGGTTCAGGTCGCCGTCGTACTCACGACTGAGGAACTGTGCCTGGACGCTCCCCTCATTTACGATCCTGCTGTCAGCCGGATCGGTGTCGAACACGTCGGTGAACCCGATGACCAGATGTGCGTCCTGCTGCTCGAACAGGTCTCCCGGGACGATCGCGATCCGGCAACGGGGATGGTCGAACGACCGGGTCACCGCCGAGGCCGGACGGGCGCGGAGCAGCCCGAACGCGATCGACCCGGCGGCCATCACGACGGCGACCAGACCCGCATGGCCCGGAAACGGCGAGCGGTCCCAGACCGCCTGGTAGGACTGGGCCAGCAGGGCGAACACGCCGAAGGCGGCGAAGGACTGGGTGGCCCAGATACGCAGTGCCCGCTGAGTCATCGACTGCCGTCCATGCTGCGATCCTCGTCGAGGACTGCGGCATGTCGCAATGCCATCTCGGACCGAGGTGTCAGAACGTACGGTCGTACGCCGCCAGGTTCCTGAATCGGTCGACGTCCAACCAATCGGTGCCGTTCGTGTTGACGACACATCCGGCGCCCTTGAGGCGTTGGACGATCTTGTGGAGGCTCTCGACCGTGCCGTCGAAGTGAATGGTGTTGAGACCGGCCAGGTCGGAGACCGGGCGCAGGGTCCCGATCTCGATGATGACCGTGCGGCTTCGCTGGAGTGCCAGCGCCATGCCGGCTTCCAGCAGGACATTGGGGCGGA